>NZ_JALCZE010000002.1:0-536916 GCF_024586575.1 Chryseobacterium sp. WG23
AATTATTCTTCCGAAGGAGATCCATGAGCACCCGGTGATCATCCGTTTACAGACACTGGCCTGTCATCTGGTTACCTTTTTCAATGAAGTACAGTCTGTATTGAAAGATGAAGCAACCGACAGTATTTATTACAATATTGTAAAGGTAATCCAGCATGAACGTCAGATGTCTTTGAAAGAAGCCTGTCTTGAAGATTTGCGCCTTCATAATGAAGATCTGAAAGAATTCATAGAACTACAGGCTTCTTTGCCTGATTTTGGAATATGGCAGGATGCTGTTGTAAACTGGGTACACTATATGAGTATGGTGCTCAGTGGATGGAAAAATATATCTACAAAACTGGACCGTTACAATGCAATGGAGTTTCCAGAAGCGAGAGAACTGAAGGAAAAGCTCAACCATGTTAAATTTAGTAAATAGCAAAGTAGTATAAAATGTACTACAGCAATCTTTAATTGAAATTAAATTAAGTTTATTGTTTACTAAAAATGCTTTCATTTTGACTACTTAACCATCCTATTAAAATAGATTTTAAATATTATGAATAGAGCTCATGTAAACTTTTATTTTAACCACAAATCGAAGATTCAACATAGCCGCAAAGTTTCTTGAACACTTAAGTTTAATAAAGCTCACATAAATTTTAAAAAAATCAAAGATTTTTTGCTTACGTGTATTTTTTATTTTTAATCAGCTTAAACTTAGAATAAACTAAAGTGTTTATAGCGTTTCACCCAGCTTTGTACCTACATTTTTAATTAGTTTAAACAGGCTTATATAGAAGAATTTGACGAAGCAAATTATTCCCAGGAAGTAATTATCTCTGGTCCGACATTATCAATCTACATGCAGAACAGATTAATTATTTTCATAAAAATTTAATATAATAAAAACAACTATGAAAACAGTATATGTCCCTATTCCCAGTTATCCATGGCCGAGAGTTTTCAGCCCTTTTACAGAGTTTCCCGAAGAGGAGAAATGGCTTAAAGAAGATTATGGTTTTTTGGAGGAAAAAACAAGAAACAGATACGGAAAGCAGCAGTTATATGATTTTGTCTTTAACATGTGGCCTGTTACAAGTAATCCTGAAATCATGCGCCCCATATTACGTTGTGGTTACTATCATACCATAATGGATGATTATGTAGGTATTATGCCGCTGGATGAGCTGAAAGCCTTCGCTGATCGCACTTATGAAATCATGCTGGAAAAAGACCCTCAACCAGATGAAATCGGTATTTTCCGTCAAATGGCAGCTGCCCGGAAAGAATGGATTGCAAATGGAATGCCGTTATTCTGGATAGAACGTATGGCAAGGGAGTTTCAAGAATATTTTACCTATGGTGTGATGGAAGAAACCCCATTTAAATTAAGCAATACCTATCCCTCGATTGGCCGTTATTTATTGATCCGAATGTACTCTATCGGACAGAAGGTCTTTGTTAACCTAACAGAGGCTGCAATGGGGCAAGCCCTACCCGTACACATTCACGAGCATCCTGCCATGAACCGGCTAAGAGAGCTTCAATCAATGATCATTGCTATTCAGAATGATTTTGCATCGATAAGAAAAGAACTGGCTACAGATAATGAAACACTGAATATTATTCTGGTTGTAATGCATGAGTATAAAGTTCCATTGGAAGAAGCCATCGTAGAATCGCTCAAAATACATGATGAGATGGTTAGGGAAATTGATTCTATAACGACCTGTTTACCTGATTTTGGATTTTATCAGGAAATGGTAGAAGATTATATATATCATGTAAAGATAATGATCCATGGCCTCAATGCCTTCTATTATGAGTCGGGAACTAAACGCTATACTCAAGAAGGTTTTGCCATTGCCAAATATGGTACTGATGAACAGTCTCTTGATTTAGAGATAAAACATGTTGACCGTGAATATTGGATTAAAAATTTGAAAAACAACAATAAGCTTGTCTGATCTTAATTACCATCTTAAATAAACACGGAGTTCAGGATGTCAAATCAGAAAAACTGAAGACAAAACATAAGATTATCAACTTACTTTATAAAAATAAACCATGAGAGAAGAATTAATAGTTCCCCAATGTCATTATCCCTGGCCAACAGTCAACAGCCCTATTGCCAATGCCTTTGATGAGGAAGAAAAAACCTGGTATGATGAGGATTACACTTTTATTTCTGAAGAAGGAATAAAAAGATGTAAACCTCAATTTCTGTCCCGGGTTGCTACTTATATGAATCCGACTTGTGATTCTATAGAACGTATGCGTCCTTGTGCCAGGTTGATGATCTATATCACACTTTTTGATGACTATTTCGGATTAACACCGGCAAAAGAACTTAAAGCAATGGCCGATAGAGTCTATGAAGTCATGATGGGGGATGAGCCGCATCCGGATGAAATTGGAATTCTGCGGCAGATGGCACAGGCAAGAAAAGAATGGGTGGCGAATGGAATGCCCCAATTCTGGATAGATCGTGTATCTATCAATTTTTATGAATTTATCATGTATGGCATGGCGGAGGAAATACCTTTCAAACAAGCTGAAATCAGAACCTATCCCCTGCTTGCTCATTACCTCAGTTTCCGGAAATATTCAATCGGTATGTGGCCTTATGGTGACCTTATAGATCCTGCCACTAATTTTGCACTGCCAGTTCATATTTATAATCATCCCGTTGTACAGCGCTGCAGAGAGCTCCTTTCCCTGATTATTGTCATCCAGAATGATTTTGCCTCTCTGAAAAAAGAGCTTGAAATAGAAACTGAAAGTCTCAATATCATCTTTATTCTAAGTCATCAGTACAAGCTCTCTTATCAGGAAGCCTGTACAGAGGCTATGAGGCTGCATGATGCGTACGGCCAGGAGCTGGATGATCTTCACCAGTCGCTTCCCGATTTTGGGGAATTTCAGGAAGCAGCATATGATCATATCTATCACATAAAACTACAGATAAGTGGCTGTGCCAACTGGTATTATAATTCCGGTACAAACAGATATGAACCAAAAGGATTTATTGTACCTCAATATGGCAGAGAAGGAGATGATATTCTTATTCCGCACAGTATTTTTGTACAAAAATAAATCTGAATTAACGGATATATCTTTAGAGCTCAAAAACCTGTAAACTACCTTAAAAAGGTAGTTTTTTTATAAATATTATTCATCATATGCATAAGGCTGGCAATCGAACTGAAGTCCGGAAATGCTGATAGCGATAAGAAAATCGCCAATCAACCAATCTTGAAAAATCATCAATAATAAAATGTATCTACCCTCAATAGGAATAAAATTATTTTATATATTTATCAAACCTCTTAAACAAATTTCAGGAAACGAAAACAATGATTGGAGATGAAGAAGAGTTCCATACACTTTGCCCTCATAATTTTTAATACATGAAAAATTTACTTCTTTTTTGTTTTTTTCTACCTTCTATATATTTTTCTCAGAATATTAGATTGACCTATAACTATAAATTTGTGACAGATACTTTAAAAAGAGACATCATCACTGATGAAATTGTAGTTTTAGACTTTAATAACAAAGAAAAGCAGTCTATTTTCACCGGGCTAAAGCATATTATATCTGACTCCACTATGGCAGTAATGTCTAAAAAAGGAGTTATGCTGTTTCCAGACGCCTCAATGAAAATAAAATATGTAGTTGAAAAAAATAACGATGGCATAATATACTTTTATACTCCTAACCATATGGCCAATCCGGTTTTAAAAGTTAAAGATGACAGGAAAATAGATTGGAAGATTTCAAATGAAAAAGAAAAAATATTAGAGTACACAACTCAAAAAGCAACAGCTAATTTTGCCGGAAGAGAATGGACCGCCTGGTTTACTACAGAACTTCCAGTTTCCGATGGACCTTATAAATTTTGTGGTTTACCTGGGCTAATTCTAAAAGTATATGATAAAACAAACACTCATTCATTTGAAATTATATCTTTAGAAAAACAAAAGTCTAATTACGTTGTTTTAAATGATGACACTTATAAAGATGTAAAACCGATTACTTTAAATGAGTATAAAGAAATATCTAAAAAGAGTCCTTTGGAAAGATATAGGGATGAAGCTTTTACTGGCGATATTATTTTTAAAAGCAATGAAGAAAAGCAAAATTTTCTAAAAAATTTAGATGTTAAAATAAAAGAAAGTAAAATACATGATAATAATCCAATTGAATTAAATTAAAAAATAAACATCTCAATTTATTTTTATTTGGATATTGAACTTGTTTACATTTTTTATTTTGACCACAAATCGAAGATTATCTCCTTTCAGTCGATGAATGTTATTTCGACGCAGTCAAAAGTCACAAAGTTTTTTGAACACTTAAGTTTAATAAAATTTTGAAAATAAGCTCACTGAAGTCCACGTAAGCTTTAAAAAAATCAAAGATTTTTTGCTTAAGTGTACTTTTTATTCCAATCAGTTTAAACTTAAAATAAACTAAAGTGTTTATAAACGTTTCACTCAGCTTTTGTTACTAAATTTTTGATAACCTGACCCCCAACTTTTGAGACTAATCCCTGATCCTCCGATCCTCCGTCTTTCAGAGTAACCATTCATTTTCACACATAAAAAAAGAGAAGCAATACGTATTGCTTCTCTCATTGAGTAGCGGGAACCGGACTCGAACCGATGACCTTCGGGTTATGAGCCCGACGAGCTACCTACTGCTCCATCCCGCGGTGTATTTTTAGAGTGCTTACCGAAAGCACTTAACTTAGTAGCGGGAACCGGACTCGAACCGATGACCTTCGGGTTATGAGCCCGACGAGCTACCTACTGCTCCATCCCGCGGTGTATTTTTAGAGTGCCTACCGAAAGCACTTACTTAGTAGCGGGAACCGGACTCGAACCGATGACCTTCGGGTTATGAGCCCGACGAGCTACCTACTGCTCCATCCCGCGGTGTATTTTTAGAGTGCCTACCGAAAGCACTTACTTAGTAGCGGGAACCGGACTCGAACCGATGACCTTCGGGTTATGAGCCCGACGAGCTACCTACTGCTCCATCCCGCGGTGTATTTTTAGAGTGCTTACCGAAAGCACTTAACTTAGTAGCGGGAACCGGACTCGAACCGATGACCTTCGGGTTATGAGCCCGACGAGCTACCTACTGCTCCATCCCGCGATATTGGATTGCAAATGTACGACTTTTTTTTAAAAATCCTAATTTTTCTTTTAAATAAGGGACTTTTATGAAAACTATTTTATTATTTGTATCTTTGTTTTATGGCAAAAATACTAAAAATATACCCGGACAATCCTCAGGAAAATCTTGTAAACGAGGTTATTAAAACACTCAATAACGGAGGGCTTATTATATACCCTTCGGATACAATTTATGCGTTAGGCTGTAACATTTTTGATATAAAAGCCATGGAAAAACTGGCTCAATTGAAAAAAATAAAGCTGGAAAAAGCAAAATTTTCAATTATATGTAACGATCTCAGCCATCTTTCTGACTTTACGAGACCTATCGACACCTCGATATTCAGATTTCTGAAAAGTCATCTGCCGGGACCTTTTACATTTATCCTTGAAGCTAATAAAAGTTTGCCGTTAGCTTATAAAGGACACAAAACAATTGGTATCCGTGTTCCGGATCATCCTATTCCGCAGCTTATCGTTGAAAAACTGGGACATCCAATTGCGTCAACATCCATAAGAGATGATGATGAAATTATTGAGTATTCTACAGATCCTGAACTGATTGCTGAGAAATATGACCATCTTGTAGACATTGTCATTGATTCGGGATATGGTGATAATGTAGCTTCTACCATTGTAGATCTTACTTCGGGAGAACCGGAAATCATCCGCCAGGGAAAAGGAATAATATAATCAGGTTCACCTGAGATATAGCGTTTCAACAGCATAGCCTATAAGCATCCGGCTACATTTGCATTTTTTGCCTTCCAGTTGCTTATGATTTACCTATTCTTTCTCTGCCACTATTGAAAATTTTTGCCCTATTGTAAAAAATAACATTCAAAACTTTAACATCCTGTTCAATGCCATTGCATGCTTACCTTTATTTCTGTGATGGTTCTGAATTTTATGGATTCAAAAAACTTATCTGTATTTTAACATTATGAAAATTGTAACATCGCCTGCCAAATTAATGAATATAGAAAATTCAACAGACCTGTTGAGATCTTCTACTCCAAGATTCATTGAAGATGCAGCACTTATACAGTCTTATTTAAAAGAAAAATCACCAAAATATCTTTCTGAATTAATGGAAATATCAACCAAGCTGGCTGATGAAAACTGGGAAAGAAATCAAAAATGGAAATCAAAGCCTACCGCCAAAGAGTCTGCACCTGCCCTGTTTGCTTTCACAGGTGAAGTATACAGAGGTTTAGATGCTAAAACCCTTGATAAGGCTTCTATAGAGTATCTGCAAAAAAATCACAGAATGCTTTCCGGATTATATGGTCTTTTGAAACCTTCTGATAAGGTAATGCTTTACAGGCTTGAAATGGGGCGCCCTTTTGCGTTCGAAGAGTATAAAAACCTGTATGAATTCTGGAGAGAGAAAATTACAGCGCAGCTGAATTCTGAAATGAAAAAAGGAGAAGTTCTGCTTCATCTTGCCAGCAATGAATATGGAAAGGTGATTGACAGAAAAAAATTAAATCACACCGTGATTGATTTTGATTTCTATGAATTGAAAGACGGTAAGCTCAAAACAATAGTAGTATACACCAAGCATGCAAGAGGTCTTGTTGTGAGGTTCTGCGCAGAAACGAATGCCAAAACGCTCAATGATGTAAAGGCTTTCAATTATGAAGGTTACAGAATTGACGAAGATAAATCTACAGATACAAAACTGGTTTTTACAAGATAGATGACAATTTCAGCTTTTAAAAAATATTTCAAAGAAACACTTTCCAACCTTTATACTGAGTCGGAAAGTGCTTTTTTATCCTCGTTATTTATTCATAAAATTGTAGGCTTTGATCATTTTCAGCAAAGAAGATTTTCTGAACAGGAGCTTTTAATGGAAGATGAAAACCAACTTTCCAGCTTAGTATCTGAGCTGAAGACCGGACGGCCTTATCAGCAGATTTTAGGGGAAACAGAGTTTTACGGAATGAAATTCTTTGTAGACGAAAATGTACTGATTCCCCGCCCTGAAACAGAGGAAATGCTCGAAATTGCTATTCCTGAGATTCAACAATACATTTCCAATGTAAGGTATAGAGATATAAGGTCTGAAGGGTTGGACAGTAAATGGACTGAAGAAACCCGGCATGCCTCCAGTGCTGAAAAAAAGGAAACTACAGCATTAAAAATTCTGGATATCGGAACAGGAAGTGGCGTCATTCCTCTGGTATTAAAAAAGCACTTTCCTGATGCTGAAGTTTCATCGGTAGATTTTTCTGAAAAAGCATTGTCTACTGCTCAAAAAAACGCAGAGTACCATCAGCTGAATATCAATTTTATACACGCTGATTATCTTGGTTTTGAGCCTAATGAATGTTATGATATTATCATCTCCAATCCTCCTTATATAGGAATAGAGGAAGAGGTTGAAATTGCAGATTCAGTAAAAGAATTTGAACCTAAAATGGCCCTTTTCTCTCCTACTTCTGATGCGCTGGTCTTTTACAGAAAAATTGCAGCAGACTGTAAAAAACATTTGAATGATCACGGTCTTTTATTTTTAGAAATCAATCAGAAGCTGGGTCCGGAAACCCTGGCATTATATAGTGACTTTTCCAAGGCAGAGCTATTGAAGGATTTGTCTGACAATGACAGGTTTATCTATGGAAGGAAATAGGTACATTTACTTCCATAAAGTATAACTCATGAAAATTTCCTTATTCATTATCTTTGATATTATAAAGAATAGCTATGTTAATCAAATCCCATACGGTCAACAATATAAAAATAGCGGAAATAATTTCTGATGACATGCTCATTCAATCTGCAGAGGATGGATTGGATCTCATGGGCAATATTTATTATCAGGGATTCGATAAAGTAATTCTGTATGAAAAAAACATTACTCCTGATTTTTTTGATCTGAAAACAAAAATGGCAGGTGAAATACTGCAGAAATTCTCAAACTATCGTATCGGACTGGCCATAATTGGAGATTTCAACCAATACCAAAGCCAGAGTATGAAAGATTTTATTTTTGAAAGCAATAAGACAAAACATATCAATTTTGTTGTCATGCTGGAAGAGGCATTAGAAAATCTCAGCAGATAATATTTTCAAAATTCTCATGAGAGTTCAAATATTCAAAAACAAGGAACTTTATAAAACAGGCTCGATTCCCAAACAATACTCTAATAATCAACCACTTATTTATCTAATATCTAGTATTACATCATCAATAGTCTCCTTTGTGATTAATACCTGCTTTTTTATATTGCAAGAGCAGAGGCTTGTTTTATCTTCAAATTTCCGGATCATTTTGCAAGATGTTTAAGTTTATATTTCCGGAGTGAAATTCCAACCGATAATTTAAAGAAATACTTTGGTTTATTAATTTCTTATAGCAATAAAGACAAAATACAAACAATTGCATAATAATTAAAAAATTAATTAAAAAATAATATTTAAACCAAAAAAATAATTTAATATAATTTTAATCACAATAATTTACTGATGTAAATGAATTATTCGTACTTTTGTAGAAACACAAGCATTATGAATATTATTATTTTACATACCATTAAAAGTCCGACATAGTAGACTTATTGCTAATCCTATTTTCAATTCTCTTAGCAAAATCAACAATAGCAAAAAAAATACATTTAACAATGAAGACTGTAGGTCATTATTGTGGTTAATATCTGTGTTTACATGCTTAACCTTTGACTATAATATATTCTAAGGAATTGTTATACATATTGTCTGCGGAACAATACGTTATCCGAAAACTAAAAAAAACGAAAACCATTTTTAATTTAAAAGTACAGTGATGCTTTTAACAATCCATGTTGTTAACTTAAATATTATTAACATAAATAAATTTACTAATGATGAAACGTTTTTTCTTACAAAGTTCATTTTTTTTACTAAGCTCTTTTACATTCGCCCAGGTAGGGATTAATACTTCTAATCCTGATCAAAGTGCCATTTTAGATGTCTATAGCCAAAATAAAGGAATGTTGATTCCGAGGCTTACTACTGCAAAAAGGGATGCCATTTCCAATCCGGCGAATTCTCTTTTAATTTATGATACCGATAAAAAATGTTTAAGCCAAAATATAGGCACACCTTCCAGTCCTGATTGGTTATGTATCAGCAATAATGCTGTAAAAATGTTTTACATGCCTAGTGTTTCTTTTGATACTTCTACCACAGCAGCTGGTAGAACTAAAGACCTATATACATTATATAAAACTCAGTTCGGATCTCCAAAGGCAAAGAGCACCAGCGCTCCGGTATCTATTCCTTTTTTCCCATCCAGCAAGGATCTTTACTATTATGTAACGGATGCTGATCCTAATGTATTCAGTAATATTAGTATTTCTGATGACGGTGTCATGAAATATGATGTAAAAGCAGCGGCTACAGACTGTTCTTTTATTAATATTGTTTTTGTTGTCAAATAATTGAGCTATGATAAAAAGGACCTCAATTGTACGATACAAAAGATTTTTGCTCACTTTTTCATTGTTCATTTTCTTCCAAAATACTAAGGCGCAGAATGAACAGGGAACCGGATATCCGTATTTTGTTAACTTTACGCAGGGACTACAGCCTCAGGAAGCTTATAAAGTAGCAACAAGCGGTGTCCAGAATGACGCTACTTTTACTACAGACGGATTACGGCTGACACGAAGTGTAAATAATATTTCAGGAGGGGTAATCCTGGCTGATAAAATATTCAAAAGTGATCAGGGAATCAAGTTCGAATTTGAATTTGCCATTTATGGAGGAAATACCAACGGAGGGGATGGCATCTCTATATTCTTAGTAGACGGATCTATCCCTAAAACCCAACTTAATCTCGGATACTTTGGTGGAGGATTGGGATATAGTTTTGTACGTGGAGGTGAGTCTACGGAAGGGCTTAGAGGAGCTTATTTAGGGATAGGCCTGGATGAATACGGAAATTTTAAAACCAGCTTTAATCAGAGAGAAAGAGTTAGAAATGGAATTTTTGGAGTGGGACTGGCGGATGGGCGAAGCAATATTTCTTTAAGAGGTAAACGTGGAAACCAATATCTGTCGTCGGCTGAGCCTGCGGGATATAATGGCTATCCATTACTTTACAGTACAGCTACCAACGCCTCCCCTTCCAGCAGCAACAGATCTGCTTATCTGGATACTACAACAGGAAAGTTTATTGGTATTAAAAACACGGGTCTTCAGCAATTCAGCATTGAAAGTGGTGGAACTTCCTTTCCTCTCAATGAAAATGATGGAAGATTCCGTAAAGCTTATGTCACATTAGTACCCAACCCTTCCGGTGGTTACAATATAACCCTGGAAATACAGCATGGAACTGTGAAAGAAAAAGTGATTGATAATTATTATTATCCAACTTCTCTGAAATATACTGAGACTACCATATCCAACAATACGGTAAGAACGCTGGATACATCACCTCCTTCTACCTTTAGAATTGGTTTTGCCGCTTCTACAGGAGCTGCTAAAAACATCCATTTATTGAGAAACTTAGGGGTTACCAGGCCTTATGCTGCTGAAGTAACAGATGATCTGTTCGCGGGATGTCCTGGGATAAAATCAACGTATTATCCTTTGCTTAATGATGCGGCTTATTCTTCAGCAAATGGGCAAAATCCACCAACCCTTTCATACAACAACCTTGATTTTAATTCATTCCGTTTTTTGGATAGCAATGGCGCTGTAATTCCTAATATAACAGGCGGCGTCCATACTAACAGTCAAGGGACATGGACCTATTCATCCATTACCGGAGCCCTTTCTTTCAGGCCTGCAATTGGATTTACAGGGGTTGCCCAAATACAATATGATATTAAAGGAGGTGGAAGCAATGGTACTGAAGCTCCTTACAATACGGAAGAATACAGATCATTACCGGCACTCGTACAGGTTAATATTTCAAGTGCAAATAACTGCAGCAAAGCCTGTGTTATTTCCAACAAAAATGTAACTCAGAAAATAACAAGATAATTTGATAAAAACCAGCTTTTGAGAGCTGGTTTTTTTATTTTTTACGGAATGAAGGTCAATACGTATTGTTTTTAATAAAATACTGAACAGCATCTTCGATTGCCTTATCAATAGATTGGTATTTGATTCCCAGCTCCTTTACCGATTTTTGGTTAGAATAATAATTACAAATCTGCAGGGCTTTCATATTGGAAGTGCTGATGCTTGTTTTTATGTTTAATTTTCTCAAACCGTCACCAATCAATCCAAGGAGACTCAAAATTCTATTGGGAATGGCTATCATAATTGGGTTTTGATCAGTAATTCGGTTTACTTTCTTAAAAAATTCACTGTAGCTTAGGTTTTCATTGGCTAAAAGGTATTTTTCGCCAGTTCTTCCATTTTCGATAGCATTTAATATGCCGTTGGCTGCATCTTCCACATGTACAAAGTTCTTCCCTCCTTTCGGATAAAAGACCAGTTTCTTTTTCCAGGTCCAGAAGATGATTTTTCCGGAACTAGGCTTGCTATCATAAGCTCCGATCATAAAGGTTGGATTAACAATGATAACCTCTGTATTTTTACGGTTCTGTAAAAGATACTCTTCCGCTGCCAGCTTACTTTGAGCATAGAAAGAATAAGTAAAAGGATAAAGCTGGGGGGCTTTTTCACTTCCCCAGAAGCCTGTATTTCCAAATCCTAATGTATTTGCTGTACTCACAAACAAAAACTTTTTTATCCCCATTACCTCTGCATGGGTAAACAGGTTCACAACGGTGTCATAATTCACGTTCTTATACTCCTCATAGCTGAGGAGGTTCTGCCGTGTTTCTGCCGCAATATGAATGATACAGTCAGTATTGCTGAGATGTGATGAGATATCGGATGAAAGATCTGCTTCCACCAATTTCAGATTTTCGTTTTCTTCGCCCAGCCAGCTGCTTTTCTTGCGCACCAGAGCAGTAACAGAATAACCATTTTGTAATAATTTAATGATAACATTAGTTCCCAGAAGCCCTGTTGCTCCGGTTACACAAATTTTTTTCATGCTTCGATTTCTCTTTTTATTGCCTGGGTCATCAGCGGAAGTTTTATCCATATCGGTAAAATTCTCATGATCAGCCAGCTGATTGGGTTCACCATAATTACGGAATCTTTTTTAAATAACTGGTGAATACAGTAAGAAGCTACTTTATCAGGGTTTAAAAGGGTCAGCCTTCCTAAAAAGCCTTGTTTCTCAATCCGTTTACATACATCCGTATTGGTTTTCATGGCTCCGGGATTCACTACGCTTACAAAAACATTGGTATCTTTCAGCTCTTCATGTAAGCCTCTGGAAAAGGAATGGATAAAGGTTTTAGAAGCCGGATATACTGTTTTAAACCCTATAGGGGAAAAAGCGGCCATGCTTGAAACATTTAAAATATAGGCTTTCGGCTGCCTTAAAAGATTAGGAAGAAGCTGATGGGTAATAAGTGAAGTGGCAGCCACATTCACCTGAAGGATAGTATTGATGTAGTCTGAGCTGGCTTCTGTAAATTTTTTGGTTCCCCCAAGACCTGCATTATTGATCAGGATATGAATTTCAAAGGATTGATTAAGCCATGCTGTAAGTTTCATCACATTATCATGTACGGAAAGGTCTACTTCATAATAATGGGCTTTTATAGGATAGTTTTTTTCGAGTTCTTCTGTAAGCTCTTTTAAATTCTGATTGGGAAGGCTTACCAGAATAACATTGATATTTTTCCTGGCCAGATTTTCGGCAAATGCTTTTCCCAGTCCCTGGCTGGCTCCTGTAATAACTGCGTATGATTCTTTGGTTTCCATAAAACAAAATTTATGGTACAAAGCTAGTATAGATGTAAAATTTTAATGTTCCGACTTATCTTAATGAACTCATTTTATGACAATACTCAAAAAATATTAAAATATTGAATTACAATGGATTACCAATATTAAAAAGGTAAACTTTATAAATCGGAACTTATTTTTTTAAATTCTGAAGGGGTCTGACCGGTGAGTTTTTTGAACGTAGTATTAAAAGAAGTCTTGGAATTGAATCCCGACTCATAGGCAATTCCTAAAATTGAAAATTTACTGTCCGTATCTTTGAGAAGTACTTTTGCATATTCTACTCTGTATCCGTTAACATACTGGAAAAAGTTCTTTCCAAAACCGGTATTGATGGCATAAGACAGCTGATGACTGGAAACTTCAAGTATTTCTGCTAATTTAATCAGGTTCAGCTCACTATCCAAATAAGGCTTACCGGTCTCCATCATGTTTTCCAGCTGAATTTTAATCTTACTTAATTCTTCATCTGAGATCAGCTTTCTTTTCACTTCTTCTTCATCAGCATCTTCATCAATAGAGATCAGCTCCTGGCGCTGTTTTTCTTCTACAGGATAAATCTCCTTTTGCTTCAGAGAATAATAAGCGACCCAGTAAATAACCAGCAAAAAAACCGCATTAATGAAGAAATTTAAAGAGGTGGGATCATAAAACAGGTTGTAGATCACATAAATAATATTGACAATAAAAAGTACAACGATAATATACTCCAGCCAGTTTAGGTTAATTCCTTCTGTATTGGAGGAAAACTGCTGAATTTTTCTTTGATGTTTTCTGATGATAATATAAGAAAGTCCGGTGTAAAACAGGGCCTGAATGAGGATCAAAATAACACTCAGATATTCAAATGGATTACTGAGTCCGGATTTTATCAGGAAAAGGCATACCAGGAAAGCTGCCGGAAGCAGTAGAAATTTAAGATCCGTAATTTTAAAAGTAAAAGAAGGATTGGTATAGAACAATACGCTGAAATAAAAAACAATGGGCGTTAGAAACTGGATAAAACGCACTAAATACAGAGAATGGAACTCAATTACTGATCCGGTAATTAAAAACAGAACCTCATCCATCCAAAAGGTAGACCACAGAAACAGAAAAACCCCGAACCAGAAATTTGCTTTTCTGTTAACTTGTAAAGGGTTGGTGAGTTTCAGCAGAGAAAGCAAAACCAATGAACCATAGATAAGTATCACGATGAAACTGTTTAATTCTGATGTGTTCATTGGTTTTGATATTTTTAGTAAAAATAGTATTTTATCCTATTCTTTTCCTCACAAAGATCTGATATCCCAGATAAATCAACGGCAGTGACATCACCCCCAAGAAAAGCATATTACTCATTGCCAGCTGTGGGTGCATTACAATAGAATAAATAAGCCCAAAAAATGCACCTCCCAAATGAGCGGCATGTCCCAGGTTATCCCATTGTTTAGGATTCAGCATCATGTATACTGAATATCCAAAGTATAATGTTCCGAACAACCATCCCGGAAGGAAGTTAACACTGATTTCATTCGGTGCCATTGCAATAGATGCAAAAATAATTCCTGACACAGCACCAGAGGCACCAATAGCAGAATACCACGGTTGTTTTTTATAGATCTGCAGACTGAATAAATTCCCAAGAATCATTGATCCGAAATACACGATCAAAAATCCTATTTCTCCAAAGAAATGAATAACCACTCCCTGAAAAAAGTAGAGAGAAAGCATATTAAAAAATAAATGCATAAAATCTGCATGCAAAAATGCAGAACTGATAAGCCTGATATATTCTTTCCGATTGGCAATAGCCCCAACATTAAATTTATATTTTTCAAATAAACTTGTATTGTTAAGTCCCATGTAACTAAAAATACATGTAACAGCCATTATAATTAAAACAACTATATTCATCTGATGTCTTTTTTATCTATTTTTTTGATCTGAAATTCTTTATTTATTCAGATTCATTATTCTCTCCATCCTGAAACAGATCACCGATGATCCCTCCATCTTCATCCATATCTCCTGTCTGTTCCGGCTCTTCGTAAACTTCGGGTTCTTCTTCCACAGGTTCTGGAATCGTGATGTTGATTGCTTTCACTTTAAATTTCGTGAACTGATTTCCAATTGCTTTTATTCCTTTTACAGTAATAAACTCATCAATATTGATAGTCTCAGGCTCACGGTCTTTTCCTTTATCTTTTGCAAAAATAATCTCAGCTGTTGCTTCGTTGGCCACGATTACATTTTCAATGAAGGATTTTGGATGTTCTGAAGGCATAAAAGTCTGTACATTAACGGTATTTTCCAATAAGAATCTCTTGATAAAGTACATATCTTTTTCTCCGTCATAGTAAATACAGGTAATAGGCTGTCCGGGCCTCCATTTTTCAAGCACCAGGTATTCATCATCAAAACGGTTGCCCAAGTCGAAAGAAACCAGCTTTACTTCGCCATTGGTATTAATGGTCAGAATCTTGTCATCGCCTTTGAAGCTGCCTAATAAAGTTCCTCTTGCATCCGCATTCAGTCTTCTTACCGTATCGTCGAACCATATCTTTCTCGGGGCCAGTGTAGAAACACCCTCTTCCTTCATATCAACTTTCTTCACTGCATATTTGGTCACAAGATTTCCTTTGGAATCTCTCCCTTTAATAGCAAGTTCGGAGAAGTTGATCTCCATTTTATTTTTCCTGATCCTTGGATTCGGTTTTAAAAGGACGGTCACGGTCTCCGCTTCCCCGTTAGGGTTAGCTGAAAAATACAGCATTTCTGAACCTTTTTTATCTGAAGCCAAAGGATAATCCGTATTTCTTGTTACTCCGGTTACAGAAAAACGTTTCATATAATAAGGACCATCTCTACCTTCGCGGTAAATCATATTATATACAGTCCTTTTATCATTTTTCTTCCAGACTGCCACGTGGAGAAGATCCTTTCCTATAAAAGTTTTAGCTTCCACTTTTACCACTTTCATGCTTCCATCTTTTCTGAAAGTAATGATATCATCAATATCAGAACAATCGAACATATACTGATCTTTTCTCAGGGATGTTCCGATGAATCCTTCTTCAAAATTGGCATAGAATTTTTCGTTTGCTACGGCTACTTTTGTTGCATCAATAGTATCGAAGATTCTAAGTTCTGTTTTTCTCTGCTTATCTTTTCCGTATTTCTTCTGAATATTTAAATAATACTCAATAGCATAAGGAATCAGATTAGCCAGGTTGTGTTTTACCTGTTCTATTTTACCTTCAAGGGAGGCAATATTTTCTTTAAATTTATCTAAATCGAATCTTGAAATTCTCTTGATCCTGATCTCTGTTAATCTTAAAATATCCTCTTCCGTTACTGCTCTTAAAAGATGTTTGGTATGAGGCTTTAATCCTTTATCTATTGTCTTTAGTACATCATCCCAGGTTTTTACCTCTTCAATATCGTGATAGATCCTGTTTTCGATGAATATCCTTTCTAATGAAGAAAAATGCCAGCTTTCCTGAAGTTCGTGAAGCTCAATTTCGAGTTCTTTTTTCAGCAAAGAAACCGTATGATCCGTATTCATCTTCAGGATTTCCGAAACATTCATAAACATAGGCTTATCTCCCACAATTACACAGGCATTGGGAGAAATAGTCACCTGACAGTCTGTAAATGCATAGAGAGCATCAATCGTCTTGTCCGGTGAAACATCATGATGAATATGGATCAGAATTTCCACTTTATCTGAGGTATTGTCCTCAATTTTCTTGATTTTGATCTTCCCTTTCTCGTTGGCTTTTAAGATAGAGTCTATCAGATCACTCGTAGTCTTGGAGTAAGGAAGTTCAGAAATAACCAGAAGATGTTTATCTGTCTGGGTAATTTTTGCTCTCGCTCTTACTTTTCCTCCTCTGTGACCGTCATTATATTCGGAAACATCCAGATAACCGGCCGTCAGGAAGTCAGGAAATATTTCAAATCTTTTTCCTTTTAAATAAGCTACGGAAGCATTGATCAGCTCATTAAAATTGTGCGGAAGTATTTTGGTGGAAAGCCCTACCCCAATTCCTTCCACTCCCTGAGCCAACAGCAAAGGGAATTTTACAGGAAGATCAATAGGTTCATTATTTCTGCCGTCATAGGATTTTGCCCATTCTGTTGTTTTGGGATTAAATACCACTTCCAGAGCAAAAGGAGTCAGCCTGGCTTCAATATACCTTGCAGCAGCTGCAGAATCTCCCGTATAGATATTTCCCCAGTTTCCCTGGGTATCTATCAGGATTTCTTTTTGCCCGATCTGCACCATGGCATCCGTAATGGAAGCATCACCGTGAGGGTGATATTTCATGGTATTTCCTACAATATTAGCTACTTTATTATATCGGCCATCTTCCAGTTCTCTCATAGAGTGCATAATCCTACGCTGAACAGGTTTCAGCCCGTCATACACCGAAGGGATAGCTCTATCAAGAATTACATAGGAAGCATAATCCAGAAACCAGTCTTTATAAAGCCCGGAAACTTTCTTTAAGCTTTCACCCTCATGCGAATATTCTTCTGTCATTTTTATTATTAATCTTTTTTCTCTTTATTAGCTTTCACTACTTTGTTCAGAGAGAGTTTTAAATCATTTACTTCTTTTCCGTTCAGATAAGAGATCTGGTACTTCAGTACTGTAGAGCCGTTATTCTTACTTGAAATGGTAATATATAGTCTTTTGATAAAGAGGATAGTTATTACATCATATTTTATCAGTTTATATTTTGGAAACTCATCATACAGAGGAGTATTCAAAAAAGGAATAATATTTCTGTTTTTAAAATTCAGGGCTTCTCCATCACTGTCATATTCAAAAATCTGTCGTCCGTTAAGATGGAAGGCGATTAACATCAGCACCGGGACGATAATCAGTAAATAGCTTTCATTTCCCAATGCATTAAGCCTATATTCATTAGCTAAAAACCCGACTATTCCCAATACAACCATCATAAGGAGCAACGTATTGATAAAATTGTACAACGATGCTTTGTTACGGTTACTTAGTCTCATTAATTGTCATGTTTATTGTAAGTTTTAAGAGGTGCTTATTTCATCCAAAGCTTCTTTCTTATCAATATCCGTTTCCTCCACCACCAGATTTTCCAGGATAAATGTCTGCCTGTCCGGTGTATTTTTCCCCATATAAAATTCCAGAAGCTGTTCTATGGTCTGATCTTTTCCGATGACCACAGGCTCTAAGCGGATATCTTTTCCGATGAAATGTTTAAATTCATCCGGAGAGATTTCTCCAAGTCCTTTAAATCGGGTAATTTCCGGGTTTTTCCCAAGTTCATTTAAAGCTTTTATTCTTTCTGCTTCGGTATAGCAGTATCTTGTTTCTTTTTTATTCCTCACTCTGAATAACGGGGTCTGAAGAATATAAAGGTGATTGTTCTTGATCAAATCGGGGAAGAACTGCAGGAAGAATGTGATCATCAGTAAACGGATATGCATCCCATCAACATCGGCATCCGTGGCAATGATTACCTGATTATACCTAAGGTCTTCAAGGCTTTCCTCAATATTTAAAGCAGCCTGAAGCAGGTTAAATTCTTCATTTTCATATACTACTTTCTTCGTAAGACCATAGCAGTTCAAGGGTTTTCCTTTCAGTGAAAATACAGCCTGCGTTTCTACATCTCTGGATTTTGTGATAGATCCTGATGCAGAGTCACCCTCGGTAATGAATATTTGGCTATCGCCTTTTCTTTCTGCTTTCTGATCGTTATAATGCTGTCGGCAGTCGCGAAGCTTTTTATTGTGAAGAGACACTTTTTTGGCTCTTTCTCTTGCCAGCTTCTGTATTCCTGAGAGTTCTTTTCTTTCTCTTTCGGAAATCAATATTTTCCTTTGGATCGCTTCTGCAATTTCAGGATTTCTGTGCAGGAAATTATCCAGCTTGCTTTTAAGAAAATCAATGATAAAGGTTCTTACGGTAGGCCCGTTTGGTCCTATATCATTAGACCCTAATTTTGTTTTGGTCTGGGACTCAAAAACAGGTTCTTCTACATTGATGGAGATGGCAGCAATAATAGATTTCCGGATATCGGAAGCATCGAAATTCTTATTGAAAAATTCACGGATAGTCTTCACATATGCTTCACGGAATGCATTGAGGTGCGTTCCTCCCTGAGTTGTATTCTGTCCGTTTACGAATGAAAAATAGGTTTCCGTCTGGGATTTATCTGTATGAGTGATCGCCACTTCAATATCCTCATCTTTCAGATGAACGATAGGATAAAGGGTATCGCTTTCAAGTTCTTCTTCCAATAGGTCTTTCAGACCATTTTCAGAAAAATAGGTTTCTCCGTTGAAAAGGATTTTCAGTCCTGGGTTCAGGTAAGCATAGTTGCGGAGCATTCTTTCGATATACTCTTTTCGGTATTTAAAATGCAGGAATATCTCACCATCAGGAATGAAGGAAATCTCCGTACCGTTTCTGTCTGAAGTTTCTTTTTCCTCAAAGTTTTCCGTGATCATTCCCCGAGAAAATTCAGCTACCTTCATTTTTCCATCACGGAAAGACCGTACTCTGAAATAGTCTGAAAGGGCATTAACGGCTTTGGTACCTACCCCATTCAGTCCGACTGATTTTTTGAACGCCTTACTGTCGTATTTACCCCCGGTATTCATTTTGGAGACGGCATCTACCACTTTCCCCAATGGAATTCCACGGCCAAAGTCACGGATCGTAACTTTACCGTCATCCACTTTTATTTCAATTCTTTTACCGGACCTCATCCTGAACTCGTCTATAGAGTTATCCAGAATTTCTTTAAGTAAAATGTAAATACCATCATCAGCGGAAGAGCCATCGCCGAGCTTCCCGATGTACATGCCGGGGCGCAGACGGATATGTTCCTGCCAATCGAGGGTTCTGATATTATCTTCTGAGTAGGTTGGATTTATTTCTTGTGACATATATGATTTCAGCAAACATACAAAAGTACGAAATTGTACAAAATTATCCGAATTTTTTCAATCTGTTTTTTAGTATTTTCTCTCATATTTTGCATTATTATCCTTCAAACTATATCTTTACATTATTATTCATATCCACGTGAAAAATTTATTTATTTTTCTGGTAATTTCTTATATTTTTCTTTTATCATCAATATTTTTTGCTCAAATCCCCGGATTGGTAAATTATAGTGAAGAGGAAGGACTGAACAGTTCATATACCTATACCTTAAGCCAGGACCTCAATGGTTTTATCTGGATAGGAAGTGATAATGGACTATTTCGCTTTGATGGAAAAGAATTTAAGCAGTATAATAAAGCAGACGGATTAAAAAACATTGAAGTACTGTCCTGCCATCAGTTATCGAATGGAGAAATTTTCATTTTATCTTTTCTTAATGATTTTGCGTATTTGAAAGACGGCAGAATTATTAATTCAGACTCGAATAAGGAGCTCAAAAAAATGCATTTTGAACATAATCCCAGCATTTATATTCATCAAGATGCAATCTATATGTATGCACCCGGTAATCCTAAGAATATGTATATTTACAGGAACGGAAAGGTTAATACAATCCCGTTATTCATTAATGGAGACGGCTCTTCTCATGCAATTTCTTTCGATCTTTCTAACCACCTCCTCTATTTGGCTGATAAAAGTGGAAAAAAGAATATTGAAGCTTATGACATTGTCACCAGAAAGAAAACATCCTGTAATATTCCATTAGGAAAAAAAACAATGGTATACAGGAAGGATAGCTTTTACATTTTTAAAAGCCAGGGAAAGATTGAAATTTATAAACTATACGATAAGTTCACTTTTAAAAAGATCCAGACCTACTTCACGAATGAGAATATCCAGCATGTATTTATAGATAAAAATTACGGAATATGGCTAAGCCTGGAAAATGGAGGTGCACTGCATTTCAAACAGACCTTACTGGACAGCAGGAAGCTTTCTGATCCGGTGAAATTTTTAGACCAATATGTCATCAACAGTATCCTGGCAGATCATGATAATAACATCTGGTTTTCTACCCAAAACAATGGGATTTATTTTATTACTGACAAGTTCCTTAAGAGTTATATGCATCTGCCCATCAAAAATAATTCGGCTTATATAACGGCTATTGCAGGAAATGACAGCGGTATTTTTTTAGGATACAACGAGGCAAAAAGCGGTATATACCGCTCCCATACCATAAAGGATATTGTTTTTGAAAAAAACAGGAAGATAGAGCATAAAGCTATATTTTCAGAAGGCAATACAGTAATATTTGGTTTAAGCAGAAGTCTTATCCAATACAACACAGCCACTAAAAAGAAATATATTTTAAATGCATCGGATTATAATCCTAAAAATGTTCTGCCATATATCCGAGGGTCTGTATTAATCTGTTCGAATGACGGCCTGACTGCTTATAATTACAATGCGCATACATATTCTAAAATTCTGCAGCAGGAAAGGATTTATACAGCGCTGCTCTATGATACGGACAGTCTGTTTGTGGGAAATTTTAAAGACCTCTATAAAATGAACACCCGGACAAAAAAGAAAAGTCTCTTCCTGGAGGGCTATTATTTTACAGATATAAAAAAGCTAAGTCATAATCTATATGTGGGAGCCACCAATTTAAATGGTATTATCCTCTTCAGCAACAGTAAAATTCTAAAAAGGATAACACAAGGCAGCGGTCTTCTGACCAGCCAGATCAAAAAAATAGAAGTAGAAAATGAAAATGTTTTCTGGGCAAGTACCAATTCAGGCTTAAGCAGAGTTGAGATCCGAGGTACTGCTATAAAGATCAATAATTTCACACAGACTGACGGCTTGCCTTCAAATGTTGTAGCGGGATGTGTCATAAAAGGAGATACCCTCTTTGCCGGCACTTCAAAAGGTTTAGGAATACTTTCAATCAGAAATTTATTATCGCAGAAGAAGTTCATTCATAAAAAGGTGATCATGAATTCTATTACGATTGGCAGTCAGGAATTCTTCAATCTGCAACAAAAACTTACAAGCCAGACTCCCAACAATAACATTGTATTTAACCTGAGTTTCCCGGATTATGCTTCACAGGGAAAAATAAGTTATAAGTATAAAATTGAAGGCCTGAATGATACCTGGGAAACCAGCAGTTCTTCTAAGATTATATTAAATTCCCTACCACCAGGAACTTACACTTTTAGGGTATTGGGATTAGGCTATAACGGAAAACAGTCATATACCTCTACAAATGTTAATTTTAAAATTGAACCTAAATTCTGGCAGACCTGGTGGTTTAAGTTCCTGATGATTATTTTGGGAGCTACTGCATTGTTTATACTTATCACATTATATTTTCAGAAAAAAAGAAACAAGAAACTGGAAAACCTTTATTACGAGAAGAAGATTGCAGAACTCGAGCTGCAGGCGATAAAGGCACAGATCAACCCTCATTTTATTTACAACTGCCTCAATTCTATACAGTTTCTGCTGTATAAAAAAGATTATGCAGAAACAGAGAACTATTTGGATATTTTCTCACAAATGATCAGAAAAACACTTCATTATTCTGAAAAAACATTCATGCCTATACAGGAAGAAGTGGAATACCTTTCCCTGTATCTGAACATGGAGAAACTTCGTTTAAAAGAGCAATTTGATTATTCAATACATATATCGGAAACCGTGGACAAAAGCTGGACTATTCCTTCCCTTCTGATACAGCCTTTTGTTGAAAATGCAATAAAACACGGTGTTTCAGCATTAGCAGACCGGAAAGGAAAAATAGATATCAGGTTTGATTACAGCGGTTTGTCACTTTGTATAACAGTTGAGGATAACGGAAACGGAATAAGCAGTAAAGATCAGACGATTATAAAATCCGGTTCTTTTGGGGTAAAATTATCTCAAAAGAGAATTGAAACATTTAAGCAGCTTTTTGAGACTAATATTATTTTAGTTATTAAAAATCTTTCTGAGCAAGGACAGGAACACGAACAAGGAACTCAAATTAAAATTTATATCACCCCCCATGAAAACCAAAATACAAGCCTGCATCATTGATGACGAACAAGACGGAAGAGATTATATTGCTCTCTTGCTGCAAAACGAATTTCCGGAAATTCAGACTGTATTTCAGGCATCAAGCATAGAGGAAGCTTATATTTATCTTTCCAGAAATTCACCGGACATTCTTTTTTTGGATATCCAGCTGAAAGATGGGACGGCCTTTGATCTGCTGTCTCAATTCAAATCGATAGATTCCCAGATTATTTTCATTACAGCATTTGAAAATTTTGCGATCCAGGCCATTAAAAATGGTGCTGCAGATTATCTTTTGAAGCCGATAAAAAAAATGGACTTCATCATTGCGGTTAATAAGACCCTAGAAAATATCAAAAAAAAAAAAATAATTCCTGCAGGTTC
Source organism: Chryseobacterium sp. WG23 (assembly GCF_024586575.1). Taxonomy (NCBI): domain Bacteria; kingdom Pseudomonadati; phylum Bacteroidota; class Flavobacteriia; order Flavobacteriales; family Weeksellaceae; genus Chryseobacterium; species Chryseobacterium sp. WG23. The sequence continues at coordinate 23,353 of NZ_JALCZE010000002.1, forward strand.
TTCGAAGAAAAATAAAATCAGTCTACCTACTCTGCAAGGCTTTAAATTAACAGATATTAATGACATCATACGATGTGAAGCAGATTCAAGCTATACCACATTTTACCTCGCAGACAAAACCAAAATTATTGTTTCCAAAACCTTACACGAGTTTGAAGAATTCCTTTCGGAGTATAATTTTTTCAGAATCCATCATAAGCACCTCATTAATCTTTCTCACCTTAAAGAGTACATCAAAGGAAAAGGAGGCCAGGTAATCATGACAGACAACTCTGTACTGGATGTTTCTGTTCGCAAAAAAAATGATTTTTTGTCGAAAATAGAACATATGGAGTAAAAACAGATCCGCCCGTTTCTATTTTATTCTTTTACTGCTCAAGATGCAGTTCAATGAAACCTTCCAATACACTTATCGTATGACACTTCGGTATGCTTTAGGAACATAATACCCAACCTTCAGCCTGAAGTCAATTCAGTATTTTAAACATCCATGCTTAATTCAACAGACCCTCAAACCAGAGCAGTCAGCATTATTCTGTTAAAGATATCTGTCTCTATTTTCATTTAATCCGTCTTTATATACACTTATTGAAAAACCAATTACACTTACAAAGTGAAGATTGATTTCCATTAAAAATATATTTAATCTTGTATAGACAACAACAGCTCATTATCAATAAGATACGGCGGGGTAAAAACAAAATGAAACTCAAAAAAAAATTAAAAAACGCTGAAGATTACTCCATGGCGGAAAGACAGGAGTAAAAACTAAATTTCAATATCATGAAACTAGAAAGTTTAAAATCAGAAAAATTTAAAAAATTAGACAGTCACGCGATGCATGAAATTAAAGGAGGTCTTGTGGAAAGAACAGGGTCCGGCTCTCTTATTGGAACCCCGGGAGGAGGTATACGGACTGCCAGCTCTGATACATTAATCTGGGATGACAACGGTGGAGGCTTACAGCATGTAAGTTTCGTGGATGCAAAAACAGGGTTGGAAATATCCTATTTTATGTAATACAACCATAATTCTAATTCTTACAGGAACTATCAGGATAACAGTTGAACCTGAAGAATACTGTACGCTGAACAACAGTCTCAAGGCGAAAGACAGAGATAACTAAAAAATTTAATAATGAAACTAGAAAAATTAACATCAGAAAAATTCAGAGCATTACATAATGACCTGATGGGTAAAATTAGAGGCGGTCAGAATGTGGCAACCAACGCCGGGGCATTTATGAATGGCGGTGTTCCCGATATTTCGACTCATGACATCAACGTTTATAATGACAGAGGTACTCTCCTCACTCAAATCTTCTATGCTACCGATGGCAGTAAGCATGTTATATCTGTGTAAAAAAAATACGCTGAACAATTACTTCATGGCGGAAAGACAGAAGTAAAACTAAATCCAAAATTTATGAAAAAATTAGAAAGTTTGACGTCTTTGAAATTCAAAGAAATGACTACAAGCCAAATGAGCACATTCAAAGGAGGAGCTATTATTGCAACACAGGGTGCTTATTCTCCAGACCATGGAACATCATGGGTCCGATGCCCTGATAGAGAAGATACTGTTCTTAAATGCAAGGAATATCTTATTAATGATGTATGGTATGGAGGTACTTACTAGTGATTAGCATAATTGTCATTAGTAATATCTAAGTTATTGCGGGATGCGATAAGTATCCCGCATTTTAATTATAACTGATTGTCATAGAAGTAAATAAATATATGATGCACCTGATCCAAAGTAACAAAAATGACCGATCCACTAATGATGTGCTGGACTGGATTTTTTATCTGGAAAGTAAAAATAAAATCTGCCGTATCAATAATGAAACAGTTATTCAAAGTATCAGTTTTAAAATATCAAATACAGAAGGCCTTTCAGTAGAGTTATCTACCGACCAGGGGAATATTAACAGCAAGGAAATTAAAAAATTCTGGTATAGAAGAGGAAACTTTAAAAGCAATAAGGGATTTACATTATCCATGCACGACACTAAGTTGAAACAAATGATTTTCCGGATTCAGGATAATTTTCAAAGAGAAAATGAAAGAATGATTGACAATGTCTACTCAGCTTTCGAAAAAGGAGGAAGGATAAACAGATTTCAGGAAAATGTTACCAATAAAGTGCATAATCTTAGCCTGGCCAATGATGCAGGATTAAAAATACCGGAAACATTAGTGACCAGCAATATAGATGAATTATTAAGCTTTTCTGCCAGATATGATTCAATTATTACAAAAGATATTGAATTTAATTCATTTCAGTTTACCTATACAGAAGGTTCAGAGGTATATATCCATCAACCCGTTCTCAAACTTTCCAAAAGCGATATTCAAAATCTGAGCATACAAAACAATGGAAAAGAGTTCAGCCATTTTTCCATGTACCAGGAGTATACCGAAAAGAAGTATGAACTACGCATCTTTTATCTGAAAGGTAAGTTTTATACTATGGCCATTTTCTCACAAGCCAACGAAAAAACAAAAACTGATTTCAGAAACTATGATAATGAAAGACCAAATCGGTGTGTCCCTTATCAATTACCTAAAGAAATAGAAAAAAAATTAGTCTCATTCATGCAAAGCATTGATATGAATTCCGGTTCTATTGATATGATCTATACTCCTGAAAAAGAATATGTCTTTCTGGAAGTAAATCCTATAGGGCAGTTTCAATGGTTGTCTAAATGCTGTAATTATGATATTGAGCGACAGATTGCTTTTGATCTATTAAAAGAAGAAATATGAAAAAAGAAGAGCAAGAAAAAATAAAAGAAGAAATACAAACCTGGATGGCAGAAAACAAAAGCCAGCTATCTTTACATTCACACACCTGGAATATAGATGTATTTGAAAGTAAAAAAAATAGTGATTTCCAGGAATCTTTAAAGCTGGGTAAGTACAATGCAGAGCCGGCAGAGGCTGACCCTTTTTACAAACCTTATTCTAAAATGCATATACTATAACTATGGATCACTTGCTGCTTTTATACAGTCACTGTATCATCGTAAATGGAGCTTTCCGCTCGGTAATCTGCGATCTTCAGAGAAGGAAAATTTATCCTGTACCTCATTCTCTGGTGTCATTATTTACAGATGAAAGGTATATTAATGTACCTGAAATCCTGATACAGCTCGATGATGATGAAAAAGAAATATTTCATGAGTATCTGGAGTTCATAGAAGAACATGAATTTGCATTCTACTGTTCTTCTGAAGAAATAGAATTATTCCCTAAAATGGCTGAAGAATGGCTGTTTCCGGCTCATATCTCTCACTGTATTCTGGATGCGGAGTATGAACTTCCATATTTCGACACCCAATTTCTTGAGCAGCTGGAAGCACTCTGCTGTAATTTTATTCAGTTCAGATTTTTTAAGGAAGCATCCTGGAATGAATTAGAAAGAATAATGAGTATGATAACTCCTTCACAAATAAAATCCGTGGAGATTATACTTCCCTGTAAAAATGAAGATCTTTTTTATCAAAGCACCGAATTATTTGTCAGGAAACATAAAAAAATAAGCAGTCTTACCATTACCGGAACCAATGTAACAAAAATTTATAAGGAAGGCAGTCACGGAACTGGTTATATATTGCAGACTGACAGGATTATTGACAGCGAAATTCACTGTGGGGTTATCGATAGCAGTTTATTCTCCATTAATATTACAACCTTTACCGAATCTTTGGCTTTCAACAGTTGTCTTAACCGGAAAATTGGTATCGACACTAAGGGTCATATTAAAAACTGCCCCAGCATGAAAAAAAGTTTTGGCCATATAAAGGATACCTCTTTGGAAGATGCTATAACCCAGCCGGATTTCAAAAAATACTGGACTCTCAGTAAAGATAAAATCTCAAAGTGTAAAGACTGCGAATTCCGTCATGTATGTACCGATTGCCGGGCCTATCTGGATGAACCTGGCAATATATACTCAGCACCACTTAAATGTGGGTATGATCCTTACACATGTACCTGGGAAGAATGGAGTAATAATCCTTTAAAAGAAAAAGCAATACAATATCACCAGATGCAGGAACTGATGATCAATAGATGATACTTCCCAATTTCTATCTGGCTTCCAGCTTGCCGATTACATTTTTCAGCATGGCCGGAACAATCAGTCTGTGAAAAGGGCGAACCGGTAAAAAATATAAGATTCCCAGCCAGTTATGAAATTTTACAGTCGTAGAAATGGTCAGTGCTTTTTCAGTCTTATCATCCTGGATTTTATCAAGCAGCAGGGAAACTCTGAAGTCGAGATGTTTATCATCCTCTCCCAGTATAATTTCATTTTCTGTTTTTTCAAATACTGTAAAAATTCCCATACGTTCCCCTACTTCACACTGAAAGTGATCAGCAGCCTGAGTCTTATCAGGATCTGCTCCTGTTTTTAATCCAAATAATCCAACCACTTTATTCCTGAAGGCAAACATTTTCTTTCCCCATTGCGGACCACTGATAAAAAAAGCTTTCCCAACTTCTGAGATGTCAATATCTGACTTGCTGTTCATTACCTCACCGGCAAAGCTGTCAACATAATCAAAATCCTTTTGGTCTTTAGCTAACACCGATTTTTGCGGAAAGTCAATCTTCTTAATCTTCATTTTCATGGGTTTAATGGGTTATTGGTCTACCAAATGTAGGCATCTTCCAACGAAGTAAAAAGAAAAAAGCATCTTTTTTTAAACAAATGTTTATTTAATTTCTAACCTACAAATCTATCGCCATAAGCTGAGTTTCTATGAGAACAGCGCTTCTTATTAACCCAAATCAAATTCAGATTCAGAGAGAATTCTTGATTTAATTCTCGATCACTTCAAACTGTTTTAAATATTTCATTAAATTCGATACTGAAAAAATCGTTTTATGATACAACTTCCTTTATCAAAACTTTCCAATGTGGGAACTACCATTTTCAGCCAGATGACACAGCTGGCCAATGAGAATGAAGCTATCAACCTCTCTCAGGGATTTCCTGATTTCATGCCTGATATGGAACTCTTAAACCATGTAGACCATTTCATAAAAAAAGGGTTCAACCAGTATGCTCCCTTGGGAGGAATGATTGGATTAAAGGAAGAAATTGCCCGGAAAATTGAAAACAGCCATCAGGCAACCTATCATCCGGACACAGAAATAACCATTACCGCAGGAGGTACTCAGGCCATTTTCACAGCTATTGCCGCTTTTATAAAAAAAGAAGATGAAGTTATTATTTTTGAACCTGCCTATGACTGTTATGAGCCTACGGTAGAACTTTTCGGAGGTGTCGTAAAGCGTTTTGAGATGAAAGCTCCGGACTATGAGATCAACTGGAATGATGTAAAAAAGCTGATCAGCGGGAAAACGAAAATGATCATTCTTAACAACCCTAATAACCCTTCCGGAAAGATCCTGAAAGAAAATGATATTCAGGAACTTATCAACATTGTAAAAGATACTTCCATTCTTATTTTAAGCGATGAAGTCTATGAAAATATTGTTTTCGACGGGAAACAGCACTTAAGCATCTGCCAGCATCCCGAACTTAAGGAAAGAAGCCTGCTGGTAGCCTCATTTGGAAAACTTTTCCATGTTACAGGCTGGAAGGTAGGCTATTGTGCAGCACCCAAAAACTTATCCGATGAGTTCCGAAAAGTTCATCAGTTTAATGTTTTCTGTGTCAACACTCCTATTCAGCTTGCCCTGGCAGAATATATGAAAAATGATGAACATTATACTCACCTTAATCAGTTCTTTCAGGAAAAAAGAGATTTTCTGAGAAAAGGTCTTTCCGGGACTTCTTTTGAATTACTGGATTGTGAAGGAACTTACTTCCAGGCCGTCAAATACAATAAGATTTCTGATAAAAATGATTTTGACTTCGCAACCCTGCTAACGGTGGAACACAAAGTGGCTAGTGTTCCTTTTTCTTCCTTTTACAAAAACAAAATCAATGAAAATGTCATCAGATTATGTTTTGCCAAAAAACAGGAAACACTGGAAAAAGCTATTGAAAACCTTTCAAAAGTCTAGCTGCTTATCCTTTATATTTACCTTATTTTGAACCGCCTGAACACAGTCGGTTCTTTTGTTTTCTCTTATTTTCATTAAGCAGAAAATAACATATAAAAGTAGACAACCTCTCGATTTTATCCACACAATGTGATATATTTCAATTATTTTACATATCTTAGTGAAAATCAAACAAATAAATATACTATGGAAACGAAAATCTTATCGAAAGGAAAAAAACTGAACAAAAAAGAGCTGAAAACGATTGCCGGAGGTATGCTGAACTGTATGCCTGCTCAGGAAATCTGTCCTCCGCATCTTGAACCGTGTGAATCTCATGTTGATGAGAATGGCTGTTCACTGATTTCTCCTTTTTGCGGCCAAAAAATATGCAGACCCCAATAATATTCAGCATACTCATTTAAAATTAAAACCATGAAAAAACAAACAGTAAACAAAGGAAAGAAGTTAAATAAGAAAGAATTGAAAATGATCACCGGAGGGCTTGTAAGATGTATCATTTCCGGTACACGCTGCCAGTACTACGGACCGGGTTGCAAAGAACCCCAGTGCCAGCCACCTACCCCCGTTGATCCAATCGAAATAGTGGATCCTGTATTTCCAATAAACTAGATTCAAACGTTATTACAAATAATAAAGAACCAGCCCTCTCAGGGTTGGTTCTTTATTTATATCATTTCAGAGTGCTTATAAAAACATTCCTCCCGAAGCTTCAATTCTCTGCCCATTGATCCATCCTGCGTCTTCGGTACATAAAAATGCCACTACTCCACCTATATCGTCAGGAAGTCCAACTCTTCCTAAGGCTGTAGCCCCTGCAACTACGGCGTTTATATCTTTATCATCTCTTACTCTTCCTCCTCCAAAATCTGTTTCAATCGCGCCTGGAGCCACTACGTTAGCTTTAATTTTTCTACTTCCCAACTCTTTGGCCATGTACTTTGTCAGCATTTCTACCCCTGCTTTTATAGAACCGTAAACAGATGATCCCGGCGTAGCAAATCTTGCCAGCCCTGAAGAAATATTTACAATTCCTCCTCCATCATTGATAAACGGTAAAAATTTCTGAGTTAGGAAAAATACACCTTTGAAATGAATATCCACAATATCATCAAGCTGTTCTTCAGTAACTTCGGTAATAGGTGAATATAAAGCTGTCCCTGCATTATTGATCAGGTAATCAATAGTTGGACTTCCTGTATTTTGCTGTAAATAATCCGTAACTTCTTTCACGAATCCGTCAAAGCTCCTGATATCTTTTGTATCCAGCTGAAAAGCGGCTGCCTTTCTTCCCAACGCTTTAATTTCCTCTACTACAGCTTCTGCTTCTTCTTTATTGCTTCTATAGGTAATAATGACATCCAATCCTTTTTGAGCAATCTTAAGTGCAGAATTCTTACCCAATCCCCGGCTTCCTCCGGTTACCAGTGCAATATTTGTTTTTGTGTCCATTTTATTTTGATTATTTTGATATTACAAAGTTGGGGTATTTTCAGCGTCAACGGTTTGCTTGAATCAATCTGAAATTTGCAAAATTCAAATCATGAACGAAATTCTAATGGAGCAAATGTTGTTTTTCTTTTAAAAAAGTTTGAAAAGTGGGCAATTTCTTCAAAACCCAAAGCATAAGAAATCTCAGAAACATTCCATTTAGTTTGTTTTAAAAGGATTTTAGCCTCCTGGATAATGCGGTCTGCAATAAATTCGGTAGTTGTTTTCCCTGTATTTTCTTTCAGTTTTTTATTTAAGTAATTAACATGAACAGCCAATCGGTCTGCATAATCTTTGGCCGTCTTCAACTGCAGTCTCTGTTCTGTAGATTCAATAGGAAACTGTCTTTCCAGTAATTCTATAAATAAAGAAACCACCCTCATGGAAGCATCGTTTGAAGTTGAAATATTGGATGCCGGCTGCAGTTTCTGTCCATAATGAATCAGTTCCAGTACATAATTTCTGATCAGGTCATATTTATAGATATAATCTGAAGCGATCTCTTTTTTTATTTTTTTAAAAAGAATTTCAATTTCTTCAGCCATCTCATCATCAATTTCAAAGACAGGCACTCCTCCCGGCTGAAAGATAGGAAGATCTTCCAGACTGTTATAGGATTTATCTTTTATAAAGAAATCTTCGGTAAACACACAAAAGCTTCCTGACTGTTCAGGAGATTCGGGAACCCAGTGGTAAGGAAGTTTAGGGGTTGCAAATAATAAAGCATTCTGGTGTATTGAAATGACTTTATCGGCATATTCAGCCCTGTTTTTGCCTCTTATAAAGCTTATTTTATAATACTTCCTTCTATTGTAAGGCATTTCTGAGGTTGTTTTTATCCTTTCAATAGTTTGGGCAATATCAAAAACATTAAAATGTCCGATGTCTTTATGGAGACCTTTTGGGAAAACACTTTCAAGGTCCTGTCCCAGCTTGGCTGCCATTTCTTTATAAAAATCTTCCAGTGAAGTATGAGCTATCTTTTCCATAGCAGATGATTTGTAAAATTCAAATATACAAAGTTGGATGTATATAAAAGTAAAATAATTATTTCATTCTTTTCTATATAAAGTGATATACTATAATAATTTTTACTACTTTAGTCTTCAGTAACTTACTAAAAATCAAAACTATGAAAAACCAAATTTCACAAGCCGGGAAAAAATTAAACAAGAAAGAGCTAAAAATGATTACCGGTGGTATGCTTGATTGCATGCAGCCTGTATTATGTCCTGAGTGGCCATGTGAGACATATCCACCGGATGATCCCAGAAACTGTACAACGATTTCCGTAGGCTGTGCTCAAAAAATATGCAGACCACAACCTATAGAATAATATATAACAGTTTATTGTGTGAAGTTCATACAACTTCTGAGAATACATTCAACCTATCAACTAAAATTAAATGCTATGAAAAACAGAAACTTAGACAAAGGAAAAAAATTAAACAAAAAAGAGCTGAGAACCATTACTGGCGGTTTACTGCAATGTGTTGATCTTATGACAGGTTTATGCAGAATCGTTGGAGCAAGCTGTGCAGAGAGACAGTGCAGATTTGTTCCAGGTCCAACATTACCATAATACCAATCGTATTTGCAAAAATATACATATCAAGTAACCTATAAAAATCAAGACAATGAAAAATCAAAATTTAAACAACGGTAAAAAATTAAACAAAAGAGAATTAAGAGTTATTACCGGGGGAAAAGAAATGTGCCTGCTTGCCAATCTACAATGTAAGAGAATCTCTCTAAGCTGTGCAGAGCCGCAGTGTCAGCCGGGACCTATAGAACTTGAATAATATAATGATGACGAAACGCTTCCCTATCGGAAGCGTTTTTTAGTAAATAAGTAATCAAAACAATATATCCATGTTTATATTTCCGGTGTTGCAAAAAACGCTCCCAAATTCATGGAAGCGTTTTTTTATTACAAACTAACTTTAATATTTTTTCTCTTATACGTTGAATCTGAAGTGCATGATGTCACCATCCTGAACGATATATTCTTTACCTTCCACAGAAAGCTTTCCGGCTTCTTTAATCTTTACTTCAGAACCATAAGTCATATAATCCTCATACTTGATTACTTCGGCACGGATAAATCCTTTTTCAAAATCTGTATGGATCACTCCTGCTGCCTGAGGAGCTGTCCATCCCTGTCCGATAGTCCAGGCTCTTACTTCTTTTACTCCTGCTGTGAAATACGTTTGAAGTTTTAATAAGTCATAAGCCTTTCTGATCAAACGGTTTACGCCCGGTTCTGTAAGACCTAATTCTTCAAGGAAGATCTCTCTTTCTTCGAAAGTTTCCAATTCGTTAATATCAGCTTCAATCTGAGCCGCTAAAACAACAACTTCAGCACCTTCATTTTTAGCCATTTCTTCAATCTTACCAATCCAGTCGTTTCCGTTCTTAATGGAATTTTCATCAACATTACAAACGTAAAGTACAGGTTTGTTGGTCAAAAGCTGTACTTCTGAAATCACTGATTTTGCGAAATCATCCATAGCAAATTCTCTTGCATTTTTACCGTCTTCAAGGAATTTCTGAAGATTTTGAAGTGTTTCATACGTCAATAAATCTTCTTTCTTTCCGGACTTGATGAATTTTTTTGCTTTTTCAACTGCCTTTCCTACTGTTTCAAGGTCTTTCAGCTGTAATTCGATATCAATAATTTCTTTATCTCTTAGCGGATCTACAGAACCTTCAACATGAATAATGTTTCCGTTATCAAAACATCTTAAAACGTGGATGATTGCTTCACACTCACGGATATTGGCCAGGAACTGGTTTCCCAATCCTTCTCCTTTGCTGGCTCCTTTTACAAGACCCGCAATATCAACGATTTCAACTACAGCCGGTAAAACTCTCTCAGGTTTTACGATTTTCTCCAGTTCAAACAATCTCTGATCCGGTACAGAAACCGTTCCAAGGTTCGGCTCAATAGTACAGAAAGGATAGTTTGCTGATTGAGCTTTTGCATTGCTCAGACAGTTAAAAAGAGTTGATTTACCTACATTCGGCAGGCCTACGATTCCACATTTCATATTGTAAAATTCAAAGTTTAAGGTTCAATTGTAATTCAAGTTTTCTCCAACTTTTACTGTTGAATACCGGACCTTGAATTATGAGTGTGCAAAGATAGTGATTTTAAAGGGAGATTCATAATAAAAAAATCTGCCAGCATTCTGACAGATTTTCAGGTAATTTTATTTTAATAAACAGGGTTCAGGGATTATCTCCCGTGGCATTCTGCGCCAATGGCACATCATTCGGGGTTTCCTGTAACGTTTTATCTAAAGTAAATAAAGATTCGTCGGTTGCTCTGTCACCCCCTGCAATTTTCAATTTATCAATTAAGTTCTGAGCCAGTGTTTCTTCTTCAATCTGTTCCTGTACAAACCACTGCATAAAATTCCATGTCGCCCAGTCCTTTTCTTCCATGGAAAGGTCTACAATCCTGTAGATAGCCGTTGTATTATCCACTTCATGTTTAAAGACTCCGTCAAAGCACGCTGTGAGTGTTTCAGGATCCGCCGGAGGAGCAGGAATGGCATCTACTTTTGGCTTACCTCCTCTGTTTAGAATATATTCCATGAATTTTATTGAATGATTCCGTTCTTCCTGAGCATGTCTGTACAGAAAGTTGGCAATCCCCTGATATCCTTTGTCATCAGCCCAAATTCCATAAGATAAAAAAACGTGTGATGCATGAATTTCTTTATTCATTTGGTCACTAAGTGCTTTTTCCATGTTTGCGGAAAGTCTGTTCGTATTCATAATGCTATATTTTGGTGATTATGGGATTTATAATGCAAAAATGGTTCCGACAATATCTTAAGTTTTTATATATAAAATCAAAATATATTTATATTTAACTGATTTTCATTATTTTAAATTAATAATTTATAGTTATTCTAAAATAAAACCCGGTTTATTTCAGAACCGGGTTTAATATTGTGAGTGAGCACAAAAACGCTGAGATTTTATACATTTTTATTGTTACGGTAGAGTAAAATCAAAAATTTCCGAAAGATAGACCGGCATCAATTGATATAACGATCCTTTATATTTCTCAGCTTCTCACAGCTCTTTTGTATCAAAAAATTTACTTGATTTTTTTTGCAATATAATCACTTTCATTTCCAAGTCTGCCAATAGCTTTGATGGCTAGAGCATTTAATTTTTTTCCATCCTTAAACTTTGGGATATCTTTGGAAAGGGTATCCAGTGTTACAATTTCCGTTTCCCACAGTCCGTTATACTGTGTAAAAAGTACCCATTGAAAAACCTCACCGATATTTTTGGTGCTCCAGTTTACCCGTGCAGAACTTCCATTATCTGTAATGAACAGTGTAGGAGCCTGTAGTGGGGCAGCTTTTATCCATGGTGTTTTAGGGACTAAAGCTTTTTCACTGTAAGGTCCGTTTTTAAGGACCGGAAGCATATTTGGATTTTTTGTGAGCCCGGCAATACTCCAGTGGATTTCTCCGGCATCTTTTTTCAGGATGTTTCTGGAAATTTCAATCTGGTTTTTAATCTCCGCAGGGCGGTCAGAAACTTTGATCTCCACAGTATTTAATCCCGGCCATACATGGCGGTTCATGGTATTTTCTGCCTGCCACCAGCTTAACAGCGCTTCAAAGCCCTGGCCTTTTGAATCTATCGGCCAGTACAGCTGTGGTGAGAAATAATCTACCCATCCTTTATTCAACCATAATTTGGCGTCTGCATACAGTTCATCATATTGTGAAGACCCCACGATTCCTGCCGGATATCCCGGTTTCCAGATTCCAAACGGGCTGATTCCAAATCTTACATAGCTCTTTTCAGCGTGAATTTCTTTATAGATACGTTCTACAAATTTATTTACGTTATCTCTTCTCCAGTCTGCTCTTGACAATATTCCTCCGCTGCTTATATAAGCATTCCAGCTTGCATTATCGGGAAAGTCTGCCCCTCTATTGTAGGTAGCGTAAGGATAAAAATAGTCATCAAAGTGCACTGCATCAATATCATATCTTTTCACAATATCTTTTACAACATTGGAAACGTGGCCCTGTGTTTTAGGATTAGCCGGATCAAACCAATACATTCCATTCTTTAATCTTACTACAATATCGGAAAGTTTATTGGCCATGGACAAGCTGTTTACCGAGCCTCCGTTGGAATGATGGGCACGGTAAGGGTTTAACCAGACATGAAGTTCCAATCCCCTTTTATGAGCTTCTTCAATCCAAAACTGAAGCGGATCGTAGTTTGGATAAGGAGCTGCTCCTGTTTCACCGGTTAAAAAATACGACCAGGGTTCAATATTACTGGTATAAAGAGCATCTGCAGAAGGTCTGATCTGGAAGATCGCGGCATTAAAATTATTATCTTTCAGCATATCAAGCATACTGATGGCTTCTGCTTTCTGCTGATCTACGGTCAGGTTATTTCTTGAAGGCCAGTTGATATTTGCAACACTGGCAATCCATGCTCCCCGGAATTCTCTTTTAATTTCCGGAAGAGTGGTTCTGAACGTTTCTTCTGCTGGAACTCCTGTTTTGGGCTTGGTTACCACTACAGGTTCTTTTGGCTGGGTTGTATTAATGTTCGGTTTTGTTGTGCTGTTTTTAGTGGGAGGTGTCTTTACAACATTGTTTTGAACGGAACATGAGGTGCTGTAAGACGCAAAAATTCCTAGTAAAACGATAAGCTTTAATTTATTTATTCTCATATATTGATCTGAAGAAAGATTCTAAGATATTAAAAATGCAAAACTAATGATATAAAGATGATTATCCGAATTTGAAATATCTTTTTTAATGTTCCAAATAATTTCTGCATTGTTTTAGCTATCAAGCCTGTTTAACCCATTAAAAATTGAGCCCACAAAAGCTGAGTGAAACGTTATAAACAATTTAGTTTATTTTATAAAAAGTACACTAAAGCAAAAAATTTTGATTTTTTTAAACTTACGTGGGCTTTAATAAGCTTATTTTCACAACTTTATTAAACTTAAGTATTCAAGAAATTTGTAACTTTTGACTACGTTGAATCTTCGATTGTAGTTAAAATAAAAAGTGTGAACAAGTTCATCCACAAAAGAATTTAAATCACCGTCAGCAATACCTGTATCGCTTTATTCTTCCACTTTCGTAAGATCAGTCTTATAGGTTTCCGGAATGAATACTATATTAACTATTATGGCTAAAACCACAAGAAATAACGGGTAAACTAATCCTATAAATGGCGAAAGAAATGCGCTTACTACAAAGCTGGTCTTGATAAATTCTGTTACGAATGCTGTAGCACCTCCAATAAAACCGTTTCCCATATTCTGGGCAAACCCCATACTTGTATATCGTATTTTTGTAGGAAAAATTTCCAGCATAAAAGCTCCCAAAGGGCCATAAGTAGCTGCTGCAGCCACTGAAAGCAGAAAGCTCAATCCTACGATTTTCAATGTGGCTTCGGTGCTGACTGAGTGTACTTCATTAATACCCTGAGGATTTCCTATCTTCATAAAAAGATAAAAAGACAGCGGAATCAGAATAAGACTGGAAACCAGGCCTCCGATAAGCACTTTTTTACGTCCAATTTTATCACTCAATGCACCAAAGTACTGATAAAAATATACACTTAAAAACATGGCTATTCCGGTAATCAGTAAAACGGTAGTATTTTCCAGCTTCACCGTATTCTGCAAAAAGAAAAATACAACAAACTGATTGGTCTGCATCACTGAACTTTGTGCGGCATTGCCTCCGAAAATAGCTTTCAGCATTGTTTTCACATTCCCTTTCGTTGTAAACGCTTCTTTAACCGGTGATTTGCTTGTTTTCCCGGATTTTTTAAGCTCTTCAAAAACAGGGCTTTCATGAAGTCTTTTTCGTATAAAATAGCTTAAAATCACCAATACAGCACTTAAAAGAAATGGAATTCTCCAGCCGTAACGGTTAAAATCAGCTTCAGACATTGTACTTTCTGTTATAAAAATAACACCCAGGCAAACCAACAGCCCTATGGGAACTGTAGCCTGAATAAATCCGGTATAAAATCCCCGTTTTTCCATTGGGGCATGTTCCGCTACATAAATGACAGCGCCGGCATATTCGCCGCTGATAGCTAATCCCTGAAACAATCTACACAGCAGTAAGAGAACCGGAGCAGCCCAGCCAATGCTTGAAAAGTTAGGAATACATCCAATTAAGAATGTGGAAGCTCCCATTAAAACCAATGAAATAAGGAAGGAATATTTTCGCCCTATTTTATCTCCGATATTTCCAAAAATAAGGGATCCTATCGGGCGGAACATAAATGATGATCCTACGATGGCAAGGGTCTCCAGAAAGTGAGAACCTTCCGATGGGAATAAATTTACGGAGAGAACTTTTGCAAGAATTACAGCAAGCAGCATATCATACCACTCAATTAATGTTCCTACAGATGATGCAATAATAACAGTTTTTATATCGTTTTTATAGGCAGCTTTTGCAACGTCCATTTATTGTATTATTTTATAATTATACTATGTTTTTATTATCTATGGCAGCCTTTGGTAGTTTCATTGCTGCATGAGCAAACATACAATTATTTCCATACTAAAAATCAATTGCTTATTTATTTCATTAAAAACATTAAAATAAAAAAAAACATTAAAAAGCACCCTAGAATAGCTGAAAAACAAACACAACAATTAGGGATAAATAAAAACGTATTATCTTTAAATACACCACTACAGAAGCAAAAAGCCCCGATAAATCGGGGCTTTAACTTTATATAAGAATATTTGATTACGCTTTCGCTGATCTTTCCATTCTTTTTCTTTCTTCTTCAGAAAGGATTTTCTTTCTCATACGGATGAAGTTTGGAGTTACCTCGATTGCTTCATCACCCTGGATATATTCCATACATTCTTCAAGAGAGAATAAGATTTTTGGAGCAACTCCTGTATCTTTATCTTTTCCTGATGCTCTCATGTTGTTCAGCTGTTTTGCTTCAACAATGTTTACCACAAGATCTCCAGGTTTGTTTTGTTCTCCAATGATCATACCTGCATAGATTTCCTCACCCGGATCCACAAAGAACTTACCTCTGTCCTGTAATTTTGCAATTGAATATTCTGTAGCAGGACCTTGAGTTTTGCTGATCAATACTCCATTATTTCTTCCAGGAATAGCTCCTTTGAAAGGCTTATATTCTGTGAAACGGTGTGCCATAATAGCTTCACCAGCAGTAGCTGTCAACATCTGAGAACGCAATCCGATCAAACCTCTTGAAGGAATTTCGAATTCCATGTGCTGCATTTCCCCTTTAGTTTCCATGATGTGAAGATCTCCCTTTCTCTGAGTTGCCAGGTCGATAACTCTTGAAGCATATTCTTCAGGAACATCAACAACCAAAGATTCATAAGGCTCACATTTTTCACCATCAATTTCTCTAAGGATCACCTGTGGCTGACCAATTGTCATTTCGTAGCCTTCTCTTCTCATTGTTTCGATCAAAACTGACAAGTGAAGAATACCTCTACCGAATACAAGGAATGTATTGGCATCATCAGTCTGCTGAACTCTTAATGCTAAGTTTTTCTCTAATTCCTTCGTTAATCTTTCTTTCAGGTGATTAGAAGTAACATATTTACCATCTTTTCCGAAGAAAGGTGAATTGTTGATAGAGAACGTCATGTTCAAAGTAGGCTCATCGATAGCCGTTCTTTCCAATGGCTCAGGATTTTCAAGATCTACAAATGAATCACCAATCTGGAAAGCATCAAATCCTACTACAGCACAGATATCTCCTGCCTGTACTTCAGTTACTTTTTTCTTTCCTAATCCTTCGAAAACGTAAAGTTCTTTTACTTTTCCTTTTACAATTTTACCGTCTGCCTGAGCAAGCCCAATCCACTGAGATTCTTTAAGCTCACCTCTTGTTACTTTCCCGATCGCAATTCTTCCTAAGAAAGAAGAGAAATCAAGAGAAGTAATCTGCATCTGAAGAGTTCCTTCAGCTACTTTCGGTTCAGGAACATATTGTAAAATCCCGTCTAATAATGGTAAAATATCTTCAGTCTGCTCAAGTGAAGTGTTGAACCAACCTTGCTTAGAAGAACCATAGAATGTTGGGAAATCCAATTGTTCTTCAGTTGCTTCAAGGTTGAAGAATAAGTCGAATACCTGATCGTGAACCTCGTCCGGACGACAGTTTGGCTTATCTACTTTATTGATAACAACTAATGGTCTTAAACCTAGTTCCAATGCTTTCTGAAGTACGAATCTTGTTTGTGGCATCGGTCCTTCGAACGCATCTACCAACAAAATAACTCCATCAGCCATTTTTAATACTCTCTCTACTTCTCCACCGAAATCAGCGTGACCAGGAGTATCAATTACGTTAATTTTTGTGTCTTTATAAGTAACAGAAATATTCTTGGATAAGATCGTGATCCCTCTTTCTCTTTCAAGATCATTGTTATCCATAATTAATTCTCCACTCTCCTGATTTTCTCTGAAAATATTGGTAGCGTGAATGATTTTGTCAACCAAAGTCGTCTTCCCGTGGTCAACGTGTGCGATAATCGCAATATTTCTAATGTTTTGCATATAGGATTTTTACGGGTGCAAAAATAGTGATTTAAAATGAATTAATTAAAAAGTTTATGCAATATTTAACAATTTCATAATGAGAAATTTAGATAATTCCCATTTATAATCACGAAAAAAATATGTTGCGTCAAGTTCTGACGCTGGTCAATTTTACCTTTGTTTCCATAAAACAGCACCCAAATACTCATCTCTTTAAAAAAAACAAAAAAATGACAAATAATTTAAGCATACTGACCATTAATGAATTCATTGATTCTCAGGATCCTGATTTAGATAAAGAAATTGTAACACTGATTGATCAATACAGCGGGGAACTTGTTAATTTCAGAAAACAGACTAAACCGGTTCCTGCCAATGGCCGTTATCTGTACCGTACCAAAATCAATAATGATGAGTCTACCGTGTATTATAAAAGAATTGTTACCCATGATATTTCTATAAGAATTGCGGAAGTATACGGCGATGGCAATACAGATGACTCCCGTGAAATCCAGCAGCTCATCGATGAAATGGAAACAGGACAGGTTTTACGTTTAGACAATAGAAGATATATGCTCCGAAGTCCGCTACAGATCAATAAAGCTATTAAAATTAAAGGTTCTTCTGTGAAAAGTAATATCAGCTTCCCTCCATTTCTGATCACCAACAACAATGACGGCATTATTCTCAATACATCCGGAGTGGTTCTTGAGGGATTTGGAATTTATAATATCATATGGTACACCACATCTCCCAATACCATCACCGGAATTAAAGTGAATGGCACATTGGAAAATCATATCCATGACATTCTTTTAAGAGACCTAACGATCAGAGGATACCAAACCGCGTTAGAAGTCAATGATATGTCTTCCTCACAAATTCAAACCGTAAAAGCCGAAAACTGTAAGGTGGGAATCCATGTTAAAGGGCTATCTGCCCATAATGAAATCTCTAACAACACGTCAATTACGATTAACGGCCATTATGATATCCCGGGCAGCAAAGGCATTTGGTTTGAAGGCACTTCCCCGAAAAAAGGATTGAGAATTACCAATACGATCATCTGCAATGTCTACGAAGGAATCTATGCCGAAAATGCCTCACAGATTAATTTTAAAAACAATATCATTGATTTTTGCAGACATCGTGGAATTACCATAGCAGAAAACTGCAATAACTGGAATATCAACAGCAATTACATCGCTCTTTCCCAACCGGGATACGGAATATATCTGGATAATAATGCGCAGGGTTCAGCACTGACACGTGGAAACAAAATTGTGGATAATGACCTCTTACTCTATGATCATCCTGAAAACGACACCACTTCTATAGGCATTAATATTATGGGAAGAGGATCTCTTTATGATGAAGTAAGAGGAAATTCTTTCAAGAATTTTAAAGCATATGATATTAAAGCAGATACCGGATTAAAAACGACGATAACTCACAATAAATGCTTATCTGAAATGACTCCGAATATCATGGGCAACTTTATAACAAATGATAATCTGGGAACGGTCTGTTATCAAAAACTGAACGATCAACTTTTGCAATAAGAAATCCTATCAGTGTCTTACAAACCTGTAAAGCAATACAAGATCAACAAGAACCACCAAGATAAATTTCATCAGGAATGATTTTTTAGAGGTTTTATGGTTAAATATGATTATTCCGGAGGCCGCTCCTATTATTCCGCCTACAAGTGAGAGTCCTAAAAGGGTATTTTCTGAAATCCTCCGTTGGCTTTTCTTTGCCTTCAGTTTATCAAACCCAAAAACACAGAACGTGACTACATTTACAATCAGCAGGCAGATAATTATTTTCAATATTAATTTTTAGCAAATATAAAAAGATTGCTCCTGATAAATACCATTCTTTTCAACACAAAAAGGCCCGGGCTTTGAAAGTACCGGGTCTTTTATACCGTGCTTCAGTATGGTTACAAACCCTGTCCGGCATGTTGTCCTTCTTTAATCTCTTCTACCATTTTAGCATTAAAGGCTGGTAAATCTTTTGGTGTTCTGCTCGTTACCAATCCATGATCTACAACAACTTCACGGTCTTCCCAATGTGCTCCCGCGTTGATCAGATCTTTACTGATTGAATTCACAGACGTCATATTCCTTCCATTCACAACTTTTGCATTGATTAAGATCTGCGGCCCATGACAGATAGCTGCAACAGGCTTATTTTGTATAAAAAAATCTCTTACAAATGATAGTGCCTGTCCGTTTGTTCTTAGCTGATCAGGATTAATCACTCCGCCAGGCAAAACCAAAGCGTCATAGTCAGAAGCTGCAGCCTCATCCAATGTTTTATCTACCTCATATTCTTTTCCCCAGTCTTTTTCTGCCCATGCTTTAATGGTACCGGGCTTTGGACTTACAATATCGGCAGTCCATCCCTGTTGCTCTAAATATTCTTTCGGTGATTTAAGCTCACTTTCCTCAAAGCCATTGGTGGCAAGAATTGCAATTTTTTTCGACATGATTTTACGATTTTAAGGTTATCCTGATAAAGAGAAAAAATAATGCCGCCTGTATGTTATAGACTGCTAAAAAAAGTTAAAGATATGCATACAAAAAAGCTGCTTTTAGTAAGCAGCTCTGTATTCTATTATTGGTCAATTTATTATTTTTTAGCTTTTACATCAATGCCGATCTCGATGTCTTTGCTGATCATCCATTCTGCAGGATCTGCCTCTGAAGTACCGAATTTAAGTCCCCAATCTGCTCTGTTTACAGTAAATTTAGCCTGAATAGAAGCTGTATTATCTACTACATCTACTTTAGCCGGGAAAGTTACATTCATTGTTTTTCCTGATAAAGTAAGGTTTCCACTTACCGTTTTGTTAGCTCCTGCTACAGCATCTTTTGGGGCTTCTTTTAAATCTGCAACACTTGTAATTTTGAATTCTGAAGTTGGGTTTTTCGCAGCATCAAAGAAATCAGGGGTTTTCAAGTGAGTTTCCAGATCTGCCGGTTTTTTATCCTTCTCTGTTACTGAAGCCGGATCTACTTTAATAGAGTTCATGTCAATCACAAAGTTCCCTGCAGAAACCTGACCTCCATCAACGCTGATATCTCCTGATTTTACACTAAGTGTTCCCCAACGAGGTGCCATACCTCCTTTGTGATAAGCTTTCCAGTTTACTACAGAAGTTGCAGCATCTACTGTCAACACTTCTCCTTTGCTTTCTGCAACCGTCTGCTCCTGAGCTGTAGCCGCAGTATCTGCAGATTTTCCTTTATTACATGATGCCACAAGCAATCCTACTCCTACTAATGCAATTACGCTAATTTTTTTCATATTGAACTGTTTTAAAAAAGTTTGTATTTTAAGATTCCAAAAGTAAAAAAACTTTATTTCTGTTTCCTTAACATACATCAAGAAATGGAAATTTTTCATTTTTATTATGATCTATTAAAAATCTTACCCTTTTATAATCCCTAATTATAACATTTAGCTTTTTGATTTAGTTGGAATTACTATTATAAATCAATCATTTTTGTGCTTATCTGCATTGTCTGATAAATACCGGAATTTTCTCTCTAACCACTTATAATTATTTTTAGCATTTCGAGTTTATTTCTCAATTTTGCATTTTCTTTTTCTAAATGAGATAGGTACCTATAAATATTTTCATCATCAATGCCAGAATCATTTATCTCTTTATGATCATCTTCATAAATTTCTTCAACAGGAACATTTAAAAAATTAGCGATCTTTATCCATTCCTTCTGGATAATTTTTGTAATACCATTCTCTTTCCTGCTGTAGTTTGAGACTTCAGTAGGAAGGATATCAGCAATCTGTTGTTGGGTAATTCCTTTTTGTTTTCTTATGGCCTGTAACTTCTTTTTTTTCATTTTGAGTCTTATAAAATTTGAATTAATAAGTATAAAAATCATAGGTACAAAAGTAAACCATGTCATTATTTTCAATACTCTTTATCCTTATTTTAGTAACAGATATTCATTATAAATTCTTTTATTTTTCGTAAAACTAGAATTATCGGACTGATTTATACTATGGATTCCCGTAGTTATGAATTAAAAAAAATAGTATATTAGATCAATAACCAATCATGGTTAAATCTGACGATTTATGGCGGAATCATCTGGACAAAGGTTATTTCCCCACCATCTTCCCTTATCATATAAAAGAAAGTGCAGACAAAATCGTGTATCAGGATTTTGCTTATCGGTTTTATAAAAATAGATATTAACGAATCTCTTTCAAAATTTACTATCTTCGTGATTAGTCACAGCTAAATATTTGCTCGTTCGAGCATACTTTTCGTCGTGAATTGCTTTCAAAAATTATTATCTTAGTGATTAGTCACAACCCTGTGAAAGAACAGGCACCTGCTTAAGCCGTTGTGAATTGCTCTCAAAAATTATTATCTTCGTGATTAGTCACAGCCGTCGAAGCCGCAGCACTTGCGGTCTTCCTGTTGTGAATTGCTTTCAAAAATTATTATCTTAGTGATTAGTCACAGCTAATGACTTGGTAAGCCAATATATAACTATGTTGTGAATTGCTTTCAAAAATTATTATCTTCGTGATTAGTCACAGCAATTGCTTCAGCGATGTGGTATTACTATTAGTTGTGAATTGCTTTCAAAAATTATTATCTTCGTGATTAGTCACAGCACTTCAGATTGGAATGTTTTTGCTAATGGTGTTGTGAATTGCTTTCAAAAATTATTATCTTCGTGATTAGTCACAGCATTGCGGAGTTTTTAAGGATCATTCACTTAGTTGTGAATTGCTTTCAAAATTATTATCTTAGTGATTAGTCACAGCCGGTTGCTTTTTCCGGAACTGCGTACACTTGTTGTGAATTGCTTTCAAAATTATTATCTTAGTGATTAGTCACAGCGAGAGTTTAAAAGGACCTTTCCTTCAGTTGGTTGTGAATTGCTTTCAAAATTATTATCTTAGTGATTAGTCACAGCAAACCGCCTGTTGGCGCAGACGGTTCTTGAGTTGTGAATTGCTTTCAAAATTATTATCTTAGTGATTAGTCACAGCATATTTCTTATTAGCTGATTAACCGCTACGGTTGTGAATTGCTTTCAAAATTATTATCTTAGTGATTAGTCACAGCAAAGATACTATTTATCAAAATCTCTTCCAAGTTGTGAATTGCTTTCAAAATTATTATCTTAGTGATTAGTCACAGCATGATAAAACAACTATACTTACTACAGCTGGTTGTGAATTGCTTTCAAAATTATTATCTTAGTGATTAGTCACAGCATAATCACCCCTTATGAACATGCAGGAGCAGTTGTGAATTGCTTTCAAAATTATTATCTTAGTGATTAGTCACAGCAAGCTTTCTCATGATATTGTTTGTAATACTGTTGTGAATTGCTTTCAAAATTATTATCTTAGTGATTAGTCACAGCTAGTTTTGTTGGATTTCGGTCTTCTTCTGTGTTGTGAATTGCTTTCAAAATTATTATCTTAGTGATTAGTCACAGCTCGTAACGCAATTAAAGATTGACTTAATATGTTGTGAATTGCTTTCAAAATTATTATCTTAGTGATTAGTCACAGCTGAGCCTTTTCCTCATCGCTTATATCAATAGTTGTGAATTGCTTTCAAAATTATTATCTTAGTGATTAGTCACAGCAAGGGAGACTATTTTAAAAAGACTCAATCAGTTGTGAATTGCTTTCAAAATTATTATCTTAGTGATTAGTCACAGCTATTAGATTTTCTAATACATTTCGTTCACCGTTGTGAATTGCTTTCAAAATTATTATCTTAGTGATTAGTCACAGCGGGAAGGCACTTCACTTAATTTCATGTGTAGTTGTGAATTGCTTTCAAAATTATTATCTTAGTGATTAGTCACAGCGCTTTATTTCTTCTGTTTGTTTTTTCTACAGTTGTGAATTGCTTTCAAAATTATTATCTTAGTGATTAGTCACAGCATTAATTCAGACAGGTTTTCCTCAGTCCCTGTTGTGAATTGCTTTCAAAATTATTATCTTAGTGATTAGTCACAGCGATCGAAATTATTAACTGATAGTAAAGCGTGTTGTGAATTGCTTTCAAAATTATTATCTTAGTGATTAGTCACAGCAAGACCGATTTATTTACCGTCTGGTATTATGTTGTGAATTGCTTTCAAAATTATTATCTTAGTGATTAGTCACAGCAAATTTAAAAAATATAACAATGAACTTACTGTTGTGAATTGCTTTCAAAATTATTATCTTAGTGATTAGTCACAGCGTCATGCTAAGTAGCTTACATCTTTAACTTGTTGTGAATTGCTTTCAAAATTATTATCTTAGTGATTAGTCACAGCGCGCCGTCGTCTTTGACATCAGCGATACCGGTTGTGAATTGCTTTCAAAATTATTATCTTAGTGATTAGTCACAGCTGAAAAGATTTTAAAATTGTGTTTACTGCTGTTGTGAATTGCTTTCAAAATTATTATCTTAGTGATTAGTCACAGCAAAATAATATTTCAACAATTGCAAATAAATGTTGTGAATTGCTTTCAAAATTATTATCTTAGTGATTAGTCACAGCGGGCAAACTTACTTATACTACCGAAGCAGGGTTGTGAATTGCTTTCAAAATTATTATCTTAGTGATTAGTCACAGCATTCCAGAATCAACATTATTGCCTCAGCGTGTTGTGAATTGCTTTCAAAATTATTATCTTAGTGATTAGTCACAGCACCGGAGAAATAAAAGGGAGTGATTACCTTGTTGTGAATTGCTTTCAAAATTATTATCTTAGTGATTAGTCACAGCTTTGCGGTTTTCTAACGCTGGAAACGTTCAGTTGTGAATTGCTTTCAAAATTATTATCTTAGTGATTAGTCACAGCCGCTCCAGTCGTTCGGTGTTTTCGTTTACGGTTGTGAATTGCTTTCAAAATTATTATCTTAGTGATTAGTCACAGCCATATCCACAGTGATCTGTCGAACTGTTCCGTTGTGAATTGCTTTCAAAATTATTATCTTAGTGATTAGTCACAGCCTGCAGTAAAAACTAGAAAAGAAAGAATTTGTTGTGAATTGCTTTCAAAATTATTATCTTAGTGATTAGTCACAGCTCAATGCAAACCCTAACAAGCATGGACGCTGTTGTGAATTGCTTTCAAAATTATTATCTTAGTGATTAGTCACAGCTGGTGGGATAATAGTTTCTCCAGTAATACTGTTGTGAATTGCTTTCAAAATTATTATCTTAGTGATTAGTCACAGCTGGTGGGATAATAGTTTCTCCAGTAATACTGTTGTGAATTGCTTTCAAAATTATTATCTTAGTGATTAGTCACAGCAAGTTGTCTTTAATATTATTGCGTCTCATTGTTGTGAATTGCTTTCAAAATTATTATCTTAGTGATTAGTCACAGCGCGCTCCCGGATATGACTTTCGGAGATCTGGTTGTGAATTGCTTTCAAAATTATTATCTTAGTGATTAGTCACAGCTACATCTCTGAAGAGGTTTATCTTGAGATAGTTGTGAATTGCTTTCAAAATTATTATCTTAGTGATTAGTCACAGCCTCAAAATTTAACCCGTTGAAATTCAACGGGTTTATTAATTAATTAGAATTTAAAATTTAGAATAATTCAAGCTGTTGAAAGGTTGGTGGTGGCTCTTCTTTATTTCTGGCAAAGAATATTTCAATATCTCCGAACTGTTTATCCGTAATACACATAATGGCCACTTTTCCGGCTTTTGGAAGCATAAACTTCACTCTTTTAATATGAACTTCAGCATTTTCACGGCTTGGACAGTGTCTCACATACATTGAAAACTGAAATAAGGTAAAGCCATCATCAAGCAAAGATTTACGAAAGCGGTTGGCGTCTTTCATATTGGCTTTAGTCTCTGTCGGTAAATCGTATAATACTAAAACCCACATAATTCGGTATGCATTAAACCTTTCGGCATTCATATCAGTTCAGGATAAGAGATCAGACGTTTTTCTCCCGTATAGCATTTATACAGTGACATGGCTGTTGTTTTTACGGCAACCAGTAATGGCCTGGTTTTATCGTCTATTTTTACATCTTTGGTCGCAATCTGTAAAATGAAAGCTTTAAATTCTTTAGTTAATTCTTCAGTTTCCGAATTGATTTCAAGCCATTGCATTACTAATAAATCAACGAAAGGACGATAAGGTTCCATCAGGTCATCCGCAAGACAGTAAGGGTTATATTTATTCTTATGGAAAATTCCAAGAACGGGAAGTAATCCGGTCTCAACAATTGATCTTGCGACAATGCTTCTTAGGACTGAGTACCCAAAATTAAAAAACTGATTGGGTGAATCTCCAAAACGCTGTCTTAGAAAATCCAGACTGATGAGGTATTTCCAGTAATGTTGTGCCGCAATACCTTCCATATTGGTCATATCGCCACTTTTAACACTATTCTGATAATCAATCATCGGCTCGTAATAATTTTCTAAGCGTTTTAAAACCTCTTTTTGATTTTCAATTTTACATTCGACAGTCTGTTTCCAAAGTTGCTTTTTGAGCGGTTCGCTGGCTTCCAACTGATCCTTGATCCGGTCAGAATGTTCAGTGTGTCCGTAAAGCGGCAGCATAATTCCGTGTGGTAAATGATGACTGTCGCAACTGACCACAACCACATTATTTCCCATCATTTTCTGAATCAATTGATGCGAAATCGTAATCTGGAAATGATCCAACATCAGCAAGCCCAAATCTTCCAACGGAACTTTACCTTTCATTTCTTTTGTGGAAGGTTCCAAAATATACATCTGCTCATCTTTAAGTTTAAGATAAGCAGGATTGCCGATGTAGATGGAGCGAGTGATCATTAGTCTGAGTTTTCCTGATAAAATTCATAGTAAATACCTGCGACATCATCCGCAAAGCCATAGCCACAATTTGATGCCCACTTTACACATTGCATAGCTCTGTTTTGAAATTGCCTTAATAAATGGTGTTCTTCTAAAAACTCAAGAGCTGATTTATAATTATTAAAAGCCGAGTGGTAAAACTGTTCAGAAAAATCTCCAAATAAAGCACTAAGTTCACAGGCACTTTCGGGCAAGTAAAGCATAACATCTGCAAGTGATTCCGGAGAAGGCTGCAGATTTTTGAAATCAGAAATCGCACGTTTTGCCACTGAAAACTTTTCTGTACTCCGCATGGGATTTTCTACATTAAACTCTTTCCGAATTAGTTTTTTATATTTATCTGCCAATTCTTTCTCATTCGTAGGATTTAGGTAGAACTGATAAAATTCTTTTACGGCTTTATTCTTTTCATACAAATCTAAAAGCTGTTCAATAATCTGATCTTTTGTGAGCTTTTGAAGCTCTTTTTTTAATGCTGCTTTTGACATATTTTTATGCTTTTGAAATGTTTCCTAAACGGTCTATTTTTAATTTGATACAATTCTCTTTAATCATTAAGCCATCAATTGCACGTTCCATTTTATTTAATGTTGAGAACTCTGCTTTATTAACAACTGATGCAGCAATATCATGTCTTACAAAAAACATCTGGCTTCCTGAAAAACTTACAACTTTATAAATTTTTTCATTTTGTTCTTTGGTAAAATTTTTAAAATCGATATTACTTCTATTTTCAAGTTCGTCACTCGAAGGAATATATACTAAATCGTTCGGGCAGAGGAAAAAATCATTTGTTCCTTTTAAATCAACGACAGACAACCCTTGCTTTTGTCTTTCGATCACTTCATTCAAAGGAATGGTTTCGTAGCTTCTTTTTCTATTTCCATCTTCATACACTGCAAAAAACAAGTTAGTTCCTTTTGCAGCTTCCACATATTTATCTTTCTTATTTCCGGTTTGTCCAACTTGAAATTTGCTTCCCAATTCAAAAACTCTGACTTTATTGATGGGTTGATGGAGCTTTCCGTCGTTATATTTTTCGATATTTTTATTCATGTCATCTATTCCTTCAGGCGAAAATGCAAACTCTGAACTTCCTTTATATTCTAAATAATTTTTAAGAATTTTTTGAATTCCTGTATCTGTGATAGAATAGATTGATTTTACATCAAAAGATGTATCAAGACTTTTTCTGGTTGCAGTCAATATTTTTCCTTTCGGAACTTTCACCCAAGGTAAATCAATTTTTCCGGAAACGGTTTCTTTATGTATCGGCTTTCTTATTGCCCAATTGGTTCCGGTCTGCTCTACTCTTTCTTTCATCTTCACACCATCTTTCTCTACATATTTTTCATAATAATTAGTGGCTTTATTAATTACTCTAAGATTTTGTTTAAAACTTACAATAATTTTCTCCAATCTGTCTTTAACATCAACCGTAAAGTTTTCCCACGGTTTTAGAAATTGTTTCGGAACTTCTTTTTCGATTCTATTGCCAGTTTGCGGATGGTTGTAAGCCACTTTCTCAAACTTCATCAGTTTTCTCTTCAAATCATAACGCTTAGTATCAGATTTTGCTGACTGATTATTAAGTAGATTCACATGATCTTTCGTAGCACAAGCTATTATCAAGGCATCTAAAGCATGATGGCGATGGTCAATTCTTTTCTTTGAAAATCCTTTTGAAAACTCAACCGGAACGGTTGGTAAAAATTTCTGATGATTTTCATTCCAGGAAGTAAAGTCTGTTGAATTGGTCAATTGATTCATTCGTTCAAAACGGGGTAAAATCAATTCATTCCATATATCATTCAACCCCCAATCCTGTTTTAGTTGTGTAGTGATTTTTCCATTTCCAGGAATAATATTTTTAGAATTCACGCCTTCATCTGTTCCGTCTTCCTGTCGAACGATATTAGAAAGAACACCTGAGATATATTTACTGATATAACGGGTATCATTCAACTGACGTTCAATCATTTTTTCAGGAATTTCTTCTAAAAGGAGCTTGTTTCTTTTACTCCCATTATTCGCATAATGTTTTTTTACGAAATCTTCATATTCTTCAGCTTCAAAAACTTTTACACTTTTTCCAAAGCCACACTCAACAATCGTTCCTCCAAACTGCTTAATAAATCCTAAACCTATATAATTATCTTTCAATTTATTAACTGCTGATTCACAAATAATTTTATTACTAAAACTGTCATCAAAATACCTACTTTGCGGAATAATATGTTCAATTTCATATTCTGGCGTGAATAGCTTGTTTAGTGGAATTATCTGCCCTGTATAAGGTGATTTATATCTCTGCTCCAGCCAAAGTTTGTATCTCCTTAAATCTGATGAAGAAGGTTGTGCAGTTTTGCTGATTTTCAGAATGTCATCATCAATTTCTATGTTTGATTTTAAAATTCCATCTTCATAAATTTTCAGAATTTCTTGTTGCATTGGAGAATAAGGACGAACATTTTCTACTGAATTATCATCCATCATTTCTGCCAGCAAAGCTTTAATACGGAGATTTGTATTTTCATTTTCCGTAACCATATTAGTAATTTGCTTGCGGTCCTCGGCAGTATTTTTCATTTCCCGACCCAGCTCGATATGAATTTCATTGAAGAAATCTTTAGATCCATTTCCGTATTTCAACCAAATATCTTTTATCACACGAAGCGTTTCTGTAATTATCTGTTCTACAATTGGATTACGAAGCGAATGTTGTTTAAATTCTTTTAAAAACCCTTCCAAATCATCGGTAGAATTCCATTTTCCAATCATTGATGCTTCAGAATGTCTTCCGTAAACAATATATTGAGCCAACCACAACTGCAGACCTTGAAAATCATTTTCCGTCATAAGATGAATTGCTTTTTCTCTCACTTTATCTTTGATGTTTTCATCAAATTCTCCGGTAATAATTTTCTGAATCCTATCTTTTGAATGCCCATTGATATTTTCGTAATTCCAGCATTTACCCAATCTCATCAAAGGCAATAGCTTCTTAATTGCTTTTTCTGAAAAAGAGCCATACTCACTTTTAAAAGGTGGAAATTTTTTGAATGCCTCGAAGAAAGAATTTTCATCCAGATTATTTTTTCCTGCAAAAGTTTTTAATGCTTTTTCGTATTCAATTTTGTCATTTACAGAATAGATAATGTGCCAAATCTTTTGTTCAATTTCTCTTGTCAGAAAATCATCAGAGATATTTTCGACCTTATCCAGTTTCGATAAAATCATTGCTTTGGTTTCGTTGCAAGGATATTTTTTGTCTTCAACGTAATTCCAACGATATGTTTTTTCATTCAATTTAAAATGCTTTAACAATCCTTTTTGGTCAACTTCTTTTCTGCTATTCAAAAAATCAAACAGATTTTCAAAATCTTCAGTTGTATTTAAAAATTCTTTTGTAACATTAGAATCATCATCTCTTTTATAAATATTAAGATTAGAAATCCATTGCCAGATGCGAAACTCCTGGTAATACGGATTGGATTTCGGAATCGTTTTTAAAAATTGTGTATGTTCTACTCCATTTCCATCTTTATACTTTCTGAATTCCAAAGTACAATTAGAAATAGATGATTTTTGGCTTTTCAAAGGTCTTTGGTAAAAAATAATATCCTCCATAAATAGATGGACGAATTCTTTTTTGCTTAAAGTCAATTGATGTGCTTCATTATTTTGATATAACTCTCGAATGCAATCGCTGTAGAAATCATCACTCTGCAATTCACTATGAAATTCTTTTTGCTTTTCTAAAATCTGTTTGAGTTCTTCTTTGTAAAATTTTCTTTCGATAGTGCGAACCAGTTTTCCCTTGATTTTCTGCTTCGGGTTTTGAAGTAATGCTTCATAAATGTATGCTCCGACAGTTTTATGGGATTTGTCTATTTCCTGCTCGGTTTTCTTTTTTACAAGTGACCAATCATTTTCGCCGGGTGCACGGAAGCTTCTTTTTTCATTTCCGTCTTTATCGGTTTTAATACTTCCATCATCATTCAAATCGGTTGTGACAATAAAATCCCTTGTTTTATCTTTCCAGTCAAACAAAGGCAATTTGCTCGATCGTCTGTAAACCCAACCATTTTCTAAACCCAAAGAATACCAAATATCAGATTTTCCTTTTTGTGGTTCATCTGCCAAAACATCTACAATTTTTAAAGAATAAAATTCTACTAATTTATTCGGGTTCTCTTCCTCTTCTTCACCACGCAATTGATAATAACCCCGTTTTTGATTAAAATTCAAAAGAATCCAGGCTAATTCTTCTTTTTCAATTTTTTGAGAAAGCGCTTTTTTACGGAGATAATAAATTGTCCAATCATAAGGAACTTTTTTGTCACTTTCTAAAAGTTGAGGTTGATGATTTTTAAAGTCACTAAGCATTTCATCAAAAGAGTTCCTGAAAATAAATTCTTCTTTATTATAAGCCAATTTCGGCTCAGTTTCCTCTTTGAACTTTCCAAAGCGTTTCACAAAATCAATTTGTGAAGCATAATGTTCCGGGAGAAAATTTAAAACATTTAAAACTCTGTGAAGTCTTTCTCTTCTTAATAAAAATCTTTCACGAAGCCTTCTGACTCCTCTGTATCCTGTACGCGTAGCAGTTTGTGAAACAGAATTTCCTTTACCAAAATCACCCAAAATATCCTGCGACATTGGGATAATCCGGCTTCCCATCCCTAGAATTTCACCTTGTTTATTTTCAAAATCCTGTTTTACCAAAGCCCAACCAATTGAGTTAGTTCCCAAGTCCAATCCGAGTATATTTTTAATCATCATTATTAATTTTTGATACTATATAAAAATAGAAATAAAAAAAATATCCGAATTACGGGTTCCCATAATTATGATAAAGATTTTTTCTTCTATATTTGTATTAATAATTTTGAAAAGCAATTCACAATAAGGATTATTCCGTTGTGAAAACATTCAAGGCGGGGCAACTCGCCTTTTTTTCTTTTTAAAAACCTTATTTTAGCTACCCGAAAACAGAACAATGACGACCGTAGAATTTATACAGAAGCAGCTTAACATCTCTGAAAAGAGCATCAACAATACCCTTCAGTTATTAGCAGAAGACTGCACTATTCCTTTTATTTCCCGTTACCGAAAAGATAAAACCGGGAATTTGGATGAGGTTCAGATTGAGCAGATCTCAAAGATCAGCAAGCAGTTTGAAGAGATTGTCAAAAGAAAGGAATCTATTTTAAAATCTATAGAAGAACAGCATGCTTTAAGCCCTGAGTTTCAGCAAAGAATAGAAGAAAGTTTTGATATTCAGGAGCTGGAAGATTTATATCTGCCTTTCAAAAAGCGTAAAAAAACAAAGGCTGATGCAGCTAAGGAAAAAGGATTGGAACCTTTAGCCAGAATCATTATGAGCCAGAAAAATAACGATATCCGGTTTTTGGCTTCAAAATACCTGAATAATGAAGTTTCATCAGAAGAAGAGGCTCTTCAGGGGGCAAGAGATATCATGGCAGAATGGATCAATGAAAACATGTATGTCCGCAAAAACCTCCGTCGTCTGTTTCAGCGTAAAGCTGTCATAACGTCTAAAGTGGTAAAAGCTAAAAAAGAAGAGGAAGCGGCACAAAAATTCTCTCAGTATTTTGATTGGGAAGAAAGCCTCAGCAGAACTCCTTCCCACAGACTTCTTGCGATGTTAAGAGCTGAAACGGAAGGTTTTGTAAAAACAAATGTAGGTATTGATAAGGAAGAAGCTATTGATTTCATAGAGAAAGCTGTTATCAAGACCAATAATGAATCTTCTGAACAAATTGCCCTGGCCATAAAAGACGGTTATAAAAGACTTCTGGAACCGGCTATTTCCAATGAAAGCCTGCAGGAAGCCAAAGAAAAAGCAGATAAAATAGCCATAGAAATATTTTCCGGGAACTTGAGTCAGTTACTTCTGGCACCGCCTTTAGGTGAAAAAAGGATTTTAGCTATTGACCCCGGCTACCGAAGCGGATGTAAAATTGTCTGCTTAGATGAAAAGGGAGATTTACTTCATAATGAAACCATCTACCCTCACGCACCACAAAATGAAACCGGAATGGCAATGAAGAAAATCCGTTCCATGGTCAATGCCTATGCTATTGAAGCTATTTCTATCGGAAATGGTACCGCAAGCCGTGAAACAGAATTTTTCATTAAAAAAATTGCGTTTGATAAGCCTTTACAGGTTTTTGTAGTTTCTGAAGCCGGAGCCTCGGTATATTCTGCAAGTAAAATTGCAAGGGATGAATTTCCTACATACGATGTCACTGTACGTGGGGCTGTTTCCATTGGAAGAAGGCTTTCTGATCCATTGGCAGAGCTTGTAAAAATTGATGCAAAATCTATTGGTGTAGGACAATATCAGCATGATGTAGACCAAACTCAGCTGAAAAATGAACTGGATTCTACCGTTATGAAGTGTGTGAATTCTGTAGGCATTAACTTAAATACAGCCAGTAAATCATTATTAAGCTATGTTTCCGGAATTGGGGAGAAAATGGCAGAAAATATTGTTAACTACCGTACAGAAAACGGAGCTTTTGAAAACAGAAAACAACTGAAAAAAGTACCGAGACTTGGAGAAAAAGCTTTCCAGCAGGCCGCTGCTTTTGTCAGAATTACCAATGCTGAAAACCCACTGGATAACTCCGCTGTACATCCTGAAGCCTATGGAGTTGTAGAAAAAATGGCCAAAGATCTGGGTATTAAAACCCATGAACTGATTGCCAACAAAGAAAAAATTGCTTTGGTAAAACCAGAAAGCTATATCACAGAAGAAATCGGAATTTTAGGAATCAAAGATATTCTGAAGGAGCTTGAAAAACCGGGATTAGACCCCAGAAAAGCAGTTAAAATATTTGAGTTTGACCCTCATGTAAAAAGCATTAAAGACTTAAAAACAGGAATGATCCTTCCGGGAATCGTCAATAATATTACGGCTTTCGGATGTTTTGTAGACCTGGGAATCAAAGAAAGCGGATTGGTACATATTTCCCAGTTGAAAGACGGATTTGTTTCTGATGTAAATGAAGTGGTAAAACTTCATCAGCATGTCCGTGTGAAAGTAACAGAGGTAGATGAGGCCAGAAAGAGAATTCAGCTGAGTATGATTCTGTAAGCACATATTTTTAATCAACAAACAAAAGACATTTTGAATTATAAGAATTTAATTTTCGATTTAGATGGAACTTTATGGGATTCCAGGGCTTCTATTATCAAAATATGGAATCATGTTCTGAACAAGCATCAGCTCATAAAAAAAGACCTGAAACCTGAAGATATGAATCAGTATATGGGATTACTGGCTCACGATATCGTTAAAGATATTGTTCCCGGAATTTCAGACCTGCAGATTCAGGAAATCCTTTCTGAAATTGTTTCCCAGGAAAATGAAGTACTGCGTATACAGGGCGGAATTTTATATAATGGTGTTGAAGAGACCCTGAAAAGCCTTAGCAATACACACCGTCTTTTTATTGTAAGCAATTGCCAGGATGGATATATTGAAGCATTTTTGGAATACTGTCAGTTCAATGACCTATTTACAGATTTTGAATCTCACGGACGGACTCAAAAGCCCAAGGCTGAAAATATAAAACTGATTATGGAAAGGAATCAGCTAAAGCCTGAAAACACCATTTATATTGGTGACACCCAAACAGATTACGACTCTTCAAGATCCAATGATCTGGAGTTTATTTTTTGTGAATATGGTTTTGGAAAATTAACTGATCCGGCATATGAGCCTTCTGTTTCAAAGTTTTCAGATTTAGAATTTTATATCTGATAGTAAAGCACTGTATTAATAAATCTGCATAAAAAGGCTGCCTATTAAGACAGCCTTTGCTATTTTGAATACTAATATCCTATTATTTATATTCTTTAGAATCTCTTCTTGGCTCTTTAACTTCCGGCCATTTCACCGTTCCTCCTTTTTCATCCTGAGGCATTAGTCTTTTTTCTCTGTTGGTAAATTCAGGATCTTCAGAAGCCATATAAGCTAATGCAGCGGTTAGCACTACATTATTTTTCACTTCATCAAAAACAATCTTGTCATACGTATCTTTTGTAGTATGCCAGGTATATCCAAAATATCCCCAGTTCAGAGAACCTAAGGAGAACCCCGGCACTCCTGCCGCTACAAAGGAAGCATGATCAGAACCACCCCCTCCGGGCATTCCCGGGAAGTCGGTTTTAATGTGTCCTTTTACCGTTTTTGGAACTCCCTCAAGCCATCTTCCGATATAGTCATATGCTTTTACGAATCCCTGACCGCTGATATTTACCACCCGTCCTGTTCCGTTATCCTGATTGAAAGCAGCCTGCACGCCTTTGATGATCTGAGGGTTATCTGCTACAAAACCTCTTGAACCATTCAATCCCTGCTCTTCACTCCCCCAAAGTCCTATAACAATTGTTCTTTTATTGTTTGGATAATATTTTTTCAGGATTCTCATGGTTTCGAGCATCGTAAGAGTACCTGTCCCATTATCGGTAGCTCCCTGAGCTCCATCCCAGGAATCAAGATGAGCAGAAAGGATCACGTATTCTTCAGGTTTTTCCTTTCCTTTGATCATTCCTATGGTATTGAAACTTTTGGCATCAGGAAGGATTTTTGACTGGGCATCAATTTTAATTTTTGGCTTACTTCCTTTTTCGGCCATTCTGTAAAGCATTCCATAATCTTCCACATCAATGTCAATCATTGGAATTTTGGATGTTTTTGCTCCAAAGATTCTGTTGGCTCCCATAATCCCCGTCCAGTTGGAAATAGCAATTCCTGCTGCCCCGGCTTTTTCCAAAGCTTCCGGAAGTGTGCTATTGTCATAGCCTATATTCTTTACATAAGCAGTAAAATCCTTGGCAGCCTGTTCTTTTTCCGCTTTAAGTTTTTCATAAAGCTCAGGAGTTGCAAATTCTTTGATCTGCTCGTCAGAACGCCCTATTTTCTGATATTGAGCCATCAAAACAATTTTCCCTTTTGCAGAAGGCAGCCATTGATCAAATTCTGCTTTAGAAGATACTTTAGGAAGAACAATTACTTCTGCTTCCACAGCTTTTTTGGTTGCCGGGCTCCATGCCAATTGTGTTGCAGACAGTGATTTTACACGTGGATACACCATGTCAACATGCGTAATTCCCCTTTGCCAGCCTTTCCATGTTCCAAATTGCTGGAGGTTTGCCTCTACTCCCCATGAGCGAAGTTTCCCCGCACTCCATTCATTGGCAGCAAGCATTTCAGGAGTTCCCACAAGACGCGGCCCTATGCCGTCTAATAATTCGCCAGCCATATTTTCAAGCTGAGAATTGTTATTTACCTCATCTACAAAACTTTTTACGATAGGATCAAGTTTTTCTTTCGGATCTACTTTTACCTGGGCCCATGAAAATTGGGCAGCCAACACCACTGCCGGTACTGCAAAAAATCTATTTATCTTCATAACATATATTGATTGGTTTAAAGATAAAAGAAATTGCGGAAATGATAAAGGATTAGAAGCAAAAAAGTCTTTACAGAAGAATGTTTTCAAGCTTTTTGTATGAAAACTTTATGTTCATTACAAAGCATACCACAGAATGAGCGGCAATGACTGAAATTTGTAGAGCAATTGAGGATATAAAAAAACCGGCTTTAAAAGCCGGTTTGAGGTAAATTATTTTTTAGCTTCTTCTACAGAAACTTTTCTGAAGTCTTTGAACAGTTTGCTTAGTTCTAAAGCTGCTTTACGAGCTCTTGTACCAGCTGCTTTGTTTCCTTTTTCTGCTTGTTGGTTTGCCTCAGTTGTGAACGCTTCAAATTCTGCGTTGATTTTTTCAATTAGTTCTTTCATTTATTTAAAAATTTAGGCTGCAAATATAGGTTTTATGGTGATTCCAGCCAATACAGCACCCGGAAAATTTATAAAAATCCTGAATTTCAGTAAAATTCTTTTCTATTTAACCTGAGAAATAATCAAATATGAGGTGTTTTTGCATGTTATGGCCAACTGCAAAACGGTTTGTTTCTGTAATTTATCAAGCCCTGTAAAATAAACCATATAGAATGATTGTGGAGATATTCTCCCTGAAGCAATATGTAAACATTTTGTTCGTCTTCCAGACCTCATAGATCAGGTTTTATATGATAAAATCAACTGAGACTTCTGAGTTTTTCTCCTACATTTTTCAGTAAAGCGAGACTCTCTGAGGTTATTCTCTCTGTAAATACTATCCTAAAATGGTGACTGTAGTGCTCTGTAAGAGAAAATGTAGTACCAGGAGTAAATACAATTTTGTTATTTTCACAGTAAAGGTAAAATATATCCATATCAACACTCTCCGGTAGCTGTCCCCAAATGCTGTAGCCACCCTGCGGCCTGTGAAAATATGAGTCTTGTGGAAAGTGTCTTCTTAATGCATCCAATACAATAATTGCCTGCTCGTTCAGCCTTTTTCGAAATGGACGCAGATGCCTTTCATAGCTGTTTCCCTGAAGGAGCTTCAATACCAGCTCCTGATAAATGGGCGATACCGATTTTCCCAATACAAACCTGCTTTTCTCAGCCTTTGAATAAAAACGTCCTGCCGACAGCCAGCCCAGACGAATGCCGGGTGCCAATGTCTTTGAAAAGGAGGAATATGTCATTACCAATCCTGTTTCATCAAAACTTTTGATACAATGCGGTCTTTTTTCTGTAAAATAAAGATCGCCATACATATCGTTTTCAATAACCGGCACCTGATGTATAACAGCTATTTTCAGCAGCTCTTTCTTTATGTTATCACTCATCAAAATACCAGTAGGATTATGAAAGTTGGGAGTTACCACCAATGCACGGATATTATTTTCTACACATACTTTTCTGAAATACTCTGTATCAAAACCACTTCGGTAATGTACAGGAATCTCAATAACCTTAAGACCCAGATTAGCAATCACCTCTAATACTGAAAACACACAGGGACTGTCAACCGCTACCACATCTCCGGTTTCTGTTACAGACCTTAATGCAATAACCAGTGCCTGCAAAGCACCATCAGTAATGATTAATTCATCAGGATTAAATGTACCTCCATATTTTCCCATTTGAACTGCAATATGTTTTCTCAATGATGCTAGCCCATTTGAAGGATAATACCGAAGAAGTGAAGCTCCTTTTTCACGGATCACTTCCTGCATGGTCCGGAGTA
Organism: Chryseobacterium sp. WG23; assembly: GCF_024586575.1. Classification (NCBI taxonomy): domain Bacteria; kingdom Pseudomonadati; phylum Bacteroidota; class Flavobacteriia; order Flavobacteriales; family Weeksellaceae; genus Chryseobacterium; species Chryseobacterium sp. WG23. The sequence continues at coordinate 60,514 of NZ_JALCZE010000002.1, forward strand.
TTAATTTTTGCGGAATCAGCAAATCTCCCGGCATAGCTGCATTAAAAGAACTGAATTCCGAGGTTCTTTTAGATGTCAGCATCATGTTTTTCATAAAGACCTCATCCCTGGCTACAGGAACAAGCTTTCTTCTTCTTCTTGGAGTATTCTCTTCCATAATGTCTGAAACAAAATACCCTGAACGCGGGCTGCTTTTAACCAGGCCTTTCATCATAAGGTGTTCGAAACCACTCTGAACAGAACTGGTACTCAGCTGATATGCTTTTTTAATTTCCCGGATAGATGGCAGGCGGTCTTTGTACTGTAAGACTCCGTTATAGATATGTTCTTCAATAACCGCTGTAAAAATTTCGTACTTATAGGATTTCATAGAATAGGTAAAACTGTACCGAACAAATTTACAAAATAAACACCTGTACTGATTATATTTTCTCAAACTGTATCCCCTCTGAATGGATTAATCTTATAATTTTGAATAAAAAAACTCATGGATATCATTTCAAAATTTACAGTAGGTTCTGAAGAGGGAATTTCTGATCTTATAACCATCATCGATTCTTCGGTTTACAGTCTGCATAAAGATTTTATTTCTGAAGAAGACATCAAAAGATATATCAGCAGTGAAATAGATCCGAGAAAGATGATCAATGAACTGAATGATCTTTCCAACCAGCTCATCATGACGTATGCAGACCGGCAACCGGTGGGCTACAGTATCATCAAAAGCGGCTCTGTATATCCCGGAATAGCTGAAGGAAAAAGATCTACAGAAATAAGTTTTGTTATTCTTCCTCAATTCAATTCCCCAGAAATAAGACAGTCTCTCTGGAAAAAATGCAGGTCTGCAGTAAGTTTTACAGATATCATATGGATCAATATACTCGCCCATGATCCTCTTCTGGAGTTTTTGAAGGAGTGTGGCTTTACATCAGCTTCCCTGGCACAGGCTGGTCCTTTTCAGCTTCCGTCACATATTTTAAAAATGGAGATTCATAAAATTAGAAATGATCAAAAATAGGGAAGCTTTATATCTCTTTCAATTTCGTATCTTTGATTTTTATAATTTCAACACAATGAGTGATCAGCTGGAAACCATAGAAGATTATTACAGACGTATTCGAAAAAATCAGATCAAACTGTTTGATTCGGAAGATTTTGAAATGGGAAAATCTCATTTCAATATTTCTATGCGAAAGTATTGTAGTTTCAAAAGCCCTTACAACCGGCGTGATTATTATAAAATCAGCTTTATCATAGGAAAAGGTACAATACATTATGGTGCCCATCAACTCTATATTGACCGCCCTGCCCTATTTTTCCCTTCCCCCAGCATTCCTTATACCTGGGAATGTGACGGTGATTTCCAGGAAGGTTATTTTTGTCTCTTCAACCAGGAGTTTTTTAATGGAAATTCTGAGTTTAATTTATTCAAAAAGACCTCTCTTTTCAAGGAATGGAGCAAACCTGTTGTTTTTTTAACGGATGAACAGACCCAGCTGGCAACTCTTTATTTTGAGCAGATGTACCGGATTAATAATTCAGTTTATCCTTACCGCTGCAGCAGTATTAAAAGCAATCTTGCATCTGTTCTGCATCTGGCCCTGGAAAACCGTGTTGAAGATATCAGCCTTAATGAACTCCCCGCTAATGTCCGCCTTTATAAACTGTTTGATGAATTGCTTACCAAACAGTTCCCACTGGATTCACCTGCTTATCCTCTGGCATTAAGAACACCTTCCGATTTCGCTGATCATCTTAATGTACATGTGAATCATTTAAATTCTTCTGTAAAGTCAGTGACCCATCTTACAACCACACAGATCATTAAGGACAAAATGTTTGAAGAATCTAAAAACCTGTTGAAATATACCAACTGGGATATTGCGCAAATAGGCTATACTTTAGGCTTTGAGCAGCCTTCCCATTTTAACAATTTTTTCAAGAAGCATGCACAGACTTCCCCTCTAAAATTTAAAAATGCATTTTAAATATTTGAATTTTGTAATTTTTACTTTGTCTTTTAAAACTGGATTTTAGTTTTCTTGAATTATTTTTGCATGGTAAAAATGAATGAATATGTTGAGAGAAGCATCTGAAAAACGCATAAAGTTAATAACCATTATGGCCTTTGTGTCCATCCCTCTTTCAGGGTTTGTCACAGATATTTACCTGCCGTCATTTCCATCAATGGCCAGAGAACTATCAGTTTCCGAAAAAGATATCCAGATTACGCTAACCTCTTACCTGCTGAGCTATGGAATCTCCCAGCTGTTTGTGGGGGGAATTCTTGACAGTATTGGGCGCTACCGTCCAAAACTGCTTGCTTTATTCCTTCTGGTCGTCAGCAGTATCCTGATTACAATGACTGACAGTATCCTGTTAATATGTCTGCTGCGTATTCTTCAGGGTGTTGCCGTTTCGGTACTTGTTGTGGCTACCCGCGCTATTTTTGTGGATATCTATGATTCAGAAAAAGTAAAACATTACCTGAGTTATTTTACCATTGTCTGGTCCTGCGGACCTATTCTGGCTCCTTTTCTTGGAGGCTATCTTGAAAAACTTTTTAACTGGCACGCCAACTTTCATTTCCTGGCCTTATATGCCGGAATTATCTTTCTGTTTGAATGGTTTTTCAGTGGAGAAAGCCTTCCCCAGAAAAAGAAGCTCGATATTGCCGAAAATATAAGTCTCTATAAAATGATGCTTAAAAACAGGATTTTTATGCTGGGAATTTTCATCTTGGGATTAAGCTATTCTATTGTTATGCTTTTTAATATTACAGGACCTTTTATTATTGAAAACACTTTTCATTTTAGCCCTGTAGTTATTGGATATTGTACTTTGATCTTAGGATTTTCATGGATGATAGGCGGCTTTATAGGAAAACGCAGACTTACGCTGGATTTTAAGCCCCGTATCCTGCAGCCTGTTCTGTTGCAGCTCATCCTGATTATTGCACTGATTATCACCAGCAATTATGCAGAAAGCCTTTTCATCATGGTTCCTTTTGCCTTTTTTATTCATATCTGTTCAGGGATACTGTTTACTTCATTTTTCACAACAAGTATGTTATATTTCCCTAAAAATGCAGGAACAGCAGGTGGATTAATGGGAGGATTGGTCTATGTGATCACCTCTATTTCAAGTTTCATTATTTCTGTAAGCGGAACAGTTACAGAGCAAAAAGGACTGGCATGGCGCTATCTTATTATAGCTTTTTTCCTTCTGGGGATTATCCTTATTATGAACCAGGCTATCAAAAAAGAAAAAGCAGAGAATTAATCTCTGCTTTTTTTATTCATATCAGAAGGTGTCTTTCTTCCCCTATCACCCACTTATTAATGAACTCTTCTCCGGGTTTGAACCATCCTTTCCGAACAATGATACTTTCGGACTACATTTAACTACTTTCAAATAAGCTGATATACTGAGATCAATGATAATTTAGCAGCAATGATTGATTGTTAAATAAATAGCAGTAAAAATAACAGATTTTATATACAATTTATTTTCAGATAACAAGGAAATAAATTGAGCCAAATCTATACATGGGAATTATACATCATTCTTGCTATAGATAAGATTTTCAGCATAATAAAGGTAGAAAACCTATATTTTTATTATCCCAATATTGGGAAATATCACTGATAAAAGCTGGTATTTTAGTCTTTATTAAAATACAGTTTCTCTATTTTTTACAATGATTCATAATCACTTTTAAATTGATAAATTATAAAATAACTGCAATGAAATTATTGATTAAGCTTATCATCCTATTCTCAGGTGTAAATTATTTACATGCCCAATCTGCACTCAGTTTTTCTGAAGCCAGAGATATAATGATGAATAAAAATATTGAAGTAAAAATAAATAATAAAAAGATAGATGCAGCCCATTATAAGATAAAAACTGCCCAAAGTATGCTGTATCCTCAGATTAAAGCATTTGGAACGTTAACTTATACAGATAAAGAATCAAGAATCAATCTTAATGAGAAAAGAGATCAGCTGGCATCCTTATTCCAACTTCCTTCACCTTCCGTGCTGGGCAGCTGGGATTTTGCCCTTCAGAAAAAAGATATGGCATTTGGAGGAATATCACTGAGCTGGCCAATATATACCGGTGGAAAGATAAGATCAGGAGTCAATATCGCTAAAATAAGTGCTGAGGTAGCAAAAGTGGAAAAAAACAATTCTGAACAAAGCCTGGTTTCCGAGCTGGCCAACAGTTATTTCAAAGCAAAACTGGCCGAAGAGGCTGTTACTGTAAAAGAAAATGTGGTAGAGGTAATGAACGTACACCTGTCAAATTCATTAAAAATGGAGCGTAACGGTATCATTGCAGGCGTAGACGTTCTACAGGCGAAGGTAGCCGTTTCTGAAGCGGAAAGACAATTACTTGCTTCTAAAAAAGATTTACAATTGGCAAGAACGGCTCTTTCCGCAACATTAGAGCAGGAAGAAGAATTCACACTTACTACACCGTTTTTCTTGGAAGGACATATGAATTCTTTGGAAGAATACAAAGAGAAGGCAGCGGCCAATTATCCTCAAATACAAAAAATAAAACTTCTAGAAGAGATTGCCCAGCAAGGGATTAATATAGAAAAAGCAAGCTACCTGCCTACTGTTTTATTAACCGGTCAGCAGATCCTTGCCTCACACAACTATCCTTTGGTAAAAAATCCTTTAACTGTAGGTGTTATGGTTACCTATGATATTTTTGACGGATTTGGACGGAAAAATAGAATTCTTGTTGCCAAAAGTGAAAAAGAAACGATTGAAATGTCCAGAGAAAAGCTTCAGCTCGATATTAAAACTTATGTTGAAAAGCTATATAATGAGCTCAAAAAATCGGATGAACAAATTGTTTCTTTAAATGAATCTATACAATTAGCAGAAGAACTTGTAAGAATACGGAAAGCCTCTTTTGCAGAGGGAATATCTACATCTACGGACGTTATTGATGCTGAGTTGGATCTATCCGGGAAAAAAATTGAACAGCTGAAAGCATATACGGACTATGATACCAACCTGGCTAAACTTTTTGAAGTATGCGGAATGAGCAACGATTATATCCAAAATGCCCAATAAAATCTCAAATTATATAACTTAAAATTATTACAATGGCGACAAACCAGAAAAAATCAGTTACATTCATGAATATCCTCATCATTATATTAATATTTGGAGCGATAGCTGCTGTATCCGTTTATTTTCTCACAAGTCCGACAAAAGATTACCTGCAAGGACAAGTTGAAGCTACTGAAATTCATGTTGCCCCTAAAGTAACCGGAAGACTGGAGAAGAAACTGGCTGATGAAGGACAGTCTGTAAAAAAAGGGCAGCTACTGGCTATTTTATCCAGCCCGGAACTCGACGCTAAACTGATTCAGGCACAATCTGCAAAAGACGCTGCAACCGCACAATATGATAAAGCTATAAACGGAACCCGTTATGAACAGGTTCAGGGGGCTTATAATTCCTGGCAACAGGCCAAAGCTTCTGCTGATCTTGCAGAAACTACTTACAAAAGAATGGAAAACCTTTACCAGGAGAAAGTAATTCCTGCGCAGAAAAGAGATGAAGCCAAGGGTCAGAAAAATGCTTCGAGAGAACAGGAAAAAGCAGCATACAATAATTATCTGATGGCAAAAAACGGAGCCAGAACCGAGGATAAAAATGCATCTGCAGCCTCTATGAGACAGGCTGAAGGCGCCGTAAAGGAAGTCAATGTATATAGAAGTGAAATTAATGTCATTGCTCCTGCAGACGGAGAGGTCAATCAATATTTTCCTAACCTTGGGGAACTTGTCAATGCTGGATATCCCATTGTAAATCTTGTGGATCTGAATGATATCTGGGTTGTTATCAATATCAAAGAAGACCAGATGGGAAAATTCAAAATGAACAGCAAATTCGAAGGAGTGGTTCCTGCGTTAGATAATAAAAAAATTGAACTTCAGGTAAAATTCATTGCCCCACTGGGAGATTTTGCTACCTGGACAGCCACCAAAACAAAAGGAGGCTTTGATATGAGAACATTCAAAATTAAAGCCTATCCTACAAAGAAAATTGATGGATTCCGTCCGGGAATGAGTGTACTGATACCCTCTGTAACATTATAACTAACCAAAATGGATACAATGAAAAACGGCTTCTGGAAAGTGTTTTTCTATGAATGGAAAACAATCATAAAGAAACCCAGTATAATACTTTGGACATTAGGAGTTCCTTTAGCCATATTTATCCTTTACGCTGCCATTTTTGGTGACGGTGTACTGCGGGAGCTTCCCATAGCCATTTTGGATGAGGATAAAACATCTGTATCACGGGAGCTTATCAGGCAGATAGATGCCAATTCTACACTGGATTTCACGAAAGAAGTAAATACCGAAAACGAAGGACTTAAACAAATACAGACCAGTCATGTATTTGGCCTGGTTATTATTCCCAGCAACTTTGAAAAAGACATCAGCCGTGGAAGGAATGTCAATGTAGTATTGTATATCAATAATGATTATATGACTCCTGCGGGGCTTATAAATAAAGGATTTAATACAGCTGTAGGAAGTTTCTCCACTTCTGCAAAAGTAAATACAATTATGAAAAAGGGATCATCTTCCCTACAGGCAAAGAACGCCGTTCAACCTGTTATTATGAGAAGCCATACATTATTTAATCCTTTTGTTAACTATGCCTATTACCTTTGTCTTTCTCTTTTTCCTATGGCATTGCAGCTTACGGTAATGATCACTACATTATACATACTGGGCAGTATTTTGAAATATAATAAAGGGAAGGAGTTATACCAATTGAGTGGTAATAATGTTTTTTTCGCATTTTTCGGAAAAATATTGCCTTACACTATTATTTTTTCCCTATTAACTATTTTGATGGTAGCCTACCTCTTTGGCTATCTGGGTATCCCAATCAATACCTCTGTTGTCAATGTATATATATTGACTCTTATTTTAATAGTCGTATATCAGCTCATGGCCGTTTTCTTTGTAACGATCAGCAAGGATTTCAGATCCTTATGTGCCATGGGAGGTGGATATTCTTCTTTAGCATATTCATTCAGCGGGTATACATTTCCGCAGGAAGGGATGCCTACAGCAATTAAAATCCTGGATTCTATCTTTCCTTTTTCTTCATATGCCAGGGCACTTACCAATATTGCCGTCAAAGGAATGCCCGTTATTGAATCTCTTCCCTATTTGATAGGCTTCGGAGTTTTTGCTTTGATAGGCTTACTCTCACTAAAAAAATTCAGTTATCAACTACAAAAAGGAGGATATTATGAAAAATAATTTATTTTACAGAATTATAAAGACCATATTCAATGCCTGCCAGGTAGAATTACTTCATTTTTTTGGTGATAATGCTTTACGGACTACATTTCTTGTATTTACAATTGTTGTTGCTTTCTTAAATGGTTCAGTCTACAATAATGAAATTATTGAAAAAACACCTATAGCAGTAGTAGATTTGGATAAGAGCAGTATGAGCAGAAACTATATAAGAATGCTTGCGGCTACTCAACAGGTAAGTGTTCCTGTGGTTTCTAATGATATGAATGAGGCAAAAAAAGAATTTACTCAGGGAAAAGTCTTTGGAATACTGGTTATCCCTGAAGATTTCGAACAAAAAGTATCTCTAGGACACCAAACCTCGTTATCATTATACAGTGATGCCTCAAATATGTTGCATAACAAAGCTATTTCCGGCGCAACATCTTCCGTTATGGGTACTTTCAATGCCCAAATAGAAATAAATAAATCTTTACACAGCGGGCTAAACTACGAAAACAGTACTATTTCCCGCCGATCAGTTGCCGCTATAACCAAACCTGTTTTCAACCCTTATGCAGGATATGGCACTTTCATCTTACCTGTTGTATTTCTAGTCGTTATGCAGACATTATTACTTACAGCTATTGGGGTTTTGGGAGGAACTTTCCGGGAACAAAACAAATATCTTGAAACGTATAATATTTCAGATTCTCTACATCTTAAAATCATTCCTATACTGTTGGGGCGGGCATTGGCTTACCTATTACTGTGTATTCTGGTATTTTCAGTGATAATCGGGAGTGCTTTCACTATTTTTAAATTACCTTTCAGGGCTGCATTCGGAGATGTCATTATATTTTTAATACCCTTCTTCTTAGCAGTCATATTCTTAGGATTTTCCCTGATGGGAATTTTCAAAAGAAGGGAAGATGCAGCAATGTCCATTACATTTCTGTCTACTCCGGCAGTTTTTCTTACCGGAATTTCATGGCCGGTAGTTGCTTTTCCCCAATGGGTAAAAATATTATCTTACGCTTTTCCTTCAACAGTTGGTGTCAGGGGATTTTTAGCGCTTAGCCAATTTCAGGCAAGTCTGGGAGATATAAAAGATCTATGGGGGCAAATGTGGCTGACAGCAGCCTTTTATTTCGTTATTGCCGTGTTGGTCAATTATCGGTTAAAATTTCATAGTCGTTATAAGTTGAGCAAATAATCCTGAATACTGCTGTTATAACATTCTTAATTTCCGTATTAACAGATCACATCCGTACCAAAATGAGTATAAGCAATTTACCAACATAAATAATTCATCAAAAAGAGAATTTTAAACTATTAAAAGAGAATTACAGATAATAAATTCTAAGCCATTCATTAATAACTTTGTCCCATTGAAAGTAATGATTCATAATAAAACCTAATTTAAAATAAGTCAAACTTTTCAACTTTTATAGCACGTAAATGCCCGTGAATATTATCTATTTATTTGATATTAGATCCAATATACCACGGGTATTTTTTGTTTAAAAGCAGTAAGAATATACTGTTAAACCAAACAATAATTCATTACAGAGAGAATTCCGGACCACTAAAAGAGAATTTAAGACAATATACTATAAAACCCTCATCAATAACTTTGTTTTACTAAGAAATAATAATTCAGGTTCAATAAAATACTCAAATACACAAATCGGATTATTATTAAACTCTAATTATAAATTAACACATGAAATATGAAGAAAATAGTCATCATTGGAGGCGGATTCGCTGGTACCAACCTTGCCAATAAATTAGGGAAAAATCAAGATTTTGATATTACCCTTGTAGATCACAACAATTATAATTTCTTTCCTCCACTGATTTATCAGGTAGCTACAGCATTCATTGAGCCCTCAAATATATGTTATCCTTTCCGCAAAATGTTTCAGGGAAAACCAAATGTGGAATTTCATTTAGGATCTCTGGTCATGATACACCAGCAAGCTAATATCGTGGAAACAGATAAAGGAAGCCTACCCTATGATTACCTGGTTTTAGCCATGGGAACAGAAACTAATTTTTTTGGAAACAAAAATATTGAAGAGAAGGCCTACCCTATGAAAAATATAAATGATGCTGCAGCATTGCGTAATCATATATTAACCAGTCTTGAAAAAGCCACCATCACTAAGAATCCCGAAGAAGAAAAGAAACTGAGAAATATCGTCATTGCCGGTGGCGGCGCTACAGGCGTAGAAGTAGCCGGAATGCTTTCAGATATGTCTCATAATATTATTTCAAAAGATTATCCCAACCTTAAAAAAGGAGGCGGTAAAATATATCTTATAGACGGCTCAAATGCTTTGCTTGGACCTATGAGCCAGAAAGCACAGCAGGAAGCATTAAAGGTTCTGTCAGGAAGAGGGGTCGAAGTTATATTAAACACCTTGGTAAAAGATTATAATGATGATATTGTCACATTAGGCAATGACCAGACAATTCCTACCGCTACTCTGGTATGGGCATCAGGGGTCATAGCAAGACAAGCTCCCGGCCTTCCGGAATCTTCAATTACCAGAGGACGCAGAATTATGGTTGATGAATATAATAAGGTCGCGGGTACTGAAAATATTTTCGCACTTGGTGATCAATGTTTTCAAACAGCAGATGCAGCCTATCCGAACGGACATCCTCAGCTGGCACAAATTGCCATTCAGCAAGGAATTCTATTAGCAGATAATATTCCAAGACTGGTAGAACAGAAAACCCTCAAACCTTTCAAATACAATAATAAAGGAAGCATGGCGGCAATTGCAAAGTTTAAATCTGTCGTAGATTTTCCAAAAGGTGGATTTATGAAAGGGTTTATGGCATGGCTTACCTGGTTACTGATACACCTTGTTCCTATATCGGGATCCCGTAATAAATTTAAACTCGCTACTAACTGGATTGTAAGTTTTATGACCAATGATCCAACTCTAAGACTTATTCTGGAGCCTGAAAAAAAAGATTCTGATCCATCATAAGCGTAACGATAATTCTTTAAATCAAAAATAAAAAATACACAATGGAAAACACCAGTTATTCAATCCTTGCATTGGCTGCATTTGGCCAGAAAATTTTAAAAATCAATCCAGAAACCGGAGCTGCAGAATTATTAATCAATACTCCGGGAAAATCTCCTGACGGTATTGTTGTCGATAATGTTCGCGGACATATTTATGCAACCAATATGGGCGTTCCTACAGGAGGAGAAACACTTTATAATAATGATGGTTCTATTGAACGTATCGACCTGGATGGATCTAATCATAAAATAATCATTCCTGTGGGGGTAACAGTTACCCCAAAGCAGCTTACATTAGACCGTAAAAATGAACGTATTTACTGGGGCGATCGTGAAGGAATGCGTGTAATGAGCGCAAACTTAGACGGCAGTGATGTCCTTACTCTTGTAGAAAGGGGAAAAGGTAAAGAAGACATGATGGATGAAAACAGACATTGCGTAGGTGTTGCTGTTGATCCGGATGCAGGATATTTTTACTGGACACAAAAAGGACCTGCTAAAGGAGGAAACGGACGTATCTTCAGAGCAAAAATTGAAATGCCTACGGGAGAAACAGCCACGAACCGAACCGATATTGAACTACTTTATGAAAAACTTCCTGAATGTATTGACCTGGAATTAGATTTTGTAAACGGATATTTATATTGGACTGACAGAGGAGTGGATGCTGTCGGAGGAAATACTTTAAACCGTGCAAAATTAGAAAATATCGGTAAAAGTAAAGTTGAAATTATTGGATCAGGTCATAAAGAAGCAATTGGCTTAGCCCTTGCTCCAGATCACAATTCTGTATTCACAGCAGATTTAGGTGGCCACATAAGACAGTTTAATGTCAATACCGGAGAACAAAAAATGATTTATGAAGGAGGAAAAGAACTGTTGCTTACAGGTATTACCATCATGAATAATAAATAAGATAGAAGTAATATAATATACGGCTCTTTTTACAATCACTAAAAACACATTTCACATAAATATTCCAACACACTTACCACACATAAAATAGAGCCGTATATTAATAGAAATTGATCATTTTTTAACACAATTAAAAAACACTCAGATGAAATATTACCGTTTCATAAAGAAGTTAATACTACCATTAATTACTTTATGGGCCTTAGATGTCCATGCACAGAAAGCAAAAGAATTTTATGTCACAGCCGGATGGATGTATCTTGCTCCACAATCTAAAAGTTCAACATTACGTATTATAGAAGCGGGATCTACTCCCACCGATGTTGAATTACCCCATACAGCTGTTAGACTTGGTAAATCCAATACAGTTGGATTTTCCGGGGGGTATTTTTTCACAGACCACTGGGGGGTGGAACTTACTGCAGGAATTCCTCCAAAATTTGACATTAAAGGATGGGATGCACTGGAACCTCTTGGAAAAATTGCTGAAACCACTGCATGGACCCCCATATTACAGGTAAAATACCGCCAACCCATTACGCCTAAATTAAGCGCCTCGCTATCAGCAGGTTTTACCTACTGTTGGTTTACAGGCAGTGAAATAACAAATGATCAGTTGGGTGAATTACTAGGCGGTCCTACAGATCTAAAGATAAATGGAGCTTTCAGACCAGCATTTTCTGGTGGTTTGACGTATGCTATAACAGATCAGTGGTTTGTAGGTGGTAATTTTTCTGTAATCCCATTAAGTGTTGATGCAATCCTTACCACCCGACACCAGGAGACAAACCAGATCATCAAATCCAAGATAGATGTGGATCTAAACCCAATAATGACCTATGCAACAATAGGATACGTCTTTAAAAAGCGTAAAAAGAATTAGGTTCTATTAATAACTCAATAAAATTATTTCTTATGGATGATCTAATGGCCGCTCGTTCCCAGATGGCATTTACACTGGGATTTCATATAATTTTTTCCTGCATAGCAATGGTAATGCCCTTTTTTATGGCTATTGCCCATTTCAGATACTTAAAAACCGGAAATATAATCTATAAAAATATTACCCGTGCATGGGCAAGAGGCGTTGCCATTCTGTTCATTACGGGAGCTGTATCCGGAACTGTATTATCTTTTGAATTAGGATTGCTGTGGCCAAAGTTTATGAAACATGCCGGTCCTATTTTTGGGATGCCTTTTTCAATGGAAGGTACCTTTTTCTTCATAGAAGCAATTGCTTTAGGTTTTTATCTCTATGGAGCAAAGGTTTTTAACAAATGGTTCCATTGGTTTACAGGTGTCGTTGTTGGAATAAGCGGGATGGCTTCAGGAATTTTGGTAGTAGCTGCCAATGCCTGGATGAACAGCCCTGCAGGATTCGACTATATAAACGGACAATATCTAAATATTGATCCTGTGGCTGCCATGTTTAATAAAGCATGGCCATTGCAGGCTCTGCATATGGTACTTGCTGCTATTTGTTCTACAGGTTTTGCCGTAGCAGGAGTACATGCTCTCATGGTTTTAAAAAGAAAAAATGTGGAGTTCCATACAAAAGCATTCCGCATTGCAGCCATATTTGCCTCTATTGCAGCATTACTCCAGCCTTTAAGTGGTGATATGTCTGCAAAAGATGTAGCTAAACGCCAGCCTGCAAAGCTTGCAGCAATGGAAGCTCATTTTAAAACAGAGAAAAATGTTCCGCTAATTGTTGGAGGAATTCCTGATGAGAAAACGGAAACTGTAAATTATGCAATAAAAATCCCGGGTGGGCTCAGCTTTCTTGCTTTTTCAGATTTTAATGCTGAAGTAACCGGCTTGGATGCTTTTCCAAAAGACGAACGTCCTCCCGTTGTAGTCACCCATTTTGCCTTTCAGATCATGGTGGGTATGGGAACGTTTATGATGCTTATTGGAGCTCTCTATCTCTTTGCATATTGGCGAAAAGAAGAATGGATGACAAAAAGCTGGCTCCTGAAACTTTTTGTTGCTGCAATTCCTGCAGGCTTTATAGCTCTTGAAGCAGGATGGACAGTTACGGAAGTGGGCAGACAACCATGGATAATATATGGGATTATGAAAACAAAAGATGCAGTAAATCCTATACCGGGATTAGCGTATTCTTTTTATCTATTTTCAGGTATCTATGTACTTTTAGGCATTACGGTGGCTTATTTACTGTACCGTCAGGTAAAAATGGTAGACAAGCTGTATGATGTGGGCAATGCAGAAATAGATGCACATTAAAGTTTATTTATTAATCTTTTAAATTAAAAAACACATGTTTTATATAGTATTAGCATTCCTGTGGATAAGCACCCTTTTATATGTTATTATGGGAGGTGCAGATTTTGGTGCCGGAATTGTAGAGTTTTTCTCCAGAAAGAGGGCTAAAGGCCGGGTAGGTAAAATAATGTATCAGGCAATGGGCCCCATCTGGGAAGCCAATCATATGTGGCTTATTCTGGTCATCGTAATTTTATTTGTGGGATTTCCGGACATATATACTACAGCTGCCACTTATCTTTATATTCCGTTAATTGCTCTCCTATTTGGTATTATAGCCAGAGGTACGGCATTTGGTTTCAGGCATTATGATGCCATACAGGATAATATGCAGACCTTATACTCGAAGATATATGTATATTCCTGCCTTGTTACTCCTTTATTTCTTGGAATTATTGCAGGGAGTGTAGTCTCTGGAAAAATAGATCCTCAAGCCAATAACTTTATGGATGCGTTTATACATCCCTGGCTGGATCTCTTTCCTATTCTGGTAGGTTTTTACACGATTGCCGTTTTTGGGTTTATCGCTTCCATTTTTATCATTAAAGAAACGGGTGAGAACATAGAAGAAAAAAATTATGCTATTTACAAAGCCAAGCAAATGAATATCATGTGTATTCTATTGGCAGGTATACTGTTCATCGTAGCACGTCAGAATCAGATTCCTCTTACAGAATGGCTTATCGGCAATCCTGTAAGCTTAACATGTGTTATACTTTGTACATTATCCCTTATCTGGTTGTGGTACCTGTTAATAAAAAAGCAAACTTATCTTCTGAGGATTATTGCAGGCAGCCAGGTTACCTTATTATTTATAGCCATAACGTACAGTCTTTATCCGGTAATTGTCAGAATTAAGAATAGTGATGGATTATCTTTAGTAGCAAGTGGCAATGAAAAATCTATAAGCTACCTGGGAACAGCTCTTCTTTTGGGTAGTATTTTCATAATGCCTTCTTTTGTTTATTTGGTATACGGATTCAGCAAAAAGAAATTCTGGTAGCAAAATTTTCTATTATTAAACATCTAACTAAAACAAAATACTAAAGAATTAATCTTTATTGTAATTTCATCCGTGAGACCAGTGAGAAATACAACCTACTACACATGTACTACACACCTTTAATCAGTGGTTTTTTATTCTCCAGATTATAGAATAGTCTTTACTTTTACAACATCAAAATAAAATTGGTAGAACCTCTACTCACTTACAGACGGAGATAAATCAGTCTCTTTCACGGTTCTACTTTACTATTTTGATGATCATAATCACATCATTATTTAAAATTTGATTTTTTAATAGGTAAAACAAATGTCATACTGTATTTGTATGGCATTGTACAAATCCCTACCTGAATAAATTATAGATTATAAAGTAAAGAAGAATATATAAACAACGAGAACAAAACGGGAAAACACAATAACGAAAAAAAAATTTAACGACATCCTTTTCTAACTTTTCCAAGGGTAGACTAAATAAATAAGTTCTGAATGTATCATTTCTAAGATATATTCAAAAAAGATAGTTGTCAGGTTTCCGAAAATATTGTCCTCTTTATACAACACTCATGATTATGCGCAATATCAATCCGGTGAAAGCAGACCTCTACATAAGTTCAACAAGTATGATCAATATCTCTGCATACATGGAACAGGATAAACAAATTCCCATACTTACATTATCTGAAATAATAAAAGATATTGAGGACCATGATTGGAATTTTGAAGATTACTATATTTCTTCAGACAATGTTGCTTTTGAACTTAAAAATAAAGACATATTCAAGCCAGATTTTTATGCATTGATTTTAGGGATAAGCGGATGGATGGAAATTAAATTAAATGATGAAATCATCAGAATTGATAAAAAAACTTTTCTGGCTATAGGGCCCAACCATACATTCCAGAAAATGTCACAAAGCAAAGACTTCAAAACGAGGACCATTCTATTTACCAAAGACTTTCTGGTTAACAGCTCAAATAATTATTTCTTTTTAGAATCTTTTAATCACTTTTCGGTCCATTTCCAGAATGATATTAAATTGAATGATGAAGATATGGATAAAGTTATCGACTTATATACTTCACTGCTTTCCAGACGGGACAAAGTAAATTCCAATCTGCATATTGAGGTTATCCGGAATTTGATTATTTCATATGTTTTTGAATCAGCTATTATTTTCTATAAAGAACTAAAAATAACTGCATTACAAGCTCATACGCGAAGCCTTGTCTTTACTGAAAATTTCAAGAAAATGGTTTTTGAAAATTGCCTTAAAGAGAGAAGCCTTCAGTTTTATGCAGACTCTCTTTTTGTATCCCCTAAACATTTAATTAAAATTATCAAAACAACAACAGGTAAAGCTCCAGGCTATTTCATTAATGATGCTATTGCTTCAATTGCCAAAATACAATTGAAAAAGAATAAACTCTCTATTAGTGAGATTGCAAACTCTTTCCCTTTTGCAGATCTACAGTCGTTCAGTAAATTTTTTAAAAGACAGGTAGGGATATCCCCTATGCAATACCGATACAAATTAGGTCTCAAAAATATCTTAGACTGAGCAATATGAAAAGCTGCTTTTTAAGTCACTAAAAAGAGAATATGGAACAATAAAAAGTGACATTGAGATAATAAAAAGCTTTATGAACCACCATAAATTTGTTCAAAACACGGATGAAAAAAGGCTTTAGAAAGTTTCTAACACCCTATCTCCTATATAACAGGGCTACTTAGCCAATAACACTTAGAAAATATCAAGTAAATATTTATAAACAATTCAAATACAAAAAAAATGAAAAAACAACCTCAAAAATTAAATTTAAAAGGTAAAACAATTACTGTAATCGGAGGTGGTCTGATTGGCGCTTCATGGGCTTCATTATTTCTTGCAGCAGGCATGAAAGTCGTTATAAGTGACCCTAAACCGGATATCCAGGATTACTTTAATGGTAAATTGGATGGAAATATTGCTGATTTAAAAAAATTGGGTTATACAATTGATTCAGATTATAAAAGCCATTTGAGCTATGTAGCTGATACTGCTACTGCAGTTAAAAATGCTGATTATGTTCAGGAAAACGGACCGGAAAACCCTGCTTTCAAACAGGATTTATGGCAACTTATTGAGGCTAATGCACCAGAACATTCTTTATTTCTGTCTTCAAGCTCAGGGATCACTATTTCACAGCAGGGTACAAAAATGAAAAATTCATCCCGCCTGTTAATTGGTCACCCGTTTAATCCACCACATTTGATTCCTTTAGTTGAGATTTTAGCAAAAGACAATGATGCCGGAGTAGAAGCAGCCATGGACTTTTATCATTCATTAGGAAAAGTTCCTGTATTACTTCATAAGGAAACTCCAGGATTTGTTGCCAACAGATTACAGGCTGCCATTTTCAGAGAATGTGTATCCCTGGTTGCAGATGGAGTCGTAAATGTAAAAGAATTGGATGATATTATGACCGCTTCACTGGGAATCCGCTGGGCAGTGGGAGGACCATTCGTTTCATTCCACCTGGGTGGTGGAGATGGAGGTTTCCCATTCTTCCTGCACCACCTTGGACCTGGTATGGAGATTATCTGGAAAGATGAAATGTCTAAGCCTGTATCCTATGATGAAAAAACAACTCAACTTTTGGATGAGCAAGTGAAGGAACATTATGGAAATAAAAGCCTTGTACAGCTGGCAGAAGAGCGTGATGTGAAGCAGATTGAATTAATGAATGCTTTCTCTAAACTAGGTTAAAACATTGTTTACACAGCATAAAAAAAAAACAAAAATGGATCAAAATAGCATAAAAGTAGATTTAGAAAAAATAATTCAGGACAATCTCAACAACAGATTGACCACTGATGAATTTGATCTGCATGCGGAGACTGAGTATATTTTAAATACTGTAGGAGCTTCATTAAATGATTTTGGAGGGAAGCTTACTTTTTACGGTAAAGACCCAATAATTCCTAGTGTACTTCGCTATGGTGCACAGTCTGCCATTACACTTGCAGCAAAAGCAGCTCAAATTGCAGATATATGGAGACTTAAAACCGGGGAAACACAGGATATTCATGTGGACCTTAGAAAAGCATTAAGAAGATTTGCAAGCTTCTTTGAAGGAACTTTAGAACAGGTAAACGGAAAACCCGGTAATACCAATTCCGAACTAGGGACCGGGCTTGCTCCCAATATGTTTTATAAAACAAAGGACGATAAGTGGATTCAGTTTACTTGTCTTTATCCAACGTTAAGACATGCCGCAGGAAAACTATTGGGTTGTGCACCAACCCCGGAAAAAATTACAGAAGCTGTGAAGCAATGGAATGCAGCAGATCTTGAAGAGGCAGGAGGTAAAGCAGGAATTCCATTATATATTTTAAGATCTCCTGAAGAATTTATGAAGCTCGACATGTTTCAGCAGGTTGCTAAACATCTCCCGGTTATCAAAATTGAGAAGGTAGCTGATTCAGACCCAATTCCTTTACCTAAGGGAGGAGAGGATGCTTTGAGTGGTATTAAAGCATTGGGATTAGGGCATGTCATTGCAGGATGTGGAATAGGAAGAGCTCTGGCCCTTCATGGGGCGGATGTTCTTAATGTTTGGCGTTCTGGCGATTATGAACATGAACTATTCCATTTTACATCCAATGTGGGAATGCGTTCCACTTGTCTGGATTTTGATAAAAATGAAGAAGACGATAAGGCCTTTCAGGAACTTTTGTCTACAGCAGATATTTTCTTCTCCAATAGAAGAAGTGGATTCTTGAACAAAAAAGGATTAAACCTTAGAGAATTAGGTAAGAAGCATCCGGGACTAATTACTGCTACTGTTTATTTCAATAGTGAAGAAGGACCGGGAAGTGACCGGGTAGGCTTCGATGTTTCTGCAGGAGCTCTTGCAGGCCCATATTGGCTGGAAAGTTTAGGCGGTACGTACAAAAAAACAGATGTTCCGGGGGTAACACCACAAATTGCTGTTATTAATGACTATATGGCTGCATGGCTTGCCGTAGTAGGAATTTTACAGGCTTTGAAACTTCGTGCTACAGTAGGTGGATCTTATAAAGTAAGCGTTTCTTTAAGCAGAACCGTTGCATGGCAACTGGGAATGGGAGTTTTCGACCAAAAATATGCTTATGAAAAAGCCAATTCAGATGACGAGCATGCTTATATTCTGCCAGACTTTATAAAAGAACAGACGCCCATGGGATTCTATCAGGGAGTTGCAGAACAGGTTGAAATGACAAAGACCCCAGGAAAATACAAACATTTGCTGGAACCGTTAAAGTCTTCACAGCCAAAATGGGAGTAACCACAAATTATTCTAACCCATATTTTTGAAGAAGCCCTGATATGGCTGACCTCAAAAAAATTACAGAGGCAAGTATATTGACAGATTTGGTCAGTATATAATCTGCTGTACATCTTTCTTATAGCGTAGTAATAGATATAAACCTATCAGGAAAAATCCTTTTTTTCAAAATTTATAAAAAAGATGTGCAGCCAACTCTGTGATATTAAATCAAGAAAATATGTAAAAAACTCTACCTCTTATCCTCTGACATCAGATTAGATAATAAAAAATTACAGAACCCATATACTGGCAAATGGTTTTGGTAAAATGCCGGTTTTATATTCGTTGTACATCTTCTCTTTTTTAAATTTAGTAAAAGATTAGTTTAATTCTATTCATCTCAATATATCAACAGGAATTTATACTTATAGACATCATTTTAAATGCCTTTTTTTTCCATACTTTATTGAAAGATGTACAACAGGTTCTGTATAAATCCTAAAAAACAACAATGTGAAATTTATAAAAATTAATGTATGCCTCCCAATCACAGCACTATTAATACTTTTAATACCCATAACAGGATTAAAATTATTAAACAATTTATATTCCTTACGGTCATCATTGTAACAAAATACCTGAGGGTATCTATCTTACGGTAACCATCTTGTATTATTCTAAAATAAATATCTGATTAAATAACGGATAAATGAAAACTATTGCGCCTTTATTTACAGATAGAGACTTAAGTTGGCTATCTTTCAATGCCAGAGTTCTATCTGAAGCAGAAAATGATACTGTGCCTTTAATGGAACGGCTTAATTTTCTTTCTATTTTTTCTTCCAATTTAGATGAATTTTACAAAGTCAGAATACCCAAATTATTGGTAGGAAAGAAAAAACCATTATTAAAAACCATCCATAAAGAAATTGTAAATCAGCAGGAATTTTTTGGAAGAATATTGCACAATAAAATACTTCCTCAGCTGCAAAAGGACAATATTGAGCTTATTTATAATAAGCCTATTCCTGTATTTATGGAAGGCAGGCTCATACAATATTTCACCCATTCTGTAGCTCCTGCCATAGAATTATATCCGCTTCCCCTTAAGGATAAGTTTCTTATAAAAAGTAATTCTTTATATCAGGCTATTTTTACTACTTCCGCAGAGGGTAAAGAAAATATGTATATCCTTAAAATTCCAACTAATAAGCTCTCAAGGTTTTATAAAACGGATAGCAACAATCGCAGGCATATTGTTTTTATTGATGATATTTTAAAGAAATTTTTACCGGAAATGTATTTTCCAAATATGGTAGTAAGCATATGGAATTTCAAAGTGACCCGTGATGCCAATATCAATTTTGAAAAAGAAGAGGACATCCTGGAAAACCTGGAGATATATCTTGAAAACAGGGAAAAAGGAAAAACAACAAGATTTCTGTATGAGAAAGATATGCCACTGAAAAAACTTCAAAATCTGCTGCATGCATTAAGTATTCCTTTTAGAGATGCAGTAGCCGGTAGTGCTTATCATCACTTAAAAGATCTGAATTTAATTCCAATTGAAGATAAGGAAGCCTCCTACCCTTCTATGAAGGCAATTGAAAGGCATCCGGGTGAAACCCCTGTATTTGAACTTATCGATAAACAAGATTTCATGATCCATACGCCTTATGAATCTTATGATAAAGTTATCGACTTTTTTATGGAAGCGGCAACCGATGAAAAAGTAACTGAAATTTATATTACCATTTACAGGACAGCCATGAACTCTGTTATTATCGAAGCTCTTATGATCGCTGCCAAACTGGGTAAAAAAGTGACCGTATTTGTAGAGCTTAAAGCAAGATTTGACGAAGAAAACAATCTGAGATGGCTAAGGAAGATGAAAAATGCCGGAGTACATATTATTACCAGTATTCCAAAGCTTAAGGTACATGCAAAAGTGGCGCTGATAAAAAGAGATAAGAAAAAATATGCTCTGATTTCCACAGGAAATTTCAATGAGTCTACAGCGCGTTATTATACAGACCATATTCTATTTACAGCGAATCCTGAAATTTCCAATGAGATTTTTCAATTTTTCAATTTTTTATTAAAGAAAAGAAAACCTTTAAGTACAGACGAATTATCATTTAATCATTTGGCTGTAGGACAGTTTAACCTGATGCCCTATATCCTGGAAATGATCGAAAAGGAAATCCAGAACCACAAGGAAGGTAAACCTTCAGGAATCATTATAAAAGTGAATAACCTTGAGGAAATCATTATCATAAGCAAACTGTATGAAGCCTCACAGGCTGGAGTTAAAGTAGAGCTCATTGTAAGAAGTATCTGCTGTCTTGTACCGGGAGTACCGGGACAAAGTGAAAATATAAAAGTAACCCGAATAGTGGATCGTTATTTGGAACACGGCAGAATTTTTATTTTCAAAAATGATGGCGAAAACAAAATTCTGATAGGCTCTTCAGATATTATGAACCGCAGCATGTATGATAGAATTGAAGTACTCTGCCCTGTCTATTCACCGCAGTTAAAAAATGAGATTCTGGAATTAATAAACATTCAGATGAATGATAATATCAAAGCAACAGAAATTAATTTAGATCTTGATAATAAACCTATTTCCAATAATGGCATCCCTGTCCGTTCTCAATATGATATTTATGATCATATCCATAAGAAATTTACTGAATAACCACTTATTCAGAGGTTATCCAAAGTAATAGCTTTCACGATAAAACCCTGGAGATAACTGATTATGCTTTTGTTACCAGAAAATAATATTCCAATACCTAAGTTTGAAAATGATTTTGAATAAATCTAAAAATAATGCCCTTCATGAAAATTTAGCTGAATTTTCTTTCAGACCCTTTTTAAATTATTTAAAGGGCTCTGTCAGTAAGGAGACTGTACTCAAGAAAGTAATAAAAAGCTCAATAGAAAAGCTCAATAAACATTTCCCGGATTCCAATTGCAGCATTAAGCCTGAAGATACTCCTCAATATGAAGAGCTCTATCTTCTTGTATATCAATTGATGAATTCGGCACTTGTTGATGAGAACACTTTTTCCTGGGGATTATCTTCTCCATTTTCCTATGATCTGATCTTTGGAACGCCGGCAATTTCAGCGCAGCTGGAGTTATTTCAATCTGAAAAGGAGGTAAGTATTATTAATTGGGAAGAGAATAAAACGCTCAATAAAAAAGAGGTCTTTGAATTACTGGCCTATAACTTTATTATAAAACGTATCTACAATATTAACCTTTCTAATGATCTTGGACTGGTTGTCCATATTCATGGTGAAAATGGCTTTGACCAATATTTCCAGGTCGACATTAATGATGATTTTATAGACATTGACTTTAAAGGGGAGTTTCCAGATCTTAGGAATATTACTTCTGAAATCATTTCAAAACATTCTGTTTTAGAGCTTCTGAAGAAACATCTGCCTCTTCAGAAACTTAAGTTTAGTGGTTTCTCCGTACTCCGGGTTGAAGATATTACGTATAAAATAACCAAAGAAAAGCTAAGCAGACTTTTTATTTCCCAGGACATCGAAAATGATTTTCTTCTTCAGGCGACAGAGGCTATGAAAAGGATGATCGGGACAGGCGATCTGGATATTCTTTTCCTTCCTATTTTAGAAATCGACGGGAAGCTTAATACAGAGATCTGGAAAGATTTTGATATCGTACTCAATGCAATCCTTACAAAATACGGAGCATCATTTTCGGACTTCACGGCATTTATAGCCACCTATATTAAAAATCCCGAAATCAGATATGGAAAAGACGATGAAGAAACCTGGTATTCTTTTGACAATACGTCAATCTCCGGCCTTTTCGTACTTCCAATTTTCCATCAGGAAAAAATTATTGGCGTTTCTATTATCTTATATGAAAATTTAGGATTAGAAACAGACTTCATTATATCCAGTTTTCAGGAATTCACATTTCCTTTACAAAACCTCTTCATTTCTATCATTAACAGATATTTAGGAGAGCTTAACCAAACGATTAAGAATCATTTTACAGCCATTCAGCCAGCTGTAGAATGGAAGTTCAATAATGTAGGAATGTCTTATTTAAAAAATGAAAAAAAGGGCGAAAATTCTTCATCTATCGCAATTAACTTTGATAATATACATCCTATTTATGGGGCAATAGATTTCCGGAATTCTACGATTGAAAGAAATAAAGCCCTTACAGAAGATTATACCACCCAGCTGAATGCATTAATCCATACTTTGAATGCGCTTAGGCAAATCAGAAATATAGATCTGTTGGGAGAAATGATTTATCAGGCAGAAGTTTTTATTAAGAGAATAGAAGATAATAATTTAAGTATTAATGATGATGCAGAGATCACCTACTTTTTATCAGTAGAATCCCTGGATTTAATTTTACAGCTAGGTATTCAGGATGTAGAAATACAGAATCTAACAGCTCCTTATCTGAAAGAGCTGGCCGAAGACGGAGCTTTTCACCAACAAAGTATTGCCATTGAAGAAACATTCCTGATATTGAATACCCACATCATTTCAGTACTGGATAAGATGAATGAAGAACTTCAGGATTCCTATCCCTATTATTTTGACCGCTACCGGACAGACGGTGTGGAATTCAATATATATATCGGGCAGTCTATTGCTCCGGACAGACCTTTTAATGATGTTTACCTTAAAAATGTCAGACTTCGTCAGCTTATATCAATGGTAAATATTACCATAATTACAGAGTCATGTCAAAATCTTCTTCCAAAAAAGATTCAGACGACACAGCTGATTTTTGTACAGCC
Source organism: Chryseobacterium sp. WG23 (assembly GCF_024586575.1). Classification (NCBI taxonomy): domain Bacteria; kingdom Pseudomonadati; phylum Bacteroidota; class Flavobacteriia; order Flavobacteriales; family Weeksellaceae; genus Chryseobacterium; species Chryseobacterium sp. WG23. The sequence continues at coordinate 84,151 of NZ_JALCZE010000002.1, forward strand.
CAATACCATTACCATCAGTTTCCGTCATGATGAAAAAAGATTTGATGTGGAAGGAGCTTATAATGTAAGATATGAAATTATCAAAAAAAGAATTGATAAAGCTGTTATCAAAAATTCTGATGAAAGGCTGACACAGCCCCGTAAAATAGCCATAGTGTACTATAACAAAAAGGATATTGAAGATTATCTTAAACATATTGAATACCTCCAGAAGAATAAAATTCTTGAGCCTTTAATAGAAGATTTGGATCTTGAAGATATGCAGGGCGTATCAGGATTAAAAGCAATAAGAGTGACCATTCAGAATACACCTGGAAAATAGCAAATAACAACAAATGATAAATTATAAAGAACTTAGTCTTCTGGCTGAAAGTGAGGTAACAAATTTTTTTGAATCCACGCCGCATCCGGAATTTACTTACCATAATCTTCAGCATACCGTTTCGGTGGCAGCAGCTTCTGAAATAATGGCGGTACATTATCAGTATGATGAAAGGTCAAAAGCTCTCTTATTTATTGCAGCATGGTTTCACGATACAGGTTATTTTCAAACTAAAGGAGAAAACCATGAAGCTGTAAGTGTAGAAATTGCCCAAGAGTTTTTAAACAAAAATGGAGTCCCGGATGATGATAAAGATTTTGTTACAAGATGTATCCTCTCAACAAAAATGCCTCAGGAGCCTAAAACTGGAGAAGAGAAAATAATATGCGATGCAGATTTACATCATTTTTCCTTACCCGATTTTTTAGTATATAATGACAACCTCAAGAAAGAGAGAGAAAACATATCAGGAAAAAAAATTTCCAAAGAAGAATGGCTGGCTGATACCCTGAAGCTCATGTCTTCTCATTCTTATTTTACAACTTATGCAGATTCCAGTTACACCCCTGGAAAACAAGATAACATTAACCAAGTAAAAGAACTCCTAAAAAAGAATAAAACAGATCATCTTTCATCTCCTAAAAAAGAAAAAGTAGAAAAGCCTAGTAAAGGCGTAGAAACCATGTTTAGAATAGCATCGGGAAACAACCAAAGGATGTCTGATATGGCAGACAAAAAGGCTCAAATTCTCATAACAGTTAATTCTATCATATTATCTATTATTTTCAGTCAGTTGATTAGAAAATTAGATGAAAGTTCCTATTTAACGATACCCACTTATATGATTTTAGCAGTCAATATATTTACCATATTTTTTTCCCTCCTCGCAACGCGTCCCAACCTTTCTTCCGGAAAATTCACTCAAAAAGATTTAGAGGAGAAAAAAGTAAATCTGATATTTTTTGGAAATTATTATAATATGCCTTTCGATAACTATCATAAGGCTATGATCTCTGTAATGGAAGATGACCATTACTTATATCAGACCCTGATTAAGGATATTTATATACAAGGAATCGTCCTTAGTAAAAAATACAGACGTCTTCGGATTTCCTACAACGTCTTTATGTTTGGCATTTTAACCTCAGCCATCAGTTTTATTATTTCACTCATCTTATTAAAATAGATTAAAAATTAAATTTCAGATACAGGAAATTAAATCCAAGAGTCAGAGATTTAAATAAAATGATTGAAAGTTATAACCATATTAATTCGTAAAATTATGTACTTCAATATTAAAAATACAGTTCCCGTTTCCATTAAAATATCTGTTCTTGGAATCATACTTCAATCGTGTGCTACCTATAATGTTCAGAAAGGAAAAAATTTGGCTGAAGTTCCGGCACAGGATTCATCAAAAGTTGCCCATCAGCTTCTTCTTATTGGCAATGTAGGAAATACACAAAACAATCGGGATCAACATACACTTGATCAATTACAAAATAGGCTGAATAATGCTTCAGCCAATTCTACATTGCTTTTTCTTGGCGATAATATCTACCCGCAAGGTATGCCTGATAAAAATGACAAAGACTATAAGGAGGCAAAGCTGCAACTCGAAAACCAACTCAAGATCACTCAAAATTACAAAGGAAAGACAATAGTGATTCCCGGTAATCACGACTGGAAATATGGGGTTAAGGGATTAGAAAATCAGGAAAAAGCAGTTTCCAAATACATGGATAATAAAAAAGCATTCCTTCCCAAAAACGGATGCCCTATTGATAAAGTAAAATTAGAGGATAATATTACTTTAATCACTATTGACAGCCAATGGTTTTTAGAAAACTGGGAAAACAATCCAAAAATCAATGCTGGCTGCACGATAAAATCCCGGGATGACTTTTTTGCAGAATTTGAAGATCTGATCAACAAAAACCAAAATAATCTTATTGTTGTAGCATTACATCACCCCCTGATCAGCAAAGGCATTCATGCAGGATATTTTTCGTGGAAAGACCAGCTGTATCCTCTGGGGAATCAGGTTCCTTTACCTGTGTTGGGAACTCTTATCAATGTATTCCGTTCAACATCAAGTATCAGCCCTCAGGATACTAACAACGCTCATTATGCAGCGCTGACAAGCCGTATCAAATCTATTGTACAAAACAATAATAATGTTATTTTCGTATCCGGGCATGACCATAATCTTCAATATCTGGAAGAAAAAAATGTCCGGCAGATTATCAGCGGAGCAGGATCTGAAAATGGCGCTGCGAAAGTAACCCATTCCCAGGATTTTTCTTTTGGCGGAAACGGATATGCCGTTCTGGATATTAATCAGGACGGCAGTGCCAATGTATCTTACTTTAATACAAAAAACGACTCTGAAAAACTTCTGACAAAGATTCAGGTATTACAAAAGGCTCAGGAACCCACTGTTCAAAAAACATATCCGGAAAAACTTTCAAAAACCATAATGACTTCGGTGTATCCCGAATCTTTAACAAAAAAATCCAAGCTATACACCTGGTTATGGGGTGAGCATTATAGAAAATATTATAGCATACCTATACAGGCCAAAGTAGCGACACTAGACACTTTAAAAGGCGGGCTTTCTCCTGTCCGTGCAGGTGGAGGGCACCAGTCCAATTCATTACGTCTCATAGCTCAAAACAAACAAGAATATGCAATGAGAGGGGTAAAAAAAAGTGCCATACGGTTCCTTAATGCTGTTGCATTTAAAAATTCCAGCTTTGGAAGCGATTTCGAAGGAACTGTTGCAGAAAAATTCCTACTGGATTTTTATACCACGGGACACCCATATACTCCTTTTGCCATTGAAAACCTTGCTGAAAAAATAAATGTTCTTCATTCCAGTTCCCAGCTCTATTATATCCCCAAACAAAAAGCGCTTGGTGAGTTTAATAATGAATATGGAAATGAGCTCTATCAGATTGAAGAACGATTGTCCGGAAGCGATGAAGATCTGAAGCAGCTTAATGGGGCAACCTCCACAATGAATACCCCGGATATGATGAAAAACCTTCAAAAATCCGAAAAATATTCTGTAGACGAGCAAAGCTATATCCGTGCCCGTATTTTCGATATGCTTATTGGCGACTGGGACAGGCATGAAGGGCAATGGCGCTGGGCAGAATACAAAGAAAATGACCGTTACGTTTATAAACCTATTCCAAAAGACCGTGACCAGGCATTTAGTAAATATGACGGGCTAATTTTTCAGCTTATCATGAGAACGCCCCCTTTACGGCATATGCAAAGCTTCAAAGAAGACATCCGCGATGTAAAATGGATGAACCGGGAGCCTTATCCTCTGGACCTTGCTTTTTTAAGAAATGCCACTGAACAGGACTGGAAAAAAGAAGCAGAATATATTCAACAAAACCTTTCAGACAAAGTCATTGATGATGCATTCCGTAATTTACCTAAAGAAATACAGGATGAAACCATACAGCTTATCCAGAAAACCCTTAAAATAAGAAGGGATAAAATGGTACAATATGCTGCCGATTATTATAAAGCTTTACAAAAAACAGTATTGCTCAACGGAACCAACAAACAAGACCGGTTTGTAATTAAAAAAGAAAAAAATAAAATTCATATTTCACAATACCGCGTAAAAAAAGAAGGTGAAGAGCTTGTTTTTCAACGGGAATATCCTAAAAATGACACTAAAGAAATATGGGTTTATGGATTGGATGATGATGATATTTTCGATATCTCAGGAACAGGAAGTACAGGAATAAAAGTAAGAATTATTGGTGGGCAAAACCATGATGTATATAATGTTCAAAATGGAAGAAATATTAAATTATATGATTTTAAATCTCAGAACAACACCTATAATCTTACAGGGCATACCGCTAAAAAAATAACAGATGAGCATGAGATCAATACCTATGATTATAAAAAACCCGTTTATAACTTTTGGGCCGGCTATCCCAGCATAAGCTACAACCCTGATGAGGGAGCCAAAGTTGGTGCGCTTATAAGCTATACCCAAAATGGGTTTGAACGTGATCCTTATACTGCTAAACATACTTTTAATGCCAATTATCTGACCGCTACAAGTGGACTTGAACTTATATATAATGGAAATTTCCCTAATGCTATAGGTAAATGGGCATTTAATTTAAATGCACGTTTTACAACACCCAACTTTGCACAAAATTATTTTGGATTTGGGAATAATACGGTTGACAATAAAGATCAGTTCGATATAGATTATAACAGAGTAAGAATGCAACAGTTACAGGTAACTCCGTCTTTCTCCAAAAAGAGTTTCCTGGGCCTTGTACAGACTATTCAGCTAGGCTATGAAGATTATAAGGTTAAATATACTCCGGAGCGTTTTATTGCTCAATCCAATCAAATTGCCCCTCAAATATTTGACAGTCAAAAATTTGCAGGCGCAAAATATACATTCAGTTATGAGCATAGTGATAATGCTGCTTTTCCTACGATGGGATTTGGATTTGCACTGTCGGCAGCCTGGAAAACAAATCTGGAGGATACCCAGCGCAACTTTATGACTTATGAAGGTCTCCTGAATATTGCCCATCGTATTGACAATAACGGACGCTTTGTACTTGCAACAAAGGTACAGGGAAAATATATCAACAACAGCAATTTTGAATTTTTCCAGGGCGCAGATCTGGGAGGAAACAACGGTTTAAGATCGTTCAGGAATTATAGATTTTTGGGGCGTTCTTCACTATTTCAAAGCAGTGAAATCCGTTGGAACTTTGGACATGTAAAAAACGGGGTCGCTCCTATGGATTTCGGAATATTGGCAGGATACGACTACGGACGTGTATGGATGGATGATGAATATTCACGAAAATGGCACCAGTCTGTGGGTGGAGGAATATGGATCAGTGCTCTGGAAACACTTTCCATACGGGCTACTTATTTTACAGGAAGCGATGGAGGCCGATTTACAGCAGGAGCTGGATTCTGGTTTTAATGTAAAAAAATATTAATAATAAAAATTTAAAAAAAATGAAAGAAACTTCAAATTATCTACCGAGTGTTGTAAGCGATGAAACCCATGAATTATATTATACTTTCTATCAACCTGAAACAACAGTAAAAGCTACTATACTGATTCTTCATGGTATGCAGGAGCATAGTGGCCGTTATGCAGACTTTGCCAGATACCTGGCCCATCAGGGTTTCGCCGTACTCACTTATGACCATTTAGGACATGGAAAAACAGCGAAAAGCAAAGAGGAAATGGGATTTTTCACTTTAAAAGCCCCGGAAAAGCGACTTATACGCGATGCCAGAAATATGGCTGAATTTGTAGAAAAAAGTTACCCGGAAGTTCCTCATTTTATTATAGGACACTCAATGGGATCTTTTATTACGAGATGTTTATTGAGAAAACAATCATCCCGTTTCAAGGGAGCAGCCATCATAGGAACAGGCGGTCCAAACCCGGCTATCGGGCCTGCTAAAGGTCTGCTTTCTCTCCTTAGTTCTGTATCCCCTTATAACCGCAGTGAACTTATTGCCGAATTATTCGGTAAAATAAGCAACAGTCATTTTAAGGATGAAGAATTTGACTACGGTACTAACTGGCTGAGTGTAAATAAAGAAAACAGAAAGGCCTTTATGCTTGACGAACTGTGTGGAGTACCCTTCAGCAATAATGCATTCTATACGCTTTTTTCATTGATGGAAACTGCAACTGCCAGAGATTGGTCAAAATCTATTTCGCAGGAGTTCCCTTTCATTTTTGTAAGTGGTGCTGATGATCCTGTGGGAGAATTTAGTAAGGGTGTACAATCTACGGTAGACAATTTAAAAACTGACGGATTCAAAAACGTACAATTGAATTTGTATGACGGGATGAGACACGAGATATTAAATGAGGATATCAAAGAACAAGTGTATGCCGATATCCTGGAATGGCTCAACAAACAAGTCAGTGAATAATTAATTATTATCAAATAACATTCTTAGCCTGTTAATAGAATATCCTATATACAAAGGAAGTCCCGTTAACAGGCTATTTTTTATCGCATGAAAACTCAAAAAGCATATGTGAACTATTATAAAAACTTTTAATCTTTTAGAGAATCATCCGGATTATAAAATACAGTTCATTACAGGCTCTCCAAATATTGCTTTAAAATAACAGGATGACAATGTTCCTGATCTTTGGCAGCATACACCAGTGTAATTTTTTCCTGGTCCCGATGGCGTTTCAGAAAGTCTTTTCCAAGATTGGTTTCATGGAGCTCTTTCCTATACTTTTCAGAAAAACCTTCCCAGGGGGAAGAAACTTCATATACCCTTTTTAATGCAATGACAGGAATAGCAGACATTCTTATAATTTTAAGATTACACTTCATCATATTTACAACAAAATGTATTCCTATTAAAATTTTTCAGTTAATCTATTTTATTTCAGCAAGAAATTACGACCTTACCCTCAAAAAGATCTTACCAATTTACTAATTCCAATGAGGTTATTTTTATTTATTTTATTAAGTATTTTTTCCATCCAATGTTCGGTAAAAAAGAATATATCTTCTGATACAACTGCAGGTTTCAGACGCGATACTTTAACTTATTTTGATCAATCAAGGCACCGAAAAATCCCCGTTGCGATATACAGCCCCTCAAATCCAGTGAATGCAAACAGAATCCCTGTGATTTTCAGCCATGGCTGGGGCGAAAATAAGGGTGGTGATTATTTTATCTATTCTTACCTTACGGGATTCCTTGCTTCAAAAGGATATTTTGTGGTCAGTATCCAACACGAACTTCCTACCGATGAAATGCTGGCTATGGATGGAAAACTTCAGGTGACAAGAAAACCCAACTGGGAACGTGGTGTCCGGAATATCCTTTTTGTTCTGAATACAATGAAAAAAGAATTCCCTGATCTTAAGTACCGTCAACTTGTTGTAATGGGACATTCTAACGGTGGTGATATGACGTCATTGTTTGCTCATGAATATCCGGAACTCATTCATAAAGTAATTGCCCTGGACAACCGCAGAATGGCATTACCAAGAACAAAAACACCCGAAATTTATACCCTCCGTTCCAATGATTACCCGGCAGATGAAGGAGTTTTACCCTCAGAAAAAGAGAAAGAAAAATATGGAATGGTCGTAGAATTCACGCCCATCCATCACAGCAGTATGGATAATGATGTAACACCCGAAGAAAGAAAAAATATGACCGAGAAAGTATTGGAATTTTTGCAAAAATAAACCTGCAGCCTATGATTGCTACAATAAGAAATAAGACAGGTATCCCTTGCTTTCCAAGGTTAAAAGCTGTAGTTGCTGCAGCGTCAGTTTATTTTTCCTTTTTCTACTAATTTTTTTCTTCCGGATTTCAGATCAGCTCCAACAAATGTATTGATTTTTCACCGTTAGCAGACAAGCTATTTAAGATGTAAAAGTCATAGAAAAATCATCTCTTTTTTTGCGATCAATTAGTTTTAATTAAAACTAATTTTGAGTATATTTGTTATGAAAGTCATGAGAAAATCTTTTCCAGGCTTAGTATAATTATTTACTAAAAAATGATGTCTGCAAAATCAACCCCTATTTCAGAACTGGCCTTAGAACTGGGGCTGGCTATGAATGAGATGAAAAGTCGGCTGCGACAAAAGATTCAGTCTAAAATTAATGAATATGGTTCTGATCTTTCCTTTGAACTGATTGAGATTTTGGGTCTCCTTTCCCGCAATAACGGCATCAACCAGCAGGAAATCGGAACTCTGGTAAGTAAGGACAAGTCAAGTATCACCTATCTTATCAACAGTCTGGTAAAACGGGAATTAGTGGAACGGGTTGAAAATGAAAATGACCGAAGAAATAAACAGATTTTTCTTACGCCCAAAGGGCAGCAGGCCGTAGAAGCTATTTATCCGTGGGCCCTTGAGCTTTATGGAAAGGCAGCTGGTGACCTTCATAAAGATGAGATCAACAGAGCCCTTATTCTGGTCAGAAAAATGACGGCAAACCTCGAATAATCAGGATCTAAATTAATAAAATATGAGAACAATCCTTGTACCCATTGATTTTACATCAACCACAGAAAATGCAGTAAAACTGGCTGCTGATTGGGCAAGCCATTACGAATATGAGCATATTATTCTTTTAAAAACAGCGGGAGAATCTGAATTTGATTTCCTTCATATAGCGGAAGGACATTCATTTGTAAATGGAGAAAACATCAATAATTTACTCGAAAGAACAGAGACACTGCTGGATCAGTTAGCCAGTATTATTACAGAAAAAGCACCTGGTATAAAAGTTTCAAAAGTGCTAAGCGACTGGGCAGTTACCAGAAGTATCAATGAGATTTTAACTAATCATCCTTCTGTAGAACTGATTATTCTGGGAAGTGATGACGCTGCTTCTTCTACCAGCAGCTATGTTTCAGACAACATTATAAGCATTGCAAGAACAAGCCCTGTCAAAACTTTAATTGTTCCCAATAGCTACAGCTATTCTACTATTAAAAACATATTTATTCCCTGCGATGTCAATGGTATTAAAAAATTAGAGCGATTATTTCATCACAAATCTATTATTCAAAAGCAGGATGTCCGTTTACAGTTCTTAAATATAAATACTCATGAAGGCGAGGATACCAGTAATGATAAGAAGAAAGAACTGGAAGAATATATCCGTCAGCATCTTACCGAGATCCCAAGCAGCATTCATTATTCATATGATGAAAACATTATCAAAGGAATTCTGACTTTTGCATCTTCTCATGAAACTGATCTTATCATTGCATTACCGGGAAAGCATAGTTTCCTTTACTATTTGGCAAGCAGAAGTATTTCTGAAGGAATTTACCAAAATACCCATCAGCCTGTTTTAATATTAAAATAATATTCTTCTTACTGAGCCGGAGCCCTACTTTTTAATAGATATGGAAACTGTTCTTTTCAATTAGCTTTGAAAATTAATAGTAGATCTTGGTGTTATCAAGCTTAACAAGGTTTTGCTCCTGCATTTTTTTGACATTCCGAATCACAGTTTCCACTCTCAGGCCGGTTAAAGTTGCAATCTGCTGCCTGGTATAAGGGATCAGAAAAGAATGGAACTCTTCAAATCCGAAATAATTTTTAAGATAATCAAACAGTTTCTCAAGCTTGATCATAGGGTCAGAAATAGCCAAAAAACTCGAGATCATATATCTGAAATGCAGTCTGTCTGCTGTATACCTGTTCAGATCCAGCATTAATGTTGGCTTTTCCAGTAAAATATTTAAAATTTTATTTTTAGAAATCTTAATGATCTCACAATGGGTAACGGCAATGGCATTTACAGCATAATGTTGCGTGGTAAATAAATAGCTTTCCCCAATACAGTGCCCATCAAAAGGCAGCCCATGTACAAACTCTTTTCCATCTTCCAAAAAAGTATTCAGCTTTACAGTACCCGTCTTTATCTGCAAATAATATTTAGCCCCTGTGCCTTCCTCAAAAATATAGTCGTCCACATTGTATTTTTCCATCCGGGCTCCATAAGAAAGCAGGAGATTTTCACATATAACCATCTTGTCATTGATTTAAGTAAAATTAAATATAGAGAATGGTCCCCTTATCAGGCTGTAATTTTCTTTTTATGTTTTACACCCCAGTCTGCTAAAGCAGCAATTACATCTTTTAATGACTGACTGTATTCTGTAGGTATATATTCAACCAAAACAGGCTTATTGTCGGCAAGAACCGATCTTTCTACCAGATGGTTAACCTCCAGCTTTTTCAATTCACTCGACAAAACTCTTGCGGAAATTCCATGTATTGTTCGCTGCAGTTCGTTAAACCGGGTGTGTCCTCCCAAAATGGCGATCATTACGCGTATGGTCCATCTCCCGCCAAGGACGTATAAAGCATCTTCGGTAGCAGACATATGGGTGGTACATTGAGGCTGTGAGTATGTTAGTTTTTCTCCTTCCATTTTACTTAATTTTTGGGGTTACTAACCTAAAAGTTATTACTAACCTTTTGGTAACTGCTATCTTTTTTTTAGTAAATATAGATAATTTTGAAACATCAAATTTTTTAAAAAATAAAAAAATGAAACAAGTACTTCATATTATTTCAAGTCCAAGAACAGAATCATCAGTAAGCAAAAAACTGGGCAATGCAGTGGTAGAAAAAATTAAAGCCAGGTATCCTGATATTATTTTAAAAAAACGTGATCTGGCCAATCCTCTTTTTCCTCATTTGGAAGAGAAGCAAATCAATGCATTTTTTACCCCGGCTGAACACCGTACTCCTGAACAATTAGAAATTATTAAACTTTCGGATACGGTAATTGCGGAACTTCAGGAAGCGGACTTCATTGTTATTGAAACTCCTCTGTATAATTTCAGTATAACCTCCACATTAAAGTCATGGCTCGATCACATCGCCAGAGCGGGTGTAACTTTTCGGTATGATGAAAACGGGCCTGAGGGATTGATCAAAAACAAAAAAGTTTATCTGGCTTTTTCAAGTGGTGGAATTTATTCCGAGGGTGAAAAACAGAGCTATGATTTTGTGGTTCCTTATCTTAAAAAAACACTTGGCTTTATGGGAATGACAGATATTTCTGTAGTCCGGGCCGAGGGCTTATCTGTACCTGTTATTCAGGAAACGGCTCTGCAAAAAGGCATTGAAAGTATTGTCGTAGAATAGGAATTAAAAAAATGCTGCTTTCAATGAGGCAGCATTTTTGTTTTATTTGAGACGTTTGTAATAATAAGCATTAAATACCATACACTTGTTTTTAATCTTGCTGAATATTGTCATAGGTTTGCCCTACTAAAAAAGAGACTGCTTTTTTGATTTTATCACGTCCTTCCGTAGTATTGATGTCTATACCACAAAAAATACTGCCATTCATGGAAGAATAAAGGTTCAAATAATAAAGTCCGGAAACCATAATGGCCATTACGGCGCGAAAATCCTGTGAATGTTCTTTGAAATAAGGGTCACCAACAAGTTTAAACAGAGTTTCTCCGTTTTCTTCCTGCCTCTCAGTGAGTTTTGCTAATGACTTTCTGGGTTCTGATAAACGCCACAATAATAATTTTTGAAACTCTTTGTTGCCGAATACATAATCAAATTGTGACAGTAACAATTGTTCTGTAAGTAACTTTCCTCCGTCTGTTAAATCAGGTATTGTTTTGTCGGTTGTCACATTACTCCAATAATCCTGCGAACGTATATATTCGTCCATCAGGCCATCCATCCCTCCAAAATAGGTATAAATCATTTTTTTATCCACTCCTGCTGTAGCAGCAATATCATTGATTTTCAAGGCTGCATATCCCTTTGTTTTCAGAATTTTTCCAACCGCATCCAAAAATTTCTTTTTACTACGTTCCTTGTTCCGGATACTGCCTGCTGCTGATTTTCTCTCCATGATAAACATTCAATGATACAAGTTTATGAAAAATTTTTATCATTTTAAACACTTTGTAGTGTCTTATTGTGTATATTTGTACAAACTAATACCATTCAATATATTAAAACAATTATTGAAGTTGTAAAAACGATATTCCAAACTTTCGTGAAGGGTCAGTCAGTACCACCTTTTACCACAGCAGTCATCCTAAAAGCTGTATAAAAGGTAAATTAAAAACTGAATGATCCTCACGTTACATGGTTTCTGCAGTTTATTTCTTCATACTAAGATGTTTTACGATGTAATGCAGATGATCATTTGAACACAAATACTGAAAAGTAGATTATTTCGAACACCATTTTACCAAGGTAAAAACATGAACTGTGTACAGCACCATTAGAACTCTAATGATGCTGTTTTTGTTTTATAAAAAGTAGAAGACTGATTCGGTAAGCTAGCTGAAAGGCTCTATATCATCTTAATAGTGAAAATTAATGCTCCGTTTTGCAGGCCGAAATAAATTAATAATGAATAACTTACGGTTTTTTGAATTTATTTCCTTAATTTTGCACCCCGAAAATAAGGATTCAAAATATGAAAAGAGTTGGTGAGCACAGAAAGCTTCTTGGGGTTGACAAAACCGTTACTTTAAAAGAATTAAAGACTATTTACAGGAATACGATGAAAGATTCGCACCCTGATAAGTTTATTGATGATGAAGCCGGAAAACTGGAAGCAGAAGAAAAGAGCAAATCTGTGATTGAAGCCTACCACTTTTTGGTAAGTATCAATCCGGAAACACAGGAAAAATATAAAGAAGAATATACTGAAACGACAACAAAATCAAATATTCAGGATTTCTATCTTGAAAAGCAGATTTTGAAGGTTCAGCATTTGAACGGAAAGATGTATGAATATATTGGTGTTCCAAGAAATACTTATATTAAAATGGTGAATGCTGATTCACCAAGCCGTTTTGCAAGAAGACATATTTATGGAAATTTCATCTACAGAAAATCCGGTGAGGCTATGGAAGATTAATTTTTCATATAAAAATAAACAAAGAGGCTTTCAGAATGACTGAAAGCCTTTTTTATGATCAGAAGGCTGGTTTATTGGTTTTATTTTTTCATAAAGGCAATGGCTTCCACTTCTATCTGCATATCATCCAGTGCCAGCTTAGGAACCGGAATTAAAGTACTTGCCGGAAACTCATGGTTTTTCCATGCTGTATGCATTTCTTCTGTCCAGATTTTAAGCTTTTCCTGATCATGGTTTACAATCAATATGGTAATTTTAAGAACATCTTTGGTTTGCAGTCCATAGTCTGCGAGTACTGTTTCCAGGTTTTTCAGCGCTACCCTTACCTGGGTTCTAAAATCTTTTGAAAGGCTGTGTTTCAAGCCTTCGCCTCCGCTTTGTCCGGATATAAATACATATTTCCCTTCCCCTTCAGGGGTTGTAGAATGAGAAAAAGCAAATGGTGTCGGATCAAAAAGAGCTTTTGGATTTTTGTGAGCAACAGCATTCATAGTATTGGATTTTAACGCCTTATGATCATTAGTATGTTGTGAAAAGGCCAGAAACCCTATGCAAAGAGCGGATAAATTAAATAGTATACATTTCATGATATTTTTTGTATTGAATTATTGAAAGCAAATGTATCACTGAAGATGATTAAAAAACTATACATATGTTGACGTTTCCTATTTTTTTAGGCAGTACATTATCATTTTTAAAGTATCAATTCAATGCTGCAAAATAAAACAGTACCATTAGAAATCCAATGGTACGTACTGTTTTATAGTGTTTGGGGAAGTAACTGTCCTTTCTCCAAACCTGAATCTTAAATGAATCTATAATAGACTAGCCTTTTCTTTTGCTTTTTCATCTGTAAAAATCTGAAAGCCTTCTTTTTTATCAATAAGCTGCAGGGGATATAATTTAGGATTATACTCTCCCTGTAATACTTCATTCAGTGCATGTTTTTTGGATTCTCCGAATGCTACAACCAGTATATTTTCGGCTTTGTTGATCAACGGTGCAGTCAGCGTAATCCTAAACATTTCCTGAGGTTTCAGATAAAAGGCAGAAACCCACTTTTCATGTTCGTTAAGAACTTCTTCACCTGGAAATAATGAAGCGGTATGGCCATCATCTCCCATTCCTAAAAGGATAAAATCAAAAACGCCTTCATTACCAAGAACACTTTTTATCTGTTGCTCATAGTCTTTAGCATAATCTTCCGGCAATATTCCTTCCTGATACATAGGAAAAATGTGGTTTTTAGTAACAGGAACCTGATTAAGCAGTGTCTCAAACGTCATACGTGCATTGCTTTTCTCATCATCAAGAGGAACCCATCGCTCATCCACCCAGAAAAAGTATATCTTATTCCATTCCACCTTTCCGGCATAGTCTTCGGTTGCCAACAATTTAAAAATCGCTTTTGGAGAAGAGCCTCCGCTTAATGCTACTGTAAAACGGTTATTTTTACGGATAGATTCTTTTGAAAGATCAACAAATGTATCTGCTGCCTTTCGGTACAGCTTTTCTAAATCATTAAATACTGTAATATTCATTTTCGTCTGTTTAAATTGATATGGTATTATACCCAGCTGTGGCCCTGTCTTTCCACCAATGCAAAACTCTCTTCCGGTCCCCAGCTTCCCGCGCTATAGTTTGGAAAGGATGAATCTTTATTATTCTCCCAGGCTTCCTGAATTGTTTTTACAACATCCCAGGCTTCTTCTACCTGATCAGAACGCATAAATAGTGTAAGATCGCCTAAAAGAGCATCCAATAGTAACGTTTCATATGCTTCGGGAGTATCTTCCTGGCAGGCAAAGTAATCAAAGATCATTTCTACCGGCTGTAGAACCAGTGACAGCCCCGGCTTTTTGGTCATAAACTGCAGTCTGATATCCATCATTGGCTGAATATTAATAATGAGCCTGTTTGCCGACAAAAGGTGACTTCCTGAAAAAGTAGAATGTGGAAGAGGCTTAAACTGAATGGTAATATAAGAGTGTTTCTCTTTCATTTTTTTTCCGGTACGGACATAGAAAGGAACATCTTGCCATCTTTCATTATCGAGATAAAATTTTATAGCGGCAAAAGTTTCTGTATTGGAATCTGCAGCAATTCCATCTTCCTGGCGATAGCCTTTTGCCTCAGTTCCGTTGATTGTACTTTTTGCATATTGTCCTCTTACTGCATAATGATCTACCTGATCCGGGGAGATCCTGCGTATAGATTTCAAAACATCTACTTTCCGGTCTCTAATCTCACCCGACTGTAAAGAAGCCGGTGGTTCTATGGCCACCATACAGAGAATCTGTAATAAGTGGTTTTGAATCATATCTTTCAGGGCACCGGTCTGCTCATAAAAAGCCCCTCTTGTTTCTACTCCTACTTCTTCAGCCACTGTAATCTGTACAGATTCTATATACTTATGATCCCATAAAGGTTCAAAAATAGAATTTCCAAATCTGAATGCCAATATATTCTGTACGGTTTCTTTTCCTAAATAATGATCGATACGGTAGATCTGCTCTTCTTCGAATGTTTGCGCAAGCAGGCTGTTGAGCTCAATTGCGGATTGTTTATCATGTCCAAAGGGTTTTTCAATAATAATCCGGTCTTTTTTAGCATCAGAAGCTAAAGCTGTATTTTTAATATGGTTAGAAATCGTAGAAATGAAATTCGGGCCAATGGATAAATAAAACAGCCTGTTGGCTCTTATTCCGTAAACAGTATCAAAATCTTTTAATTTCTGATGAAGATCCTGATACGAGCTTTCCTGATCCAGCTGATGCTGAAAGTAAGTAATATGGGCTTGAAAACCTGCCCAATCTTCGGAAGTTATTTTTTTTCTGGAGAATTTCTCCAGATTTTCTTTAACATAGTTTCTAAAATATTCGTCGGTATTATCTGCTCTTCCTAATGCAACAATATTAAAACCTTTAGGCATTCTGCCATCGATATATAAATTATAAAACGCCGGAAAAAGTTTTCTTTTCGCCAGATCTCCTGTAGCACCAAAAATAATGATTGTAGTTGGCTGCAAGATTTTATTTTCATTCATTTTTCCGAATTTTAATTGTTTGCACTGTTCCATACCGTATGAAAAACACCTTCTCTGTCTACTCGCTGGTAGGTATGTGCACCAAAATAATCACGTTGGGCCTGGATAAGATTTACCGGTAAAGAATCTGTGGTATAGGCATCGAAATATCCTAAAGCCGTCTGAATTCCTAAACTTGAAATTCCGTTTTCAGCAGCATATCCTGCTGTTTTTCTTAATGCCTTAAGTTTCGATTTAACAAGAAGAGCAATATCGTGATCTAGTAGAATATTTGAAAGGTTAGGGTCTTTGGTATATGCAGCATAGAATTTCTCCAGCAATACCGAACGGATAATACATCCTCCCCGCCATATTTTTACAACATCCTTCAGCGGAATCTGAAAGCTATACTCTTCGGATGCTTTCACCAGCAAAGCCAAACCTTGTGCATAGCTTATTAATGTGGCCAGGAAAAGAGCATCTCCCACTTCCTGAATGAATACCTTATTATCTTCCGGAGCTGTAATTTCTTTTTCAGTATAGAGTTGGGAAGCCTGGATCCTCTCTTCTTTATAGGCTGATAAAATTCTTGATGTTACTGCGATATCAATGGTTGGGATAGAAACCCCAATTTCCATAGCTTGTTCAGAAGTCCATTTTCCAGTTCCTTTAGCTCCGGCTTTATCTAAAATCTGATCTACAAGAAAGCTGTCGGTTAATGTATCTTTCTGCTTAAAAATATCTCTCGTGATTTCAATCAAAAAAGAATTCATTTCTCCATTATTCCATTCTTTGAAAACTTCGTAGAGCTGATCGTTATTTAATCCCGCTCCTCTTTTTAGAAGATCATATGCTTCGCTGATAAGCTGCATAATGGCATATTCAATTCCGTTGTGCACCATTTTCACATAGTTTCCGGCAGAGCCTTTTCCCATATATGCTGTACAGGCTTCGTTATCCACTTTTGCAGCAATGGCTTCAAGCATGGGCTGAAGATGGGTAAATGCTTCCAGATCTCCTCCCGGCATAATACTGGGGCCTGTTCTGGCGCCCTTTTCTCCACCTGAAACTCCCATTCCCATAAAGTGCAGATTTTTTGAAGCTAAATCTTCCACACGTCTATTGGTATCTTTAAAGTATGAATTCCCTGCATCAATAACAATATCTCCTTTGCTTAAAAGGGGTGTAATATTTTCTAATACTGCATCTACGGGTTTACCTGCAGGAACCATAAGAATAATCTTTCGGGGTATTTCCAGTGAAGCTACAAATTCTTCTAACGTTCCTGTACCTTTTACTTTCATTTGTGAAGAAGCACCCTCCTGTAATTCCTTTATTTTTAAATCATCAAGATCGAATCCTGCGATTGAAAAACCATTATCTGCAATATTATAAAGAAGATTACGACCCATTACTCCAAGGCCGATCATTCCATAATTATATCTCTCCATTGTATTGATATTAATATAAATTCTGTTTTAAAGAGAATAAATTTACGTAAATGCCTATCAGGAAAAAAATAAAAGAATAGAAAAAATTTCCGGGCTTTTTGCTTATCACTTTTTTCTAAAACAATAATTTTATAGGATCATCATACAAAACCTCTGCTTTATTCTTCTCAGGATACTTAGAATCAACTTATTCTATGTTGTATTTGCTGGAAAAAGTCAACACATTGTGAACAAAAACTCCATTCTTCATGAGTCTCTTTATTATAAAATTAATAAAATTCAATCGTTATAATGGGAACGATCTATTAAAATGGTACTGGTTTTTGGCATAATTAACCTTATATTTACCAAAATTTAAATTAATGAATTATAAGCTTGAGCTTAATACGCAGAAGCCTAACTCTAAAATTGTTTTTAATACGATCATATTTGATTCGTTCAAAGTTAATATTGTAGAAAGATATATTGGATCTATGCAATCCCGTCCAACGTTATGTGAAGCTTTATTTAAAGTGAGAACGTTAGATGACGATCTGATTAAAAGAAGAGACGGTAATGTAAGAATAAAAATTAAAGGTGATCAGTTTGAAACTTATCAGCAATTAACAGGAAGGCTGAGCTCTTACGAATATAAAAACAAACTGATCAACAGAAAAGATGCTGAGCAGGATTATGTACATTTTATTTTGAGCTTAGTGATATCTAATTATCAGCTTAATTAAATTCACCTCTCTGGCGCGGGCTTCTCGCTCGTGCCACTCATCACTACCTCATTCCTGGTCTACTTTGCAGACCGTAACCTTTATAAATTATAAAGAAGGAGGATGATCTGTGTCTTTATTTTATAGGGTACTGCTCATCACTCCATATAAATTTCTGCTGAAAGAAAAAAATAGGTTGCATATCTATAAAGAACAAACTAACTTCATACTTTTGAAAATTGTACAGGCTCCCGTTTTTCGGAAGCTTTTCTCCTTTAAGCTATAAAATATAGGATAAGATTAATACATTAGGTTATGAAAAAAACGATAAGTTGTATGAATATTGATGAGAATATTCTTTATTCATTTGGGGGTGAAAGTATAAGATATAAGGCAAAAGAGTTTATTTTCAAAGAAGGAGACCATTCACTGTATTATTTTCAGGTAATAAGCGGCAAGGTAAAGCTGAATACATTTAATGATGACGGAAAAGAATTCATCCAGAATATTCTGGGTAAAAATCAAAGTTTTGGAGATCCGCTTTTATTTATTGACAGGCCCTACCCTACTAATGCGGTAAGCTTAGAGGCTGTAGAGATTATTAGGATGCCCAAGGCCAGTTTCATTGAAATGCTGCAAAAATATCCTGATCTGTCTTTAGAAATGAATGCCTGTCTGTCACAAAGGTTATACTATAACAGTTTAATGGTTCGGAATATGGCTTCTCAAAATCCTATTCACCGTTTACAGGGCTTAATGGAGTATCTGAAGAGTTACTATGACGGAGACTGTCAACATTGTTTTCCGGTAGAGCTTACCCGCCAGCAGATTGCCGATCTGACCGGTCTGCGGGTAGAAACAGTAATAAGGATTATAAAAAAAATGGTAAATCAGGAAATCATAAAGCTTGACGGGCGTAGAATTCTTTATTGATGCATAGTTGCTTTAACTGGATTTCCATAAGTATCTATCACAAAGGTTTATAATTTTTTTCTAATAAGTTCCAGACCGTAGAAGTCCCCATTTTTCAGAATTAATCTGATTTTCATATTAAAAATAAAACGTCTTGAAGAAAATAAAACAACACCAATAAAATTATTAGTGTTGTTTTGTATTTTAATTGTATTTGGTGATAACAGCACTATTTGCTGATTGAATTATGATAAACTGAATATTCTTTTTTATTTGAAAAAACTGCTAGCATTACTTCTGCAATTCTCTTTTTATCATCTTCTGAGAGATTGGATCCGGACGGCAGACATAAGCTCTTTCCGAACAAGTCCTCTGCTACTTTTCCGCCGTAATAAGGTGCATCTTTAAATATAGGCTGTAAATGCATTGGCTTCCAGATTGGACGGGATTCTATATTTTCATTTAGAAATGCAAGACGCAGGTCTTCATAGCTTTTTGAAGTCTTTGTCTCGTCAATGGTGATAACAGACAGCCAATGATTGCTATAAAAATCAGAGTTCGGTTCTGAAAATAATTTTACTCCTTCTATATTTTTACAAATCTCGGAATAAAAATCATGCATTTTTCTACGGCCTTCTATCCTATCGTTTAAAACTTCCATTTGTCCTCTTCCCACTCCTGCACTAATATTACTCATCCTGTAATTATATCCAATTTCAGAGTGCTGATAATGCGGGGCATTATCTCTGGCCTGCGTAGAAAGAAAGACTGTTTTTTCCTTGTCTTCATCATTATGACAGACTAAGGCACCTCCTCCGGAAGTTGTAATAATTTTGTTACCATTGAATGAGAGAATACCAAAACGTCCAAAAGTACCGCAAGCTTTCCCTTTATATTTGGACCCCAATGATTCGGCACCGTCTTCAATTAAAGGAATGTTGTACTCATTAGCTATTGCTGAGATTTCATCCATTTTTGCCGGCATCCCATACAGGTTAACGACAATAATAGCCTTTGGTTTTTTACCTTTTGCAATTCTATCTTCTATGGCTTCCTGTAAAGCCACAGGACACATATTCCAGGTGTCTTTTTCGGAGTCTATAAAAACAGGATTTGCTCCCAGGTAGACAATTGGATTTGCAGAGGCAGAAAATGTCATAGACTGGCATATCACTTCGTCTCCATGGCCAACATTGCATTCTATTAATGCCAAATGTAAAGCAGCTGTTCCTGCAGAAAGTGCAGCTATTTTTACATCTTCGCTCAAGAATATTTCCAAATCTTGCTCAAAACCATCAACATTTGGTCCTAACGGTGCTACCCAGTTTGAATCAAATGCTTCCTTAACGTACTTTAATTCGTTTCCACCCATATGGGGAGATGATAACCATATTTTTGATTTCATATTTTTACTGTTCTGGATTTTTAAACTTCTACTTTTTATAATTTTACCGGGATTGCCTACTACTGTAGACCCGGCTGGGACATCGCTAATAATAACAGCACCGGCACCAATGGTGCACCACTTTCCAATTTCTATACCTTGTATAACACTAGCACCTGTTCCTATATGGGTCCCTTCCCCTACAATTACATTTCCTGCAAGTGCCGCATTAGGTGAGATGTGAACAAAGTCTTCGATAACGCAATCGTGATCAACGGAAGCATTGGTATTGATGATACAGTGTCTACCTATATCTGCAGCCGCATTTATAGTAACACCAGGCATTACAATAGTACCTTCCCCTATCTGTAATCTTTTAGAGATTATAGATTTTGGGTGGATAAGTGTAACGTAATTGAACTGCTCATTTTGACTGACAATTTTTTTTCGTAATTTATTATTGCCTATAGAAATAAATATATCTATATCAAAAGGCGGAATTTCATGAATAACAGGATAATTTAGTATTTTATGCTTAGACAGATTTTCATCAATGTAAGCTTTTATATTATAACCACATTCTTCAGCGACCTCAGCCACTACTTTGCCATGGCCACTTGCTCCGTATAAATACATACTATCTACTTTTTAAAATTAATTACTGCCATTAAAGGCTTCTATTGTTGCTTGTCCTACCTGATTTATCCCTTCTTTTTTTAGTACTTTTTTGAATGTAAGGATAACCACTTTGCAGTCTGTTGCAAATGACAAATGATCGATATACCAAATGTCTAGTTCAAATTTTTTGGTCCAGGAAATAGCATTTCTTCCATTTACCTGTGCCCACCCTGTAATCCCGGGGCGGATATTGTGTCTGCGTTTCTGAGATTCATTATATAGAGACAAATATTGTGGCAGCAGAGGTCTTGGACCTATCAGTGCCATGTCTCCTTTTAATACATTGATCAGCTGTGGAAGCTCATCTAAGGAAGTCTGGCGTATAAAACTTCCCACGGGTGTTAAACGTTCCGAATCAGGCAGATAATTACCTTTTTCATCTTTCTTGTCATTCATTGTCTTAAACTTAATGATGTTGAACATCTTTTCATTCAGACCTGGCCTGGTTTGCACAAAAAAAGGTTTTCCCTGATTTGCGAAATACAGTAAGACCATAACAATAATAAAAACAGGAGACAGCAAAATCAGTGCTATCAATGCAATCATAAAATCTATAATCCTTTTAAAAAAAAATTGATACATGCTATTATTTTTTTTCAATTAGAGTTTTATATTCATTTAATAAGGCATTCCATACTACTGATTGTTCGTAACGGGACTGAATCATAGACCGTGCATTCTTTTTTAAATGCTGGTAATAATCTTTGTCCGTTATCATTCTCTCCATTGCTCCCTTCAGTTTTCCATTATTTTTTACAGGAACTATGATGCCATTCTGATCTTCAATAATAATTTCGTTACATCCATTGATATTGGAAACGATACTTGGCAGTTCCATTGCACCTGCCTGCATCACTACATTGGGGAACCCTTCACGGTAACTTGGAAATGTCAATACATCAGCAATCGCAAAATAAGGGCGCACATCTTTCTGAAAACCGACAGATATAATATCCTTATTATTCTCAATTTCTTTTAAAGTATCCGGATGCAATGGATCGAGTTCCTGCTCCAGTGGACCAACCAATAATAATTTGGCCCGGTACCGGGATCCTGCATTTCTGCTTACACCAGAAAAAGCTGTGATCAACTCATTGATTCCCTTGTCTCCTACCAAACGTCCTACAAATACAAATATGAAATCTGTATCCTCTATATTTAATTCTTTTTTTAAAAGCTCTTTCTGTGTATCACTAATTTGTTCAGGTGAAAAGAATGTGGTATCAATTCCGTTCGAAGAGCCATTTCCTATTACTTTTAATTTGTACTGATCTGTATACTTATTTTGTACGATAAATTCATATAATCCTTTTGAATTGGGATACACCATTGTAGCAGAGGAATAGGTCAGTCTTTCTACAAAGTCCAGCACTTTACGCTTTGTTCCCGTTGCTTCCATCAAAGGCAAACCAGCTACCGTATGTAAACGGTGGGGAACACCTGCCAATTTTGCAGCCAGCATTCCTACAATACCTGCTTTAGGTGTATGAGTATGAACAATATTCGGTTTCTCCTTTTTTAAAAGCTTATAAGTACTCCATAGAGATTTAATATCTTTAATGGGGGTGATCTGACGGGACATATCAATGGCTATTACTTCTATTCCTTCATCATTTTTCACTTCATCCAGTTCCTTTCCGGACGACGAAACTCCTTTTACGTCAAAATATTCTGACATAAATCGATGTTGTCCCTTTAATAAAACCTTTAAAGAAATCGGTACTGTTGTTATGCGTATCAGTTTAGTTTTCAAATTCAGTCAGTATTTTATTTATATTATGTTCCCTGTTATATTTGGACTCAATCAGTACTCTTCCTTTCTTTCCCTGAGTGACTGTTTTATCTTTATGTTCTATATATTTCTTAATACCGGAATACCAATCTTTATCTTTCACCAGCTCCCCATTATAACCCGGAATAACGATATCGGTATTCATCCCTACCGGGGAAGCCAGCACCGCAACGCTACATCCCATATACTGGATCAGTTTGTATGAACATTTACCCAGTTCCCAAGGGGTTTCATGAAGAGGCATAATCCCTAAATCGAATTTATTAATCTCTTCTACTTCAGATTCTTCTGTCCACGGAATAAAGTGTATAAAATCTTTAGTCTCTTCCGTTTGTTTTGCCCCGATGATATTGACGCGAAAATTGGGAAAATCTTTTTTCAGCTTATAAAATACCGGAAATAACTCTTCAATGTATTTATAAGTAGACGGAGAGCCTATCCATCCCAGTGTAAAGTATTGATCATCTTTATTATTGATCTTATAGTATTTTTTAGCATCTATAACAGTAGGCAACATCATTATTCGGGGTGCTTTTGCCATTTCTGCTCTCTTTGCCAGATAAGAATTGCCGGCAAATACACATCTGCTGTTTTTCATTACCCGATCAATCTTATCAGACAAATACTTTTTTATAAATCTGTTACCACTCAGATCGTAGTTATGAAATATAGCATCATCATAATCTACGAAATAATCAACCCCTGCTTTTTTCAATCTTGTTTCAGCCCACGCAGGTAAATAGGGAAACAATTCTTTTTCTATAACAACGATATCATATTTTTTCACGGATAAAAGAGCATACATTCTCTTTAGGTACCCTAGAAATAGATAAATAATCTTGGTCTTTTCATTCCTGTACAGCGCTGATAAATACTTATCTCCCAACAGAGAAGAATGATGTACGGTATATTTCTTTTCCTCTAAAGAGGGGAAAAATTGAAAACTTCTCAGCCTGCTGCTCGCTCCCATAGCGGAGTATTTAGTAAAAAACAGTATTTTTTTCATTGAAAATCTTTATCTCTTTTTACAAAATAAATGAAGGGTAAAACATAAAATATATTAAACTCGAAAGACTCCAGATAGGGGTTTGTAAAAGTGGCTATCAGCATAGAAACAATACCCGCTAACATGTAATGATCATATGGATTTTTAATTTTTATGGATACATATTTATATACTGAGTATAAAAAAGGAATAGAATAAATTAAAAACCCAAATATGCTCACCCGGTATATAATGGCTACCGGTACATTCTCGTAACGCCATGGAAATTTTTTACTTCTTATATAATCTACTCCTACCCCATGTCCTGCTCCAAAAATATTATTATTGACTCCTTTTATCAGTGCCATTGTCTGTTCTGATCTTGCCTTATCTCCGCCTTCAAAAATTTTAACATAAAATCCTTCCAATACATTCAATACGTTTACGCCATAGCTGTTCAAAATAAAAATCAGCACAACGGTAAGCAGCAAACCGATAATAAAATATCTAATCAGCTTTACGGAAGAGTTGGTAACCACATAAAAAAACAGTCCTACAAACACACTGAGCAGCAATGCCGATCTTCCTGATACTATTGCAGCGATTACAACCGTAAGGATGACAACAAAATAAATGGCTTTCCTTTTGAATACTTTTTCTAACTGTAAGAAAGCAGGAATAAAAAATATGAGAGATCCATAAACGAACAGTTTCATTTCAACAATTCCTTTTTTGGTAAATGTCATATTGGGATCTTCAATAATAAGTTCCAGAATCTGTCTCTTTCCATTCATAAATAACCAAATTGCCACAAATACAGAAACAGCTCCCAGTACCATATAGATATTGAGGTACTTTACGATGGTTTCCACCTTAAATTTTTCAAAGCAATAGTTTAAGATAACCACCCATAAAATAGGAGTAAAAATATATACAATTAAGACCTGGCTAAGTGCTTCTGAAGGGTTCAGAGACTGATGGATACCAACCATCAGATAAATAATCGTGACGATCATACTTAAGATCACAGAGAAAATAACCACTTTTTCAATGGTCTGCACCTTAGTGAGCCCTACCAGAAAAATCAACAGTAACAAAACAAGCTTAACGGGTCTAAACGAATTGGGAAACACGAAAAGCAGGAATGCCGTGACAACCATCAATACGCTTAGAGCATTAAAATGTATTTGTTTTTTATAAATCTGCATTAATTATTTAGATTTCAGTTGTTTAAATTGTATTCTCTGGTCTTTCTTATAACTTTGAATACTACTTTCCAGTTTATCATAGCTTTTAGAATCTACCGACAGATTATTGACAGATAGATTAATGGTATTATCATTAGTATCATAATATTTGATAGGTTCTGCAGTATTATTATAAAGACTTACATTATTCAGGACGATATTTCCGCTGATATTTTTCGAGTAATTGTTTTTTCTGTTTAACCAGAAAGACATTCCATATTTTGACTTGCTATCCGAAAAATTATTAATAGTTATTGAGATTTCCTTATTCAGGGAGTTATCTTTTCTGAGATTAACGAGATTAAGCAGTAATCCCCAGTTTTCATTACCTCCTGTAAAAACATTTTCAAGAACAATTCCTTTCAGTTCATCCTTAGCGCTATTAGGCTCTATATCTATTCCGCTGGAAGGTCCTTTACCTGAAGAATTCAGAAACTTACTGTTGGAGATTTTGATATTGGTTCCTGATGTTATAGAGAGACCGTTTCTTCTGCTGTTTGATACCAATGAATTTAGAATCACAATCTGATCTGAAATTTTATTGTTCAGCTGTCCGATATAGATGCCGTCACCGAAACAATCATAAATCTTAGCATTCTCTACTCTGATATTTTTAGCTCCCCGTATGCTTATCCCAAAGCCCCACTCCCCTTTTGTACCTACGTGTGTTTTTTTATCTCCCACCAATACAGGGTTAAGAATGGTAATATTTTCCTTACCGTTACAATCCAGAAGACTGTATCCCGGTTTTGCTGATGTCTTAAGGACCAATTTGGAATTAGCCTGAAATTTATATGTACAGTCACTTTTTAATTTTAGCCCACTATCATTAATCAGTATGGGAAAATCAGGAAATAAAACATCACCGTTGTCATTGATTGCTTTCTGCAGAACCAGTGTGTAGTCTACCGTTGCATTTTTCACATATCCTTTGGGCAAAACCGTCGTTAAGTCCAGGTATTTAGTCTGACCGAAAATAAATAAGGTACATGTAAAAATCAGCGATATTATTAAAAGCTTCTTCATTTCATTTTCTTTTTTATTATGTTAAATAGATAACCCAATGCCCCCAATAATCTTCCAAAATACATTTTGGCAATAATTAAAACCTGTTTATAAGCCTTTTGGCTGAAATAGTCAACCAGAATTAAGGCTACCAGCTTATCCAGATATTTTTTTTCAGAGGTAGTTTTATTTTTATAATCAAACAGATGAAATCTTTTATGCAATGGCATCACATAGTGTGCACTTCTGTTTTCTGCTCCCACAAAGTAGATGGTTGTAATAGTTCTGTTATAGATTAATGCATAATCAGAAAACAGTCTATACCAAAATTCCACATCCTCACCATAGCTAAGATTTTCATCAAACAGGCCTGTCTTAAGAACTTTTGTCTTTTTAACTAATAATGTTGATGAGTTAAAGCGAGAAGCTGGTGAAGACATAAAATCAAAATAATCTTTTATCATCTCAGGCTTTTTCTCTTTAAATTTTGACTCATCAAATTCTTTAACATTCGATTTGTAAAAAGAAGTTCCAACCCCTCCTACTGTCTCATTATCTAACTGAGAAAGGGAAGTGGATAAAATCTCCAGGTGTTCCGGATGCCATATATCATCCCCATCTAAAAAAGCTAAATATTCATTCTTAGCATTCATTATCCCTGCATTTCTTGCAGATGAAACCCCGCCATTAGGTTTGTCTACGATAACCACTCTGGGATCCGATATGCTTTGTACCACTTTCAAACTGTTATCTTTTGAGCCATCATTGATAATAAGCAATTCAAAATCCTTATATGTTTGATTCAAAACTGAATACACGGTATCCAGAATACTTTTCTCCTTGTTATATAATGGTATTATTACACTAATCATGTTAATAAGTTGCCGTAAAATTTAAACGGGCTCTTTGTATTGTTTCTTTAATATTACCCGGTACAAGGATTTGTTTTTTAAATATAATTTTCTCAATTTCGGTAACAATCAATTCTGCATCCGCATTTCCATCCAGTAGCCTGTAGCATTGCGCCTGGCCTACATCATTCAGGAAATCGGTACACTTGCGGTGATATTCCAATAAAAAGAAAGGTGTATTGCTATAGCACGCAAAAATACTTGCATGTAGTCTTGTTGAAATAACTACACTGCATTCGGCAATTCGATCAAAAGTGTCCTGAACTTTTGGCTGATAGGGAACAATCTCGTATTGTAGTTTTCCATCTTTATTAAGATTCCCTATCATTTCCAGGGTGAGCTTTTCGTCACCCATTGAAGAGTTTCCATTAAAAACGAAAAAACGGAACATAATATTGTTATGTTTCTTTAATTGTTGAATTAAATTTAATATAAATTCATTTCTCTTTAATTCTTTACTAATATCTCCATTAGTATACGATTCATAGTTACAAACACTAATTCCTACAATAGGCCGTTCTTCGGAAATTTCTTTTGTACGCGGGTCGAAATTATAAATCTCAGGAAGAAGGGCTGCTAAATCAAAAGCTCTTACAGGC
Source organism: Chryseobacterium sp. WG23 (assembly GCF_024586575.1). Lineage (NCBI taxonomy): Bacteria > Pseudomonadati > Bacteroidota > Flavobacteriia > Flavobacteriales > Weeksellaceae > Chryseobacterium > Chryseobacterium sp. WG23. The sequence continues at coordinate 111,606 of NZ_JALCZE010000002.1, forward strand.
TGATAAGGTAAATTATAGCTCAGCGCCTGCTCATACGATTTATCATCTCTTAATGCCAGGAAATCCAGTGTTTTTAAATATTCTTTAGTATCTTCTTCCGCCCCTTTATTTACAAATGGACCTAAGGAGATTCCTATAGCGCCTGTTTTTCCTTTACATCCCAGGCTTTTCTTCAATTTTGCATAGGTTCTCAGATCTGTTTTTTTCAATGCTGAATGAAAGGTTGATCCTCCAGCTGAAACAAAAACATCACTTAACACAATATCTTTTACGGCCTTGCCAAAGTTTAAGTAATTCTTGTGGGCAAAATAATGTTCCGCCGGCGTTGAGATCTGTGGCAGCTCCCCTGCAAAAAACAACTGTTCTGTAGATTGCCAATACTTTCGGCTTCCCCATGCTGAAACTTCTACAAAAGCATCATCTCCAGAATTTTTCGCCCCGTAATATCCACTAAATATTGCTTTCATAATTTCTGACTACCATCTTTAAGTTCGTTTTCATTTTTTCTCTCAGATAAATCTTATCCTGCTTTTTCAGCATATCATACTTTTCCAGATCTCTATACTTCAAAATCTTTCCCGGATTACCTCCTACAATTGCTCCTTTGGGAACATCTTTTGTAACTACTGTGGAGGCTCCAATAATGGCTCCCTCTTCTATTGTAATTCCCGGTAAAATGGTAACATCACCGCCAATCCACACATTTTCCTGTATGACCACATTTTTTGCAATTGTAACTTCATCATAAGGTATCAGCGTATCGCTATCATAGTTATGGTTACCCGTATAGATTTTTAATCTTGGTCCTATGATGGTACCATCCATTATGGTAACTTTACCATAGGTGGATATCCATGCCTCAGGACCGATATACACATTGTTTCCCAAGTGCAGTTTCTCCGGTTTTGTAATGGTAACAGGATAAGAAACAACGGCATTCTCCCCTCTTTCTTTTATTCCTTTTACCATTTTGGCACAGGTTAACCGCCAGTATAATTTTATAATTTTTGCAAACATTCTTTATAAAGTTTAAAAATTGAGAATAAGATTAAAGCAACTAAGAAGACAGAAGCGATTACTCTGATCAGCAATAAACTATACAACTGAACATTTATAAATACCAGGCCTATCAGCAATAACCATAATAGTATATTCCATTTGCTGTAGAATATGACCGGTGGAGATAATTTTTTGTAAATAAAAAAGGGTACAAAAATGATGTAATTAATGATATAAGAAATCATATATGAAAAAGCAAAACCCAACGCTCCATATTGTCTCAAAAAATAGAAAATAATAAGGTTGGTAACGGCCCACTGCCCCATACTGAATACACTAAGCCACATTTTATTCTTAATGATAAGGTCTCTTGAAATACCGGCTCTATTTGTAATAATAAGTGTAGTGATAATAGACATTCCCAAAATCGGGACAATCTGATGGATATCAAATTTTTTACCTAAAACAGCCGATGCGATCTCCGGAAATAATATAAACGGAATAGAGATTATAATTGAAATAATCCACGATCCGAAATAATTGAAAAATTCTTTTTTAGGGGTTTTGGATTCCGATTTTGATAAAAACATGGGCAGCAAGACATTGCTTATTGCCCCATTAAACATTTGAATGGCTGTAGAGAAAATAATAACGGCACTATACAATCCTAGTTCTTTATATCCATTGGGCTGGTTAACCAGCAGGGTATTTAAAAACCAAATGGTAGGCGCCACAATAATTGTACTGAGGGAAGCCGGTATAGCAAATTTATATATTTTCTTAACACTTTTCTTCCAGTTTTTAAAACTCACTGTAACCTGCTGATTTTTGCTCTCATCGCCCAGCAGTTTCTGTAATACTGCAGATACCAGAAAGATCCCGATCAGATTGCCCAGTAAAGCTCCTGTAACTCCTCCAAAATATCCTCCGATAACTAGACCCAGAAACAGGAACAGCCCTTGAAGTATATTAGCGGTGGAGTTTTTCTTGTAAGCCTGAAAGCCTAATAAGGCTCCCATCTGTGTTCCGTTGAGAGAGATAAAAATCAATGTAAAACCACCAATCATTAAAGGAACCTGCAAATGCTGGTTGTTCAGGAAATTGGTTGCTATAAATCCGGAGAGCAGTACAATGATCAAAGCTACAATAGTACTCAACACCACAACCAATGATAAAGATGCCCCCAGCATGGATGATGCTTCACTTTTATCTTCATCTTTAAGCTCAGAAATATATTTAGTAGCTGTTAAGCCTATTCCCAAAGAAGCAAAAATCAGAAAATTATCTATTGTTGACTTTATCATTCCAAACTCACCATATTCTGAGACGGTTAAAATCCTTGCCAACACAATGGAAGCCAAAGAAAATAATCCCCGTGACATCAGTGATCCGAAGGTCATCCAAAAAGTACCGAAAACCAACTTTTTCAGGAAGTCTGATTTGGATAATTTAGATTTTATGGAAGCTACCAACATATTATTTTTATTTTTCCTAAACTCAACTTCATAGTTTCATTTACAATTGTTTCTATCAAAACGGTTTTCCTCAGATGCCAACGGCATTCAATGATGTTATTTTTTTCAAATGACAGGAATAAACTGTCTTATACAAAAACTGAAGAGCTAACTACAGTTTTGTACTTAGTATTCTATAATCTTGAATCACATTCCTCCAGGATTCCTTTCACATCAAAGATCACCCCGTCCTCTTTCAAGTAATTTTTCAAATTCAGACCTTTGAACTGCTCGTGTGCTACAGTAAGGATAATTCCATCGTATTTTTCCTGTGGAATTTCGTTCACAATGCTTAAACCATATTCGTGCTCCACTTCAGCAGCGCTTGCCCAAGGGTCGTAAGTTGTTACCTGTAACGCGTAATCTTCAAGTCCTTGAATTACATCTACCGCTTTGGTATTACGTACATCCGGACAGTTTTCTTTAAATGTAATTCCCAGGTTTAAAATTCTGGCTCCATTAATATTAAGCTTCTTTTTGATCATAGTTTTCACCAACTGAGAAGCTACATACTGACCCATAGAATCATTGAGACGGCGTCCTGCTAATATAATTTCAGGGTGATATCCATTTTCCTGTGCTTTCTGCGCCAGATAATAGGGATCAACTCCGATGCAGTGACCGCCTACCAATCCCGGTTTGAAGGGTAGAAAGTTCCATTTGGTACCTGCTGCTTCCAATACAGCATGGGTATCAATCTCTAAAAGGTTAAAAATTTTTGCCAGTTCATTGACAAAGGCGATATTAATATCTCTCTGTGAGTTTTCTATAACTTTAGCAGCTTCGGCTATCTTAATGGTAGGAGCCAAATGGGTACCGGCAACGATCACAGATTTATATAAATTATCTACTATTTTTCCAATTTCAGGTGTAGAACCGGAAGTAACCTTTAAAATTTTCTCTACGGTATGTTCTTTATCTCCCGGATTGATACGTTCCGGTGAATACCCTGCGAAGAAGTCATGATTAAATTTCAATCCGGAAAATTTTTCTAACACCGGAATACATTCTTCCTCTGTAACTCCTGGATATACGGTAGATTCATAGATTACAATATCTCCTTTCGACAATACTTTAGCTACAGTTTCCGAAGATTTATATAGCGGTGTAAGGTCGGGACGATTATGCTTATCTACCGGTGTTGGTACCGTCACAATATAGATGTTGGCATCCTGAATATCCTTGATATCTGCAGAGCAGTACAATCCTGTCTCAGCTGTCTGATCAAAAGGATTTTCTTTTTTTAATATCTCTTTTAATACTTCGTTTTCTACTTCTAAAGTACTGTCTACCCCTGTATTTAATTCCTCAATCCTTTTCTGATTGATATCGAAACCTACAACCGGATATTGGGTTGCAAATAACCGTGCTAAAGGTAAACCTACGTATCCTAATCCGATAACGGCAATTTTATATTGTTTTTCCACAAAGACTCGATTTAAAGTTGTTTATTTTAAATTTTCCCAATACCAGCTGATAGCTTCTTTTAGTCCCTTATCTATAGTATGGGTAGGCTGGTATCCTAATAGTTTTTCTGCTTTTTCAACTGATGCTAATGAGTGCGGGATATCTCCTACACGGTTCGGGCCATAGTTTATTTCTACTTCAGCAATTTTCTCATCAAATTCACTTAGATATTTTTTAAGGTATCCCACCAGATCATTCAATGTTGTGCGGTCTCCTACTGCTGTATTATAAACCGTATTCACGGCTTCCAGATTCTCTGTAAGCATTGCCCGTTCATTCATCTGAATAACATTATCGATATAAGTAAAATCACGTGAATAATCTCCTGTACCGTTAATTGTAGGGGATTCGTGATTGATTAGCTGCTTTACAAATAATGGAATAACTGCGGCGTAAGCCCCGTTCGGATCTTGTCTTCTTCCAAATACATTGAAGTACCTTAACCCGATGCACTGCATTCCGTAAGTTTTTCCAAATACATCAGCATACAGTTCATTTACATATTTAGTAATGGCGTATGGTGATAATGGTTTTCCGATCACATCTTCCACTTTGGGTAATGATGCAGAATCACCGTATGTAGATGATGAAGCAGCATATACAAAACGTTTCACATTGGCATCGCGCGCTGCAACAAGCATATTTAAAAAACCTGAAACATTAACATCATTACTTGTAATAGGATCTTTAATTGATCTTGGAACAGAACCTAATGCTGCCTGATGTAATATATAATCTACCTTTTCTACCGCCTTCCGGCAAACTTCCAAATCACGTATATCTCCTTCAATGAGCTTATAGTTTGGGTTTTTAAGAAAAGGCTCAACATTATGAAGGTGCCCTGTTGCAAAGTTATCTAAGCAGACCACATCATAGCCTTTATTTAAAAAATACTCCGTTAAGTTAGAACCAATAAAACCAGCTCCCCCTGTAATTAAAATTTTATACATTTCTATGATTTAAAAATTTTTTTCAACCAATTTTTTTTATCCTTGGTCTGGCTGTAGCCATATCCATAGCTATAATTATATCCATATCCTCCTGCACGTTTAGAAACATCATTAACGACAAAAGATACATTGGTCAGTTTAGAGTCTTTCACCAGATCGTTTGCAAAATCTATCAGGATATTTTTAGATACTGCAGATCTTACTACATAAAGCGTAGCGTCAGCAGTATCAGCAATACTAAGGGTATCCGAAACCAACATAAGTGGTGCAGAATCTATAACTATATATGCATACTGAGAAGCCATCTGCTCAATAAGTTTTTGGTACCTTCCATTGGAAAGCAATTCCTGAGGATTAGGAGGAATAGCTCCTGCATAAATAACATCACAGAAAGGATTGGTGGTGGATGTATGGATAAGCTCCTCTACATTCACTGACTCATCATACAAATACTCTGTAAGACCTTTTCTTTTAGTAGGTTCACTGTCATATCGCTGAATCTGGGGATTACGGATATCTGAACCAATCAGAAGACTTCTGCCGTTTTTATTGGCTAATGTAAGGGCCAGATTTACCGACACCAGGGTCTTCCCTTCTCCTTTTACCGATGAGGTTACCATAATTATTTTGGCAGAGTCTTTTACCGGCAAAACAAATTTAAGATTGGAAACAAGTACCCTGAAGGCTTCCGCCAACTCTGTAAAGTCATTCTTCTGTACTAAATGGTTTTCGTTATCTTTAAGCGAAGGTATATCAACCAGTACCCCTAGTCCGGAACGCTCCTTAATATCATCTCTCGAATAAATCTTATCATCCAAGCTGAACAATAAATAGAAAATAGCAAAAGGAACTAATAATCCCAGAAAAAATGCCCCTAACAGAATAATATTTTTCTTAGGGAAAACCGGAATTTCCTCAGTAAACGCAGGATTCACAATTTTAGCCTTCGGTACATTTACTGATAAATTGATGGCATTTTCCTCTCTTTTTTGCAGAAGAAATAAAAACAGCTGCTCTTTAAGGTTCTGCTGGCGTTCTATTCCTCTGTAAATTTTGGATTGACCGGGAACCTTTTCTATAGCACTCTTGCTTGTGGTAATCTGATTCTGCAATTGGGAGATACCCGCCTGTACACTTACCTTCTGCTCGCGAATATTGTCCCGGATTATATCTTTTAAAGCAGCAATCTCCCTGTTCATTTCTATTACTGCAGGGTTTTCATTGGTTGCCTGTTTAAGGGTTTTATTTCTACTGATGAGAAGTGAATTATACTGGGAAATAGATTGCTCCAACGAAGGGCTTAATCCTAAATTGGATGGCATAAGCTGATTGTTACTTTTTGAAGCTTCTGCAGTAAGAGAATTCAGAAGATCAAGCTGCGTCTGCTGAAGAAGAAGAGCCTTGGTGTTATCACTTGTATTCTGAAGAGCCAACTCAGCCTGTGCCTGCAAGTCAACAATATGATTACGATTTTGGAAATCTTCTTTCTGATTTTCCACCCCGGAAAGATCTTTTGTAATTACTTCCAGTCTTTTATCAATAAACTCCTGAGTATTCTGAGCCTGCAAGTTTTTATCTCTCTGACCATCCAGGTTATACTGTTTTGTCACTTCATTAAGAATAGCTTCTGACTTTTCAGGCAGGGAGCCTATTAGACTGATTTCCATTAACATAGCTTTTTCCTCCGGTAAACTTACCCGTACTGTTTTTTCAAGTTTTTTTACCTTTTCAATAGGGTTCCAAAAAATAACCTTATATTCAGATTTAATGTCAACAGAAGAATTTCTTTGAAATATCACTGTTCCAAAATCCACTTGTACAGGAATATTGAATTTACCTACAATATCTTTTTTCTTTTGGCTATGAAGGGTAAACTGGTCTCCTTTTATATCAGTTAAGGTATATGCAGAGGATACAAAGTTTTCTTTAGTATAAGCTAATATTTTTGCGGTAATAGGAGCTTTGGTAAACAGCTGTGAATCTTTAATTTCTCCAGTGTTGAAATATTCAACATTGAGGTTAAGATTTTCAACCACCTGTATAAGGATAGGCCTCGAGTTCACTACTGCTGCTTCACTTTTCAGTTCATCTGCGTTCCCAAGACCAATTCCGAGATTATTAAGGTCAGACAAAGCTGAGGAAAGGTCATTTTGTTTTTTATCAAATTTAAGGGTTGTTTTGGACTGATATTGAGGTACACTATACCTAAGGTAAATAAAAGCAACGATTACAAATAACAGAACAGAGGCAACAAACCATGGCCATTTGTAAAGGTATTTAGAAATAGTCTTTTTTATATTGAATTTTTCTTGTTTTGCCTGAAATTCCATCTGCTGCATATCTATCGTGTTAAAGCAATAATAAGAGTACCTGCCGTTAGTAAAGCACCAATAATCTGGAAGGTAAGGGCTCTGTTTGGGTTAGTATTGGCCTGAACCTGTTTATTTTTATCCGGCTGTACATATAATATGTCGTTTTGCTTCATATAATAGTACGGTGAATTCACAATATCGGATCTGCTAAGGTCAACATTTACAATCTGGTCTACCCCATCATCTCCTGTACGGATAAGCTTCACATTCGTACGGTCTCCATAATCTGTCATATCTCCGGCAAGACCCAATGCCTGAAAGACATTAATCTTTTGTGAAACACTTTCTTTCTGGCCAGGGTTTTTCACTTCCCCTAAAACGCTTACGTTAAAATTTTTCAGAGTAATAGATACCATAGGATCTGTAAGGTATCTCTTGAGACGGGATTCCAGCTCTTGTTTAAGCTGTACCTGAGTCATTCCTTTGCTGTATACATTTCCCAATACCGGAAAAGAGATATACCCTTCTTCATTTACTAAATATTCACTTGGCTGTACATATTGATTGATTCCGGTATTTCCTTCACTACCTACCTTATTTACTGTATTAAGATTGAAAGGTTTTACAGCTGTTTCATCAAGTGCAGTAACAAGAATAAGAAGAACATCTCCTTCCTGAATATGCAGCCCCTGAAATTTCGCTCTGGTAACTTCCTCTTCCATGTTATGCTTGGACATGTATACCATATTCTGTTTCGGCTTACATGATAGTAAAATAACCGACAACAGCACTAGATACGTAATAATAGTTCTCTTCATATATTTTTTTAGTCTATTGGTGTTAATGCTCAATTTCTCTAGAATACGTATTTGTATTGCAGTGAAGCGAGCTACGTATACTTTAATACAAATATCAATTTCACTTTTTCGTGAAAATTTTCAATGTATTATGTGGTTTTTAGATTAATTCTTCTCGATGCAATTTCCGTTCCGATTAAGGTAATTTAGCAAAAATAATTGCTTATTTTTTTATTATTTACACGTTTATTACACTATGTCACTGATATACTTCATATTCCGGTGTTTTATCTAATATTTCAAATTCTGAATTGTTACTTATAAATTCCGGTACAATGATCTTTAAAATCTTAACCACCTGTAACCCGTCTTTTTTTATAGCTGATCTCATAATCTGCTTGCATAAAATTTCTATATCTCCAAACTCCATTACCGGATCTTTTGATATCATAATTTTCTCATGATGCGTAGGAATAGTAGTGGAATTATCCGTTAAAAGTTCCTCATATAACTTTTCACCAGGCCTTAAACCGATAAAGTCAATTTCAATATCAACATTTGGTGTATATCCTGATAATTTGATCATCCTTTTTGCCAGATCAAGAATTTTAATAGGCTTACCCATATCAAAAACATAAATCTCACCTCCATTTCCCATTGTTCCTGCCTGAAGCACCAATTCACAAGCCTCAGGAATCGTCATAAAATAGCGGATGATATCGGGATGGGTAATGGTAACCGGACCTCCCTTTTCAATTTGTTTTCTGAAATGCGGGATGACAGATCCATTAGAACCCAGTACATTTCCAAAGCGTGTTGTAATAAATTTGGTAGTATTATCAGGCGTATTTTGCAAAGACTGCACAAAAAGCTCAGCAGCTCTTTTTGAAGCTCCCATTACATTAGTAGGGTTTACAGCCTTATCCGTAGATACCATCACAAAACGATCAACATTATATTGTCTGGATAGCAACGCCAGGTTTTTAGTCCCTCCGATATTTACAAAAATAGCTTCGTGTGGATTATCTTCTATTAAAGGAACGTGTTTATAAGCTGCTGCATGATACACTATTGAAAACCGGTAATCGTCAAATAGTTTTTCCAGTCTGTAGAGGTTGGAAATATCTGCCAGTACAAATTTGAATTTTTGATTGGGAAATCTATCCAATAATTCAAGTTTCAGCTCATGCAAAGGCGATTCTGCCTGATCTACAACAACAATAAGTGATGAACCCAGCTGAGCAACCTGTCTTACAATTTCGCTTCCGATAGACCCTGCTCCCCCAGTAACCAAAATACTTTTATTAAAATGACGGCCTTTTACCTCTTCACTTTCTATTTTTATTGGGGTACGGTCTAACAAATCTTCAATCTGAAGAGGACGAATTCCCCCGATAATCCCATCTTCCTTCGTTTTGTTTACTTTAGGTGCTTTGAGTACCTTCCATCCATTGTCTAATGCAAAAGCCGTCCATTCTTCCATCTTAGGTCTGGACATTGTCTCGTTGATTAAAACTGCATCAAACTGACGTAGCACATGATCATTTTTAAGAAGCTTCTTTTTATTATAAATTTTATGCCCCAGCAACATTGCTTTTTTAGAGTCTGATCTGGCACTGAGAAATCCCGCCAGCTGATAAGGATGATCCGGATTATGAATAATAGCATTCGCCAGTGAAACAGATTCACCTTCTATTCCTATAACAGCAATTCTTATTTTGGATGAATCTTTCCTGGAATCCATAAGCAACTTAAAAAGCTGTTTGGTAACCATTCTGAAAAAGAACATCAAAAAAGTAGAAATAAAGAAAAATAAAAAAAGAACAGGATACAGATATACCGCTTTTCCCAGTATAAATTCTGATATAAAATTCAACCCCAGCAAAACAATAAGCGTGCTGCCTGAAGCCCATACAATTTTGAAAAAATCAAAAAAGGTAGAATACCGTATAATTCCTGCATATGTTTTGAATAAAAACATAAAGAAAACATTGACTGCGATAATAACAAAAACCTTTTCATTGAAATATTCAATAAAATTAATCTTTACCTGAAGGTTTTTTAAAAACAGATATGAAATTAAAATTGAAAAAGAAAAAATCGAAATATCAATAAAAAAAACCAGCCATCTAGGTAAATACCTTAACTCTTTGATCCTGAAAACATTCCCCATATTAAAAAAATAGAACTAAAAAGTATTAAAACTTTATTTAATTCAACATTTGGTGTCTTTTTTTTTCAAAGCAAATGTAACAAATTATTATTTACATTTTCATTACCATAGATCAATTTTTGTTCACAAAAAAATAATATATTTACTATATACTTTAAACTGAATCATATATGTTTTTATTATTTTAAAAATTTAACAAATTTCATAAATATCTAAAAAAAATGTTAAAAAAAGTAGAGATATACTATCGCTAAAATCAGCTAAACACCTTCCAATACAAGAAAATTTACGCTTAAAAATTTTGCGTTATGAATAATTTTATTAAGATTCAGACAGGTCCAAAAACTTAATTATTCACAATAGGCATGAGATATTATAATTTAATAAATAATAAAATTAGTTATTCATTAAAAACAGATTAATCAATTAACCCATTTAACAATAAAAATTAAACGAGACTTAAATAAAGCTTAAAAAAAAATTAAAAGATCAAATTTTGTATTTTTTGAACTGTATTTATAAGGTTTTTACAATCCAATTTTTTTTAATATTCCCAATTTATCCCGATAATTTTTTTACCGAATATATTTTATATTTATTAACTGTTTGAAAAAGGGAAAGTCTTCAAAAACAGGGAAGTTTACCCCACCACCATTTTCTGCTCTTTTTAATTTCTTACAATACTCTACTCATGTATGTTGAGGAGAATTATATTTATAAATTCTCTCAACATACATTCGGGAAAAATTTGTGTTTTTAGACAATTTAAAACACTGTCTATTTACAGGATTTCAAAAATGACATAATATGAAACTTTCCCCATAATTAGTATAAAGCAATCCTATGGATATTTTACGGCATCTGACAGCTCAATAGGGTTATTATTTTGTTTTATTACTTCCTGTTTATTTTTCGCTAATTCGTTCCAATTAACATTTTTAACTTCATTCCCTTTCTCATCAACAAAATTCATTTTTATTTTCCCCATTTTGGCTTCTTTGTAAGGATCAAGATAATTATTTAAATATATTTTATTAAGTTGATCCCCATTAACCTTTATAATATTATGATTTCTGAAATTGACTCCATCATATGGGTCAAAAAAGCTTTTAAATAATTTATTTAAAAAAAAGTCATAGTTACCTTTATCATCATACATCCAAATAATTAAACCCGGTAACCCTTTAAATAAAAAAGGACCTTCAGAAATAGGGATATCTTGCGTAAACCAAGCTGTCCATTGTCTGTTTTTATATTTCAATGTTGCTTCCTGGCATTCATATTCTCCTATCTTTTTTTTACCTGAAGCTATTTTCCACTCTAACTGAGGTACTTCAGTTGTTACTTCGTAAACATCTACGAGTAAACGATAATATTTTTTTAAAGTGTTATTGTTTTTAACAACAGCATTATTAAAATTTATAGAAAAAGATTGGGGGTTTGCTCCACTATTTCTAATTGAATCGCTCTTATATAGGTTCTCTGCATAAAAACGAGACGAATTTGTGTCATAAATATCTAAAAACATGATGCTTTCTTTAGTTGCAGTTTGAGTAGAATCAGGTCTATATTTCATCTGATATGTTACTCTTATCTTTTGAGCTGCGAGCAATTGAATGGTAAAGGCTAAAAATAAAGTATTAGTTAATGTTTTCAAGTTCATAATATTTAATAGCATTAAATTTTAAAGGATTTTTACTCCAATCTTCCCAGATTCCTGTATATGGATCGTAACCACACTTTAAAGGTTTAGAGAAAATATTTTCTGGATTTTCTCTATACATCCGGCAATCAGTACAAAAATATCTATATTCACAGTCTTTGCAAACATCTATTTGATCTTTGGTAATAAACCTTTCTTTTTCAGTATTTATTTCCTGAGTTAAAGAAGAAATTGAAGCTGTATCTATATTGTTAGTGATTTTTTCTGCTGACGGACAGTTTTTTAAATCACCGCTTGAGGAGATAAATAATTTACCATAAAGGCAATTATTAACAGTCTTACTTTTGGATATATTATTTATATCATTCAGAAAATAATCCTCCTGAATTATGCCACAGTATTTTGGGTTTGTAATATTTTTTTCGTAATAAATTACAGTGAATAAGTTATCATCATCGACAATTGATTTATTTTTAGGAGCATTATAAAAATAAACCGTTTTTACTCGAAGATTTTTTTTCAATATTTCTATTGCGGTCATATCCTGTGGTAGTCCTGTATAAGGAAGTAAAATTTCAACTGTTCTTATACTGGAAAACTCAATAAAAGATAAAATTTCGTCCAATCTGGCCAAGGAAAATTCTAGGAACCTAATTTGAAGAAAGCTTGTTGAAAGATCCTCTATGATTCTGTATGCTCCAGCAGTTTCAAAATCATCTTTAATTTTATGTTCAATTATAACTTCGTTGATCTTGTTCGCTGTTCTCCATTTAAATTTTTTGCGGAACTTCTCCGGGGTAAAATTTTCTGTAAGGCTTCCGAATTTTTCGGCTATTAAAAAAGAAATTATTTCTGAAAGATCATCATCTACAGGGAAATAATAATCCTCGAAAAAAATGTCATAAAAATCTGTGATGTCTATAATTTTATTAAAATGAACATCGCAGAGTAAAATATTTTTAGCCCCCTTAACGATAAAGCAGTCCTGATATAATTCAAAATATTGTTTCATCTTTCGAACAATTTTAAATCTATAAACGGTGTGCATACCTTGTCATATACTTTTACCTTATAATTTATAGAATTATATTTATTAGAAATAACTCTATACTGTTCCTTCTCTGAAATGAATTTTTTAAGGGTATTGGCAAATTGATCATCAAGCAAAAAGTGAATGAGATTTATGTGTTTTTTATACTGCATCTTTTAATATTTTTTTTAATGCCAGGGCAATTTCAATTTCTAAATAGGTATTATTAAACACTGAATGATATGTGAACTGTCCTACAGGGTTTACTTCAAGAAAATAATATTCATTTTGGTTATTAACAATAAAATCTACAGAAGCGCAGTTCAGTTGGAGAATATCTAAAAGACTTCGGAGCTTTTTCTCCACATCTTCTGGAAGTTGGCAAATTTCAAAACGACAGTCATCATTAGCTACAGAAATGCGATGATCCACCATCTCATTATTATTGGTGATTATTTTTGTAGAGAAAAAATTCCCCAGAAGATAAAATACCCGAATTTCGTACTGCCGTTCAATTTTTGACTGAACTAAAGCCGGCCTAAAATAATCAGGAATAGAATTGATCTTATCATTTATTGAGGTTGTTTGCATCGTAATAATCCGATTTTCTGATCTAAAATTGATACAGTTTTCAAATGGCTTTGTAATAAGTTCCTTTCCTTCCTCCAGAAGAGATTCGACTGTTTTTTTATTATTGATAATAAAAGTTTCAGGAGTCAACAGACCACAAGCTTTTGCCGTTTGCATTTGAATAAGTTTATTTTCTGTCATAAAAAATGGATTGGTCAGCCAAACCACATTTCTTTTTTTTAGCTCAAATAATAGGTATTCACGCAATGCTCTTGCTTCAATCAGATTGTATTCTACAAGTGAAAAATATAAATTATTTCTAATATCTTTCTTCTGGTTTTCCCGCAGAGCATAAGGAAATTTTCTGAACCAAACGACTTTAAAGACATTAATAGAATGTTCACCAATAAATATCTCTCCGCTTTCGAAATTAATAGTTAAGACGTCATAAATATTATCATTGAGCACATAAAAGGGAACATTGTATTTGTTTAGCCAATTTGCAACCTGCTCGGTTGGGGTATCATCTGATTTTGAAATAATTAAAATCATAATATATTACTCTTTCAAGCATTTGAAATCTTTAAAATAAAATTGCATTGTTTCATCAAATGTAGTTCTGGATATTTTAAATGATAATGCAGAATTACCACATTGTATGGTTTTAGTGATGAATTGTTTTGATTCTTTTGTCTGTTCCGAAAGTTTTTTATTCTCAACCACTAGAGCGCAATCATATGTTTTGTACGTAGAATTTTGAAGATAAAATAGTTTATCCCCTTTGTATTTATGGATAGGCTTATGAAGTGCTTTTTTTAGAGAATCGAATTCTTTTTTATTTTCTGCCATTTCAAAACCTCCAAATATTAGCATAGTTACATGAAGAGAATCATTTTTAAAACGATAATAATCACCTTCTCTTTCAAAAGAATTATATTTAGATAGATGACTATATTTATTAGTGTTACAGCTGTATAAAAAAAGAATGCACAGACCTATTATTAATTTATACATATAGTTTAGAATTAAATTTGAAAAACTAAATAGTGTGAAATACAACTACCTCAGATTAATCTGAGGTAGTTAATTTTTTAAATATTAAATTTTAGTAAGGACCATCGTTAGTTTGGTCAATAGGTGCGTCATCATCTTCCTGTAAATGATGAACTGTAATTACAATTTCCTTAATTGATCTTGTAGGAGCTCCTTCTCCACCGAATACTTTTTTACCAAAAGTTTTAGTAAAATTTCCTAGTTCTTTTGCTTCAAGATTCTTGATAGATTTTTCTTTTTTCATAATTGATTTTGTTTACAAGTTAAAAATATAAAATATTAATTAAATAACTCTAATCAATAGTGAATTTTTTATTATGTTAAATCCTTTAAACAAAGGCATTTACAAGAAGCGACAAACGTGTCGTTTTTTTTCTTATTTTGTACTAATCGAAAGTAGACAATATTTTTATATAAGTTTATAACGTATTTTCTAATTTTCATAAAAAAAATTCCTTAATTATTTATCTTTACAATATGGTAATAGGTGCAAAGCTTAAACAAGCAAAAGAAAGTAAGAGGATAAACCAAGAGGAATTCGCACTCATGCTAAAAAACCACGCAAAAAACAATCTCCAACTGGGAGAGTGATAAGAGTATTCCCTCGTTAGGTTATTTAGCAAAAATAGAAACTGTTTTGGAAGTTGATATTTAACCGCTTTATTTTCGTTTCCGGATTGTTCGGTGATGTCAATTCAATAGTGCTTTTAATTGCCAAAAGGTCTAATACCCCTGCTTTTGTCGGAATAATGATAACATCTGCAAGATTACACAACTCAGGTAGTGTATTGGATAAATATGGGGGAGTATCAATAAAAAGCAAAAGTCCCAACTCATAAAGTCAAGTTCAATGCTACAATAAATATCCACTGTAAATATTCCCATTGTTATACCTGATATTGATTATAGCACTTTTACTTTTGCTTATCACGAACTTTTACTACTAAAATATAACCTTATTTCTATGCATATAGGGTTCAGTGTATAAAACAAAATGCCTATCTCGAGCACAACTAGCAACATCAATAAATTTTAATCTTACTAAAATTATCAACATGACAAATTCACAAAATTGTCTCGACAATTCCTCCGTTTATTGTGGGACTTATCACAAGCACAAAAATTCAAGCCTTTACGGCAAATGGTTAAATTTTTTACACTATTCAAGCTATGAAGAATTACAGGAAGCAATGTACAAGCTGTTTGAAAGCTAGGATTAATTGGAGAAAGTTTTAATTAGGTATAACCGAGCTTTTAAACTACACATAAACAAAAAAGCCCCTCAAAAAGGAGCAATTTGTGACCGCGAAGGGATTCGAACCCCCAACCCTCAGAGCCGAAATCTGATATTCTATCCAGTTGAACTACGCAGCCATATTCATAAATAATGAATGATAAGTAATGAGTAATTCCAGGATTACTTATCATTCATTGTTTATTATTGATGATTAGAAAGTGATCTTCACTCCTCCCAAAATCTGTGCACCCAGGACTTTATATCCTTTGTATGTTTGGTATTTTGAGCTTAGAAGATTATTTCCGAGTGCGAAAATACTAAAATTTTTGTGAATTTTATACTCTGCGGAAAGATTTAAATCAGCATACCCCCCAACTTTATCGTTGGTATTCTCCGTAGACTGGAAAACCATGTCCGGATTAGCTATGCCTTCGATCATATAAGAGTTTGTAGTTCTGTCACTTGCGAAAATTCCTTTGAAGCCTAACAACAATTTCTTATCCAGCATTGTATATTTGGCTCCGATGCTTGCATTAAACAAAGGAACGTTATAAATGTCATTATAATTCTTCAGGTTGTATTTTGTAAACCTTAATTCTCCATCCAATACCAGGTTTGCCAATGGGAAATACTGTACACTTCCTTTGATATCGCTTACATTTCCATCGTCATACACCGTAGAGAATGTGTTGGCAAAGTTATAAGATGAACGGTTCAAAGTAAAGTCATTATCAAAAAGTCCATTCGCTTTAAAGAACATAATATCTTTCATCTTTCCATATCCTGCTGAGAAGTCATATTTCAATGTTTCATCGATATCACCTCTCAATCCTACATAAAAATGATATTGGGTCTCTGTAGGCTTTAAATATTGATCAGAAACCAGGAATGGATTAGCCTGCAGAAGGTCTGCATAGGTATTCAGCTTCAGACCTCCATCTACCCCACCATAGAATTTAAATTCTTTAGCTGCAGCAAACTGGAATTCCGCCTGTGGAAACCAATAGGTTTTATTAGTTTTCAAACGCTCTGCCATGAGATCATTTGAATTTTTAGCATTCAGGAAAGAGAATGAAGAACCTAACATCAAATAAGAATCTCCCTTTCTGAAAGTTACTTTAGGAGTCAGATTAGTGTTAAAAAAATTAGCCGAATTTTTATCCCGGATTGCAAAATCTGTTTTTACCGCATCTATTCCTACTCCTAAATCTGCATTCAGGTTAATTCCGGATTTACCAAGCTCAACAGCATGTTTTGAGAAATTAGCCAAAATAGAAACCTGATTTTCCTGGGCATCAAAATGATCTTTCAGGAATGATGATTTCACTCTTACATCATTTAAAATTTCATTGGAATAGAAATCATAATATCCGTTCACCTTAAACTGATTAACCTTTTGTTTCAGATCAACATCAGCAGAGGGCTGCAGGGCATAAATACCATAGTAATTGTAGTTATCCAATCCATATTCAGCGTTGATATTGAATTTTCCTTTATCTCCGTAGGAATTAAGGAAAGCTGCAAAATTCGCTGATGTCTGCTTTGACTTCCAGTCATAGTCTTTTTTAAGGCCATTTGTAGAAAGTACATGCAGATCTCCACCTACTTCAATTTTGTTCTCCAGCGTCTTGGAAATATTTCCATCCGCCAGTATTTTACCATAATTACCCATTCCGAACTGGAAATAATTATTCTGTGCCGTTCCATCGAATTTCGGAGCTACATCCTCCCCCTGAATCGTTGAAGTTTTAAAATCTGAAACCGCAGGAACATCCGTGATGGTATATTTCACAGGGCTCTGAGATTTCTCTTCCGGTGGATAATTTTTAATAGTTTCCACGGAAGTTTTCTTCTTCTCGATCTTCTTCACTTCCGGCTCTCTCTTTTTGTTAAGAACAAGCTTTTCCTCCTTGATCTGGGAAAACGCAAACTGCGAAGCCCCTAAAAATAATATGGATAATAATTGAATTTTTCTGTTCATATTTTCTTTATTTGAAAAATATAATGGGATCTATTTACTGGAAGCAATATAATTTCCCAACAAAGCTTTCCCTGACTGTTTTGAAAAAGTTCTGCCTAGCCTGAATATATTAAACAGCCAAAGGCTCTGATAAACTTCTAAATTATATTGATAATTTTTCGTGGTACTGTTCTCCGCTACATCATAACTGTAAGCAATAGTGTATGGGAAGCCTGAAGGCAGCAATCCTGCTGTGATCATAGTTCCAATCATAGGGTTTCCACATGAAGGAGTACGGGTAAGCATCGGATGCAGAGTTATTTTAGCTGCATTAGTACTGTCTTCCACCATTTCATAAATACCAGCATGCTTTAAAATATTATACTCTTTTTTAAGATCTTTATTCACCACAAAAGCTTTTTGCTTCGGAAAATCAGCTTTAGCTTTCCTGTATTCTTTGGGATAAGCACTGTATGAAGGGATGCAGCTCCAAAGGGACGCAGAAATCAAAAAAGAATATATTGTTATTTTAAACATCTTTAATTCTTATTTTTTAATCTGTTTTTTAACTTCTTTTGCTTCTGCAACAATTTCCGGGAAATCTTTATAATTGGCAATAATCTGATCACAGGTATAACTTGCCTGGTAATTGTCTTTCAGACCGATATAGTTTTTCGCCATCAATACCAGCGCTTTTGCTCCCCAATATTCTTCTGATGAATAATTGTTGGCAAGCTTAAAGATGGCTTCGTTGGAAGATTTGAAAGCTTTTCCTTTATTCTGATAATACGCTTTTGCATACAGTGCTTCTGCAGCAACAGAGGTATTGGATGATTTCTCAAGAGCAGTATAGGCAGACTGGGCGTCTTTATCTTTTCCTGAGTTCATCAGGCTTCTCGCCTTAATTACTTTAGCCGTCTCTATAACAGCTGCAGAGTTTTTAGAATTGGCAATAACGGCATTTGCTAATTTTTCAGCTTCAGAGAAGTTCTTTTCATCAGCATAGAGCTTCATCAGTTCAACATTTGCATAGTTTTTAATGCTGATATCGGAAGAGTTTTTAATTCCCTCCAGATACTTTTTAGCTTCAGCAGTATTCCCCTGTGCAAGGAAGATCTGTACTAAGCGGGTTTGAGCATCATCCTGATAATCATTCTGAACACCAGCCACCTCTTGAAGAACAAGCAGCGCTTTTGTTGAATTATTGGTTTGGTAATAGCTTTCCCCAAGTTCATATTTCGCCTGGTAAAGCCCCTCACCTGTTGGATTCTGCGTCAGATACTTCTCGTAATAAGAAATTGCGTTTTTATAATCCTTCTTAGAGAAATACTGTTTTCCTGTAGATAAGTTGATCTCATCAATTTCGGAAGCATCCACATTAACTCCAATCGTCCTGGCAAAATTTTCATAACCGGAAACATCTCCGTTCTTCGTGAAAATAGGTTTTGCTGCCTGAACGATCTTTTGAGCATATGCTGTATTTTTATACTGCTCACCCAAAGATTTCAGCTCAGAAAGCGCTTTGTCATTCTGGTTCTGATCGATATAATTCTGTGCCCTGTAAATAGAAGCATTCGCAATCAGATCTTTGTCTGAAGATGTTTTAATCACCTTTCCAAAATAATCATTGGAATTGGCAAAATCATCCTGAGCAGCATAAGCAGTTCCTATTTCGTATTGTGCATCATCATAATATTCAGAGTCCGGATATTTTGATATGAGATTTTTTAAATTATTGATTTTTGCCTGCGTATCTCCTTTAAATCCTAAAGCCATTGCTTTCTGATATACGGTATAATCTGTAGCATCTTCATTTTTATCATAAATGGCGATAGCTTCGTTCAGATCATTATTGGCGTAATGAATATCTGCCAGACGAAGTTCTGCATCATTTTTAAACTCAGGTTTAGGATTCGTAAGATACTGTTTGAAATAAGCTGCGGCCTGGTCAAATTTCTTAGATTTAAAATAAGCATATCCTAAATCATAAGGCAATTGTTGTTTTTCAGGGAAGCTCTCGGTAAGAAGTTTTTCATAACGGCTTATAGCAGACGGATAATTTCCCTTCTGGTAATATACCTGTGCCAGCCAATATAAAGCTCTGCTGTTAAATTCTTTATTGATATTAAATCCAAGGCTTCTCAGAAAATACTTTTCAGCTTCGTCATAATTCCCTTTGTTGAACTCTTCTGTTCCCAATAAATAGGAAACCTCCTGATCTACTTTATTGATTTCCGGGGTAGAGCTTTGTAATCTGTCGATAGCATTCAGGGTTTCTTTATAGTTACCCGAATACAGATAAGATTTTACCAATAACGATCTCATCTCTGAGGCATTGGCAGCGTTCTGATTCTCGTTGATGTAGCTTTGGATTACCCCTGAAGGGCTTTCAAACGGGTTTCCGATATCATAGCTTAATTTAGCATATTGTTCATGGGCAAGCTTTTTCACTTTCGCATCATAATCCATCTGATAAGAAGAACGGAATGCCGAAAGTGCCTCCTGTTTTTTATCTACTGCCAGATAAGCATTTCCTAACTGGTAGTAAGCATTCTGTGCCAGTGCTGAATTACTGTTAACAAGCTGGTTGTAATAAGAAACTGCCTCATCATATTTTTTAAGCTGAGCGGCTACGAATCCCATTTCATACAAATCATTTTCAGATGGATTCTGCTGCACGTTCAGATAGTCTTTTAAGTGAGGATAAGCAGACGTGTAGTCATTTTTCATAAAGTAACTTTCCCCAATAATCTTATGAACCTCTGCTTTATAAGAATCTGAAATATTTTCGTTCAGTAAGGCATTCCCTTCAGAAATAGCCTGGTCATAGTTCTTATCATTATAATACAGTTGTACATAATAAGGACGCACCAGTTTTGAGAATTTATCCTGATCTTTTATAGAATCAAAATATTGGAAAGCTTTATCATTTTGCCTGTTGCTGTAATACAAATGCCCCAGCATATAGGCAATATCCCCTTTTTGAGACTGATCAGCCGACTTATAGGCTTCTTCCAATGCGTCGGTAGCACCTTTAGAATCTCCAGTCATAAATTTGGCATAGCCCAGTTTCAGAATGTACTGTGTATTCTCCTCTTTGGAAAGCTGATACTGGTTTACTTTTTTCAAAGTTTCCAATGCTTTATCAAAATCTTTCTTTGCCAGATAATAATCCACTAAAGGGAGATTAGCCTGGGCGAAATACGCAGAATTAGGATATTCTTTAATAAAAGCAGTTAAACCTTCTTCAGCATGATTTTTCTGGAGAATTACCCCAATCACATTGTCAAAAAACTGAGCCGCTTCCTTCTTTGAACGGGACAAATTCTGATTGTAGAAATATTGTCTTGCATATTCATATTGGGAAGCGTTGTATATTTTGGTCTGATAAAGATTTTCTGCCAGATTAAATCTATAATTTTCTTTCTGTGTAAAATATTGGGACTGTTGGGCATCGGTAATTCCGAAATAGATCACAGCAGCCGCTAAAAGTATTTTTTTTGATTTCATTCTTCTTGATATAAGAAAATTAGTCTAAATAAGTTAACGAAAATATTAAAAACTTATTGTTTAAGCAAGTTTTAACAGATTTAATAGCTTGGAATATCAATTCAACAACAATAAAAACTTTTCACTGTCTCATGATAAAATTTCTTACTTTAGTCTGATAAAATGTAAACAATTTTAGTAACCAGTTATCAAAAATACATTTTGATCTGATCCTTTTTCTACAGCAGCTAAAAACATACCATTACATGGAAATTAAGATACTTTTAGCATTAATTTTTGTAAACCTGATGCAGGCACAGAAATTTCACTTCCCCCAAACTGCTGTAACAGACTCTCTTGTTTTAGAAAAGCAGATGCGGGGTCTTGCTATGGAAACATGCTCCTGATCTTGATAAAATGCATAATACTACGCATAAGTTTTAACTTCAGGATCGTAAAAACAGCTCATCCGTTTTTGACAAACCCAACAATAGAAGTTTCACAACGCACACTGTTGATTTTAAAGACCGGGATAAAAAAGGTTCTTATTATACAGTCAGTAAAAAAGACAGCTTCAAAATGACAAATTCCGTATATTTTGAAAGTAAAACAATAGATAAAGATTTTATCATCAGTGGAAACCTGTCAGGATTCTTCAATATCTCCATCAATAAAAAAGACTTTGATACGGATACTTATTTATACCAGATAAAATCAGAGGGTAAAGCATTTTTATTGTCTACTCATATTGCAAGAGCCAGCTATGCAAAAGACCATTCTGTACGCCAGCTTCTGAAACCCGGGAAAGATGAACAGATTCCCATCCATAACTCGATCTTCATCAGCAAAAAAATAGAAAAAGGAAGCAAATTGGTGTTATTAGTAGGGGCAAATAAAAATCCAAGCTGGCAAATCAATTACGGAACGGTAAGGATGTAAGAAACCATACAGAATTCCGCGGAACCTTTGGAAATAAATGGTATAATGACAGCTATGTGGAAATACCTGTTTATAAAGACTAACAGCTTTTGATTGAGCATTTTTACCTAAATGTTCTTAACAACTGTTAACATCAAAATAAAAAATCATTACATTTGCTTTTTTTCAAATCAAATATAGTTATTGAATGAGTCAACTTTTTAGAAGAAAAATCTATTCAGATACGGATACTTCAACGGGACTTTTAAGGGTCTTGGGTGTATGGGACATTGTATTTTTTGGGATAGCGGCCATTATTGGAGCCGGAAGTTTCAGTAGTTTGGGAGAAGCTGTTTTCAGAGGAGGTCCCGGTGTTATCCTTCTATATTTGATTTGTGGTTTTGCCTGCGGGTTTACCGCTTTATGCTATGCTGAGTTTGCCAGCAGAATTCCTACAGCAGGTTCTGCTTATACGTATGCCTATGCCAGTTTCGGAGAATTGATTGCCTGGATTATCGGATGGGCACTGATTATGGAGTATTCCTTCGGAAATATTTACGTTGCTTTCTCCTGGTCGGATTATTTCACCAGCTTTCTAGGCCGTCTGGGAATGCATATCCCCGATTATCTTACCTGCAGCTATACGGAAGCCAGCAAAGCCGTTGCAAATGGCTCAGAAAATAAAGAATTACTGAATGCATGGAAAACTGCTCCATTAATTGGAAGTTTAAAGTTTATTGTAGACATTCCGGCCTTGGTGATCAACGGTTTGATTACCTGGCTTTGTTATGTAGGGGTAAAAGAAAGTAAGAACTTCAATAACTCCCTTGTTATCTTAAAACTGGGGGTCATTATATTGGTAATTCTGGTTGGTTTTTCCTATATCAATACCGATAACTGGACTCCAATAAGCCCGGTAACGGGAGCTCCATCCTTCATGCCTAATGGTTTTGCAGGGGTCATGAGCGCCGTATCGGGAGTATTCTTTGCCTATATCGGATTTGATGCTTTAAGTGTTCTTTCTGAAGAAACCAAAGATCCTCAAAAAACCTTACCAAAAGGAATGATCATATCGCTTGTTTTATGTACGGTAATTTATATTGCCCTGACCTTGGTATTAACAGGTATGGTAGACTATAAAAAGTTTGACGGTGTTGGTGATCCGCTATCGTTTATCTTTGAAAAAACCAATGCTAATGTAGCATGGATGGAACTTGTTGTTTCTTTTGTTGCTATTGTTGCTATTACAACCGTATTATTGGTTTTCCAGATGGGGCAGCCAAGAATCTGGTATGCCATGAGCCGCGACGGATTAATGCCTCAAAGATTTCAAAAAGTACATGCTAAATATAAAACACCTTCTTATGCCACTGTGGTTACCGGAATTGTCGTAGGAATTCCTATTTTATTTACAGATAAAACATTTATCCTGGACTTTACCAGTATCGGTACTATCTTCGCCTTCGTATTAGTTTGTGCGGGAGTGCTTATGCTTCCGGCTAAAGAAAAAATAAAGGGAAGGTTTCATCTTCCTTATATTAATGGTAAAATCATCTTCCCTGTTGTTTTCATTGGCGGACTGATTGTATTCTACTACTGGCAGCCAGAATTTTTCCAAACTTTAATGGACTGGAAAGATCCTAAAGAAGGGGAATTCAGAGCTTCAATTTTCTTCTTTATTCTGATCAATATAGCCTTGTGTATTTTGACTTTTATAAAGAATTTTTCATTAATTCCATTAGTGGGTCTAAGTTCCTGCCTCTACCTTCTTACCGGTATGAGTCATGAAAACTGGTTCTGGTTCGGAATGTGGTTCCTTGTAGGAATGGTCATTTATTTCTGCTACGGCTACAAGAACAGTAAACTTGGAAAAGAGTTAAGAAAAAAATAATGAATAATTAATATATATCAAGGCGAACGGGCATTACGGCAAGTTCGCCTTTTTATTGCTTACCATTTTGCTTTTCATAAACTTAGTTTAAAAACCGGCAACATTATTGCTATCAATTTAACATAACCAATAAACTAATGTGCCATGTCTGAGAGAATAAAAACATACAGAGAATTTTATCAGTTTTATCTTACCGAACATAGTAAAACAGGAACACGGATCTTCCACTTCATAGGAACCCTACTCGTATTTGCAGTGATTGGATATGTGATCAATTCCGGAAAAGAAAGATTTCTATGGTATATTCCTATTTTCGGATATGGTTTTGCATGGTTTAGCCATGCGGTTATCGAAAGAAATAAGCCTGCAACTTTTAAATATCCTGTATGGTCTTTGATCTCAGATTTCCGGCTATTTTTTGAATTACTGATTGGAAAACAGAAATTTATAACCCCTGTTCAGCCGAAGGCATCCCAAAATCCTGAAAGCTCACTGTAAGCCTAGATTTATTTTCTTTAATAAGATTAGCCTAACGTAATCTATAAGGGAAATAAGATTTATCGTCAATATTGTTTCTCAAGGATATCATAATGGATTGTATTCACAACCTTTTCTGTTCGCGAATCACCTTTCACTTTAATCGGTTCAGGGATATAGCTTGAGAAAGTCATCGTTTTATCTTTATTCAAAGTGACTGTTACTTCTTCCAGAATAGTGTTATCATCTACATAAAACTGAATTCTGTTTTCTACGATTCGCCAAAAGGAAAGTCTTGGCTCGGAGGGTATGCAGTCTCCTATGCTCCCTTCTATATAATTGTAAACAGCAAAGCCATCTTCCCTTATGGCATAATTCCTCATGAGACGACAGTTATCAAAGTCCTTCACGGTCTTTTCTTTATTTTCATAAAATCCGGCTTCTTTTAACTTCCAGAATCCAATTACATTTTCTTTTGCTAATTTTTGGGCATTTACAAATGAAGAGGCTGCCATAAGAAAAGCAACCGGCAATAGTTTATCAATCATTGAAAGAACAGGTTTGTGTTATTTTAAACGAAGATACAATAATTGAAATAAAAAGATTTGGAAATGGGTTCGGCGGGCAGCTTTGCTGCCCGCCGAACCTTATATCTTTATTTAAATCTTTTCTTAAAACTGAATTTAAGACTGTTCATCAATCCGGGTTCAATGATATCAATTCCCAGTCCGAAATTACTGTCTGCAACCGTGTGATGATCCGTTCTGAACTGTTCAAAGTCTTTTTGCGGAATTTCAATGTTAACTAAAGGATTGGATTCTATATAGACACTTGCTCCATTCTTAGTCACTTTCTTACGGCTGCTATATTCGAAATAAGGATTTTTTATGGTGCTTTCCTGCATCGTATATTTTTCTGCGGTATCAATTTTCTGATCCGTATACAAATTGATTTCATATTTTTCACTGTCGAAACTATGCCAGAAAGGAAGGTCTTTATGCATAAAGTCCCTTGCGCTGGCCTTTATTACATTACGGTCAAAATACATCAGAAAACGATTATTCTGCGGATCAACATAATAAGGATTTTCTACTGTAGCAGTATACTGGATCTTCATTTCATTCAGTTTTTTATCATCACTTACTACTTCTATTTCCGCATCTTTGAATACATTTCTGATATCTGTACCATTTCTGTCATTGGAATAATTAAAACCATAAAAAAGGAAACTATTCCAGCTGTCTATGATCTCCCTTTTATTAGTACTTTTAAAATATCTTCTCATGGCATTTGCCCGATTCCCTTTATAGGTAGTAACCAGATTAAGCTTGCCAATATTGCCTTTTACATTGAAATCCACCTTTTCATCTACGCAATAATAAGGAAACTTATAAGGTGTTCTAACTTGCAAGTCCTGATCTTTCTTCGTCTCCAGATAATGTATAAAGAACATAAACCCTCTGTTTTCAATCAATCCAAATTCATCACGGGTAGTAGCATCTACAAAATATTCTTCTCCTTTGTAATTAATCTTCACGACCACATGATTGAAACTTAACAGTGAAGGCAGATAGTATTTAATATAATAATCTGTATTAAAATTTACCAAAACCACCGATGCTTCCACACCGATATAATCAAGGATAACTTTCAGTAAAACCGATTTTGCCTTGCAGTCTCCCTGCTTATTTTCATAAGTTACTAAGGGTTCCTGGGGTTTGTGACCATTCATTTCATCTGCATTGAAAATATAGTAGATATGATTCTGAACATATTCTATGGCAAACTGAATTTTCTCGCCCTGGTCTGCAATAGCATCAATCTTTTCAACAAGATTAGGTGCAAAGTCTCGTAAAGCAGCTTTATTAAAAACTTCATCATAAAGGGGAGCAATATAATTGGAAAGATCTTTCCAGCTACTTTCTGTTGCAAAATCTACATAAGGAAAAATTTCACGCCCTGAATCCACAGGGTTGATATAATTAGGCTTTTCAATCACAAAGCATTGTCCCTGCTTCAGAAATTTGATTTCGGGTTCCAGCACTTCACCTCTTTCATTGCGGAAGAAAGTTTTCTTATAGGCTATGGTCTGCTCCCGGGCATTGATAAAGGTAAATTTAAAATGACCATAAGCCCAGTAATTATCAGGGCTCACCCATACGTATTTTGAAAATTCCTTTCTCAGAAAATCACGGTCTGTAAATTCTTTAATCCGCGAATCTTCCAGAATCAACACATCATATAACCTCAGATCTTTGATCGTAATATTGATCTTTTTATTGCTGCTCAGCACTCCTCCGCTACTCTGGTTTTCACTATCCAGCACTTTAATCCGGGTATCTGGAATTTTGTCCACCAGGACACCATCTCTTAAAACACTGATTCTATGGATCTGATAGACTTCATTTTCTTCTACCACAACATCAGAAACTGAGGCTCTTTCTAAATTTCCGGGCTCATTCAGGGTATAAGCCATGCAGACATATTCACTGTTTTCATTATTGCTTGTATAATATTTTTTATCTAAAAAGTAGCAGTAATCTTTACCTTCTTCAATTTGTTTCCTGGCAAATTCCGAGTCCTTGATTCTATCTATAATTTCCTGGTCTCCAATATTTCCTGCCCACACTTCAGGTTTTTGAATCTTATAATTTTCCATTTGAATTTGATTATCCGTATTTCTATTTAATAGTTTTGTTTTTTGGGTATACTTATTAGAAAGTTCAAATTAAATAATTAATAAAATAAAAAACAATAGAAGAACTGCGACAATTCAGGCTGGAAATTCGGCATGGTAATTGCGAGTAAGGTTTTAAAATCAAGTTTTATGAAAAGTATAGCAACAATTCTAAAAGGGACAGTTCCCGCGTTAGCATTATTTGCAATGACACAATGTACAACTACTGCAGGTGCCTCCGCAGCTGATGAAAAAACTTTCATCGTAGGACCACAAACAGCAGACTGTACAGGAGTGGCTCCTATGAAATGTCTGCAGGTAAAAGAAAAAACTTCTGAAAGCTGGACTAATTTCTACAGCAATATTGAAGGATTTACGTATGAACCGGGGTATGAATATGTATTAAAAGTAAAAACTGAAAAAATTGCCAATCCACCAGCTGACGGGTCTTCTGTAAAATACACATTGGTAAAACAGGTTTCTAAAACAAAAAAAGAAGCAGCAGCAAGCAATGAAAAAACACTTATTATAGGAGCACAGACTGTAGACTGTTCGGCAGGTGCAGGACGTATGAAGTGTTTACAGGTAAAAGAAAATGCTTCTGAAGGCTGGACAAACTTCTACACCAATATTGAAGGATTCACTTATGAACCGGGATATGAATATGTTTTACAGGTAAAAACTGAAAAAATAGATAACCCACCGGCAGATGCGTCTTCTATAAAATACACATTGATCAAACAGGTTTCTAAAACCAAGAAATAACACTAAAAAAGCTACTGAAATTCAGTAGCTTTTTTTCCGAAAGAATGAAGTTAAAACTTCGTTCCTTTTTAATATCCTGATTCTTTTTGAGGAGGTTCCGGGTATTTACCTTTGGTGGCTTCCCCTACGGTATTTGCTGTGGTCATGGCAACTACCAGATCATTCAGCATACTGCTTGCTGCAGTAGGTGAATTGGGAAGAAGCACCAGATTACTGCGGGTGCTTGCCCCTACAGAATGTAAAGTATCATAGTGTTGGGTTACCACAATAAGAGCAGATGCTTCATGTGAATTAATCTCTACATTGTTCAGCATTCTTACAGATTCTTCAAGACCTTTTGCAATTTCTCTTCTTTGATCTGCAATCCCCTGCCCCTGCAGTTTTTTAGATTCCGCTTCGGCTTTTGCTACGGCTACAATTCTTATTCTCTGCGCTTCTGACTCATATTCGGCAGCTGTTTTCTCTCTTTCTGCGGCATTGATCCTGTTCATGGCATGTTTCACCTGCTCATCAGGATCTATATCAGTTACCAACGCTTTGATGATATCATATCCATAACTGTTCATAGCTTCCTGAAGCTCTCCTTTTACGGCTACTGCAATATCATCTTTTCTTACAAAGACATCATCCAGTTTCATCTTTGGTACTTCAGCACGCACCACGTCAAAGACAAAAGAAGTAATTTGATTTTCAGGATTTTCCAAACGGTAATAGGCATCTCCCACCTGGTTTCTGATGACCTGGTACTGAACAGAGATTTTCATTTTTATAAATACATTGTCCAGCGTTTTTGTGTCAATCATAACATCCAGCTGCTGAATTCTAAGATTCAGTCTTTTGGCAATCTGATCAATAATAGGAAGCTTAAGGTGAAGCCCTGAATGTTTTACTCCCTGGAATTTTCCAAAACGTTCTATAATAGCAGCTGTTTCCTGTTTTACAACAAAAAATGATGCAAATAAAATAATAAGCCCGAAGAAAATAACGGGTGCAAGATAAATTCCCATAGTTTAAGTTTTTATAATAAGTAGTAATAATTGATGTTTTGTTAAAACACTGGAAGTTATTCCTAAGGTTTTAAACAATTTAAACTCTTTCTATAAATATACTACTTATTTTCAAACTAAACGGTCATTCCTATATCGATACCTTTAATCTTTCTATAGAGATCCGTAGCATAATTATCCGTCATTCCTGAGACAAAATCAATGATTCCAAGGACTTTCTGATAATCTGTTCCGGTTTCATATACAAACTGTCTTGGAAGCAGCTTCAATGCTTTTTTATCATATGATTTTCTTTCGTCCTCAGGTTTCAGGATAGAAGGAATAAAATGATCCAGCAATTCATACATTACATTATATCCTGCATTTTCAATTTCCACTACTGCTTTGTGATTGTAGATCTTTTCTATAGAGAACGATTCTATATCCTGTAAAGCTTTATTCTCAGATTTGTACATATCCAGCAGACCATTATCCAAACCGCCTTTAAGAATAGTTTCAAAATTCTGTTTATAGATTTCAAGTGATTTATTGATCAATGCATTGATTGCTTTTGCTCTCAGGTAAGAGATCTTTTCGTTTTCATTAGAAATGGAAACCAGCTTATCTTTCACTTTATTAATATCGTTACTTTCGGATTTTACCAGCTCAAAAAACAGGTTTTCACACTCGGCAGTTGATACTATCCCCAGTCTGTGGGCATCTTCCATATCAATAATATTATAACAGATATCATCAGCAGCCTCTACCAACCATACAAATGGGTGTCTTTTGAAAATATAGGGCTCCTCGCTTTCAGCAATCAGATGGGTTCCTTTTGCGATTTCCAGGAATATATCTTTCTCATTCTGGAAAAATCCGAACTTCTTTCTATGGATAACTCCTTTTTTCCTGGCAACCGCTTCACATGGGTATTTGGCGATACTTGCCAGTGTGGAAAAAGTAAGCTGAATACCTCCGGCATCTTTTCCCTGCTGCTGCTGGGCCAATACTCTTATAGCATTTGCATTTCCTTCAAAATTAACCAGATCTGCCCATTCCTTTTCATTAAATTTTGATTTCAGATCTTTCTCATTCCTTTCAAAATAACTTGCAATAGCATCTTCACCGGAATGACCGAAAGCCGGGTTTCCTACATCATGGCACAAACATCCCGCAGCAATTACATTTCCTAAATTATAGAGATAAAAATTCTTGGAATCTTCACTAAGTTCATTTTTAAAATCTTCAGCAATAAATTCACCAATAATACTTCCTAAACTTCTTCCTACCGACGACACTTCTAAGGAGTGTGTAAGCCTGTTATGCACAAAAACGCTTCCGGGAAGAGGGAAAACCTGGGTTTTATTCTGAAGTCTTCTGAAGGCAGAAGAAAAGATAATTCTATCGAAATCCCTTTGAAAATCAGTCCTTGAAGCTTTGGTATGCGGATTATTTCCTGTACGTTGATTGGTGAAAATCTGGTTTAAATTCATCATTTTTCAAAATTACTTCAAATTTTAGTTTTATGGAATACTATTTAGATTTTTATTAAACAGCAATCTCATTCAAAAAATCTATTATAATCACTGTTTTTTCGGTAGAAAAAACCAGCAGAAAAGGCTTTACATTTGGGAAGACTTTAAAAACTTGGCTTTACCTATTATTGATTTAAAAAAAATTACCAATGAAAGACAATGCATGGCTTGAGAAATGGGATGAAAGATACAACAATGAAGAGTTCGTATACGGAACAGATCCCAATCTTTATCTGCAAGCACAATTAAAACAATTAAAGCCCGGTTCTATCCTCTTCCCTGCCGATGGTGAGGGACGAAATTCCGTTTATGCTGCTCTTCAGGGATGGAAAGCATCAGCATTTGACATCAGTACTGAAGGGCAGAAGAAAGCACTGCAGCTCGCAGAACAAAACCAGGTAGCTATTGATTATCAGGTAGGCGAATTATCAACCTTAGGATATCAGGAGCAACAGTTCGATGCTATTGCTCTTATCTATGCTCATTTTCCTGCTGAAATAAAATCATCAATCCATAGAATACTTGATGTGTATCTTCGCAAAGGCGGTTTTATTATTTTTGAAGCTTTCAGTAAGAATCATCTTGATTATATTGCAAGAAATGCCAGTGTAGGAGGTCCGAAAGATATTGAATCGTTATTCTCCATTGATGAGATCAAAGCTGATTTTCCTGGTTATGATATTGTGGAGCTGATAGAAACAGAAATAGAACTTAAAGAAGGTTTATTTCACAACGGAACCGGTTCTGTAATACGGTTTGCAGGAAGGAAGCAATAATTACAGATAAAGAATAAGCACAGGTCAGCATATTTTTTGAATATTCTGACCTTTTCAGTATTGGATAAAACAATGATTCACTTGGAATAGTATTTGGACTTTTCATAAAAAAGAAAGCTATGCCTGAAGGACCATCTATAATTCTAATGAAAGAAAACCTGCAGCAGTTTGTCGGCCAAAAGGTAACAGAAGCTTCAGGTAATGCCAAATTTGACAAAGAACCATTTGTGGGTCAGCCCCTTCTGGAAATCCGTACTTTTGGAAAGCAGACGTATCTGGTTTTTGAAAAAGCGGCTATTCGTATTCACTTGTTAATGTTTGGCTCTTACAGTATTAATGAGCAGACGAAACCGGACAAAAGCTTACGTTTAGCCTTAATCTTTTCAACGGGTGGTATATACTTTTATACCTGTTCTGTAAAACCTGTTGAGAAGGAACACCTTTCTTCAATAGACTGGGAAGCCGATGTACTGAGTGACTGCTGGAATCCTGCAAAAGCAAAAAAGAAACTGAAGTCAAACCCTGAAATGATGGTTTGCGATGCCCTGATGGATCAGAATATATTTTCGGGAGTAGGTAATATTATTAAAAACGAAGTGCTTTTCAGAATCGGCGTTCAGCCCGAAAGCTTACTTGGAAACCTTCCCGATAAAAAGCTAAAAGAACTTATTGCAGAGGCCAGAAATTACAGCTTCGATTTCCTGGAATGGAAAAGAGAATTTACGCTGAAAAAACACTGGCAGGTTCATACAAAAACAATATGCCCAATATGCGGATTAAAACTGGTCAAGAAACAGACCGGCTTAGGCAAAAGACGAAGTTTCTATTGCGAAAAAGACCAAAAACTGTATGGATAACCATTAATCCGATTTAAAAATCCACCGGCATATTTTGTGAAAAATTCTTCCCTGTATACTTCCCCTATCGGAATTTCCGATACATCAATGTATAGAGTATGATTATCAAAGGAGTCAATATAGTTTATATTGACAACATATGATTTGCTGACCCGTATAAAAGTTTCTCCGGAGATCTTCTGATGGATGGTTTTCCCAAAAAAGTATTAGTACGGAAAAACATTCTTGCCAACGGAAGACTTTCTCTGGGAACGGAGATGGATAATACTTCCTTTTATATGTACAAGAATAGCAGGACCTATGAATTCCGTCAGCTGGAGATCAATTCCGGGGTTATTTATGAACACAGCCTTGGCAATAATTTAACAGGAACATTAAAAACCGGAATGAGGACCGTTCCGCAAGCCAGAGCCTTTGATAAAGAAGAATCTTTCAAAGACTATATTTTTGAAGCCCGCTACAAACCTTCATTCTATTTCAATGTCGGAATATCTTATAATCCTTTTGGAAAACCCAGAGTAAAATAATCTCCGGTTTCCGGAGAAGCCTGAAAAATTCCGTAAAATAAGGCTTAATGGGTTCCCATTTTTGAAAATACATTGATGATAATTACTCCAAGCACAATAAGTACAATCCCAATAATGGCAGGAAGATCCGGCACCTGTTTAAAGACAATAATTCCAATCATGGTTATAAACACAATTCCTACTCCAGACCAGATGGCATAGGTAATGCCTACAGGAATATCACGAAGGGTAAGGCTCAGACAGTAAAAAGCAGAAGCATATCCTATTACCGTGACAACGGAAGGCCATAGTTTAGAAAATTCTTCCGATTTTTTCAGAAAAGTAGTGGCTATAATCTCAAATACAATTGCTAAAGCCAGAAAAATATAACTTCGTCCCATCATTTATTCTTTATACAAATGTAATAAAAACAGATCTGTATTCTTTCAACTCCGTTTGAAAGTAAACGAACCTACTATATAAAGATCAGCAGATCCCTCAATCAAATATTTTTCTTTTATTAAAGGGTGTAAACACTAGTTTCTGCTAAGATCATCCCCTGGCAGACATCAAAAACCCAACTCAAGCTTCAACACCTTTTGCTAAACAATTATAATAAAGCATTTTACCTTAGATATAGGTATGACTCATTTTGCAATAATTCCAGCAATAAAGATTTATGACTTCCTATTATCTCTCTCCATATTGACATAAAAACAAGCGCTAAGGTGTCATATAATCGGACAACTGACAAAAAATCACTGCATAAAAACTAACGGTAAAAATAATTTTTCTTAACATAGAGATCTGTTTTACGCTCAAATTTCACATTCAAAAACAGGTCAAACGGACGGTATTATGCATTACATTATTTATTTCTTGTTTTATCAAGTCCAATATAGAAAGCTTTAAACGTTTAACATTTTCACATAATTTTACGGACAGGACAATAAATGCATTAATAAATTCTCAATAATGTATTAATTTTTTGTAAACAAAAATTAACAAATAAGTGAACAAAAACCCTCGCAATACACTGATATACATCATAATATTTTACTTTGGCACGTGATTTGAAAACTGTAATATTGCAATTGAAAGATTGATAAAAAAAAGTCAAATAATTAAAAATAATACAAAATGGTAACTTATATCGGTATCGCAACATGTTTAGTAGTGTTCACATCATATTTCATGACAGTAAGAAGAGAAAGAAACTAATTTTAAAAACACAGTAAGCCTATAGAATATCTATACTAATTATATTGTTTTATGTTTTTAGTCTGAAAATCAGGCCTTGCTCTTTTACTCAACAGGGTAAAAGGGCCCAAAAACATAACAAAAAGATCTTAGTTTCATAACACATTTTAATATCCAAAAGAAAAGCTGAACATACGTTTGGCTTTTCTTTGTTTTAGAGGGTACCTAAACTTTACGATATCCATACATCTTATAGAGCCTGATTATTTTTATCCGCAATATGTCTCTACTGCTGACCTACCTATTTATTCTTTTTCAGGATGAAACTTCATTCAATAAAGTTTTATCTTTGTATTCCTTAAGAATTAACTATTTGAATTGCCACCATGAATCTGTACAATCTTATTATTCAGGACAAAGAACAAGTAAATCTCAATGATGTATTCCTCAATGAAACCAATAAAGGCTTACTGATACAGCTTATCAAGGAAAACACCTATGTGAAAGAGCTACAGGAGTACGGCCTTCCCGTGAATAATAAGATCCTTCTCCAGGGGAGCTCAGGATGTGGAAAAACAATGACGGCAAAAGCAATAGCCAATGCTTTAGGTAAAAATATTATTATCCTCAACCTGAGTAATATCGTTTCCTCGCGTATCGGGGAAACTTCCCAAAATATTAAAATGATATTTGATAAAGCCGCAAGGGAAAGGTCTGTCCTTTTTCTTGATGAACTGGATCAGATCGGAAAAGCAAGAGGCAGCGATGACAAGGATGTAGGTGAGATGAGAAGGCTTGTAAACACCCTGATTCAGTTGATTGACTATTATCCTGAAAATGCACTGCTGCTTTGTGCCACGAACCATCCTGAAATAATAGATACTGCCATATTGCGGCGTTTTCAGCTGAAGATCAATTATGAAATGCCTTCCGCAGAATTCCTGGATACTTTCTATGATCAGCTGCTGGCTTCATTCCCTGAAGGCCTGAATCATATCGAACGAAAATACGGAATTTCTTTTGCTGAAGCGAAAGACCATGCATTCACTGCTGTAAAATCTGCATTAATCGAAAAGCTGGAAGCTAAGGAAGCTCTTCAGTCAGGAGTTGAGAGTTATGAGTTATGAGTTATTAGTTGAGAGTTGAGAGTTGAGAGTGAAAAATAAGGTTATATGTTTCCATTTACCTATACATTTAAAAGAAAAATCACAGCAGACAAAACATTAGAAGATGTAATCAATGCCGTATGCAGCTCATTCACAGAACGGGGCGTGAATGATATCCATATTGACGGCAATACCATCACAGGAAAAGATAATCTTATAAAACTGGATTTTTCACAAAGATCTCTGCTTGTATTATCTCCTGGCAAAGAATATTTTATTTATAATGAAAACACGAAAATTTTAACCTTTAAAACAGAAGCATTTTACCCCATCCTGTTTAATGTAATATATGCAGGAATTCTTTTTTTACTCTTATATAATTTTGTTATCACTTGATCATAGAACTTGTAGTGCCTATCTTATTTTTTATTTTAATCACTATTGTCAGCTATTTTCAACATCAGGAAGTTATTGATAAAGCTTCCAGAATTTTAAATGAACACCAGGTTTAAACCTTATTAAAAAACACCCATCCTTTAGTCTACAAATTCGGTATACTTTTTGATTCATAAAACATTAATAACCAAACAAATGCATTTATGATTAAAAAATTACTCTCGGGCTGTCTGCTGATGACAGTATTATTCTTTTTTTCATGTGAAAAGGAAAACACACAGATGAAAAGTGAAATCTCCATTGAAACTATTTCAATTATAACCTGCCTTACTATGGGTGTTGCCATATTAGTTGCATACAGCTATAGAAGAAGGTAACTAAATAACAAACTATAATACATTAAGGGCACCTCTTAAAACTGAGAGGTGCTTTATTTTTTATCATAGAAGAACAACATTAATGATATCTCAGCCGGATTACGGTAAAATCCTTAGTTGAAAAAAGCAGCATTAAAATTCAACTTAATAAGGAATATTTTAATGAAATTATTACTGTTATTATTTTAAATATAAATATAAAAAAAGCCATTATACAAATAAAATAAATCAATTTTCAAACAGCACAAACCCGGTATAATTATTGATTTTAAAATATTAAAAATCAAACAAATGCACTTATGAATGAAAAAAAACCATTGAGATATCTGTGGATCACAGTATCTTTTCTTTTTTCGTGTTCCCAGCAAAATACATCAGAAAACAAAAGCGAAATTTCAATGGAAACCATTTCGATGATCACCTTCGTTTTGGTGGGAATTGCAATTTTAGCGGCTTATCCCCGCAAGAAAAAGTAACAGGGCTTGAAATGTTCAATAAAGAAGCTGTCCCAAAAGGTCACTGTGTTCCGCCAAGTCTCCTGACTTTGAGGCAAATAAAAACCACTATAAAGTATATAATTTACAACTTCGTTAATTATCTTGATAAAAACCAAATATGAAAGAAGGATATGTTATCAGAGAGCAGAAAAGACCTCACTTTTTCACCTGTACTATTATTGACTGGATAGATATTTTTACCCGAAAACATATCGGGATACTATTATAGAATGTTTAGGATTCTGCATCAAAAACAAGGGAATGGTTCTTTACGGCTATGTCATCATGAGCAACATTTACCTTTTATTGTACGGTCAAAAGATGGAAAACTTTCTGATCTAATCAGAGATTTTAAAAAATTTACAGCGAAACAAATATTAGAAAAAATGCAAACAGAAGCGGAAAGCCGAACAGATTGGATTTTAGAACGATTTGCCAAAGCTATTGATACTCATTCAAGAAACAAAAATTTTCAGGTTTGGCAATATGGAAATCATGCTGAGGAAATCTTCAGCTTAAAGTTCTTGTGGGATAAATTAAATTATATACACCTGAATCCAGTTCGTGCCGGAATTGTAGCAAAAGCAAATCATTATATTTATTCTTCAGCAACCAATTATTCTAATGGAACAGGAATAATCATTAATTGAAATTGCAGAAAATCCAGTGATTAATGTAAATAGAAGTTCTGAATGCTGGAAATACAACAATTATGATGAATAATAACTTACTCAAAGTCAGGAGACTTTGCGTAGCTAAGTTGTCATTGGAAGGCAACCGGAATTTTCGCAGGAAAAAACTGAATATCCAAACGATATTATTGGAAATAAATTTTTGATCGAAGGAACTGATATATTAAAGCTTAGAAACGGGAAAATTTATGAATGCTGGACACAAAGCAATATTGTTACAAAAAATTAATAAAAAACAAAAATCCCTCTCATTACGAAAGGGATTTGTTATATCTGGAAAAAATTCTATTACATATAAGCTTCGATAGGCTCACAAGTACATACTAAATTTCTATCTCCGTATGCTTCATCTACTCTTGATACAGAAGCGAAGAATTTGTGGTCTCTTACCCAGTCTAATGGATAAGCTGCCTTTTCTCTGCTGTATGGCTTATCCCAGGAATCTGAGATCACCAGCTGCTCTGTATGCGGAGCATTTTTCAATACGTTGTTCGCTGCATCCGCTTCTCCGTTCGCAATTTCATCGATTTCTTTCTTGATAGAGATCAACGCTTCTGCAAAACGGTCTATTTCAGACTTGCTTTCAGATTCTGTAGGCTCAATCATCAATGTTCCTGCAACAGGGAAAGAAACGGTAGGAGCATGGAAGCCATAATCCATCAATCTCTTCGCTACATCAGCCACTTCAATTCCTAAAGATTTAAACTGGCGGAAATCTACGATACACTCATGAGCTACTCTTCCGTGTTCATTTGAATATAGAATAGGGAAATGTGCTGCCAGGATCTCTTTAAGATAGTTGGCGTTCATGATAGCATGTCCTGTAGCTTTTTTCAGACCGTCTGTTCCTAACATTTTAATGTAAGCATAAGAAATGTTAAGGATCAATCCAGAACCGTAAGGTGCTGCAGAAATACCGTCAATAGCTTCTTTAGCTCCAATTCTGATATTAGCGTTAGAAGGAAGGAAAGGAACCAGGTGTTTAGCCACACAGATAGGACCTACTCCAGGACCTCCACCTCCGTGAGGAATGGCGAAAGTTTTGTGAAGATTCAGGTGGCAAACGTCTGCTCCGATGTTCCCCGGACTTGTAAATCCTACCTGAGCATTCATGTTGGCACCATCCATGTATACCTGTCCTCCGTGTTCATGGATTAAGTTGGTAATTTCTTTAATGTTGGCATCAAAGAATCCGTATGTAGAAGGATAAGTGATCATTACAGCTGATAAATTCGCTGAATGCTGTTCTGTTTTAGCTTTAAGATCTTCAAAGTCGATTTCTCCGCTTTCAAGGTTTTTAACGACTACGATTTTCATTCCTGCCATTGCTGCAGAAGCTGGGTTTGTTCCGTGTGCAGATTGTGGGATCAATACTACATTCCTGTGTGCATCTCCTCTTGAAATATGGTATTCTCTGATTACCATTAATCCTGCATATTCTCCCTGAGCTCCTGAGTTAGGCTGCAATGAAGTTCCGGCAAAACCGGTAATTTCAGCAAGATCTTTTTCAAGTTCTGCGATCATTTTCTGGTAACCTCCTGCCTGATCTACCGGTACAAATGGGTGTACACTACCCCAATCTGCCCATGATAACGGTAACATCTGCGTTGCTGCGTTCAGCTTCATCGTACAAGATCCTAAAGAGATCATTGAGTGCGTCAGTGATAAATCTTTTCTCTCAAGACGCTTGATATAACGCATCAATTCTGTCTCTGTATGGTATTTGTTGAAGACCTGTTCCGTAAGAATTTCGTCTTTTCTTAAATTCTCTTCAGGAATACTGTATCCTTCTTTGATTTCTAATTTGAAAGTCTGCTTATCTTTAAACTGGGCAAAAGAAGCCATCAGATCATTTAATTTCTCCAATGTTGTACTTTCGTTGATCGCAATACTAACAACATCTTCTGTGAAGTAATTAAGGTTGATTCTATGATCCTGCATCATTCTCATCAATCTTCCTTTCTCATCTTCATTCATAGTGATTTTTACCGTATCGAAGATCGGCTCTTCTACGGTTTCATACCCTAATGCTTTAAGACCATTTTTCAAAGCGTTTGCCTTGAAGTGGATCTGGTCGGCAATATAGTTTAGTCCTTTTGGACCGTGGTATACAGCATACATTCCGGCCATTACCGCCAATAAAACCTGAGCAGTACAGATGTTAGAAGTTGCTCTTTCTCTCTTGATGTGCTGTTCTCTGGTTTGTAATGCCATTCTTAGTGCACGTTTTCCGTACATATCCTGAGAAACTCCGATAATTCTTCCCGGGATATCTCTTTTATAATCTTCTCTACAAGCAAAGAATGCTGCGTGAGGACCTCCATACCCTAATGGAATACCGAATCTCTGTGAAGTTCCTACCGCACAGTCAGCACCCATCTCAGCCGGAGACTTCAGTTTAACCAAAGCCATAGGGTCACAGGCAACCGCTACCTGAAGATCAAGTTTTTTATAGTTTACGATATCTTCTGTGTAGTCTAAAACAACTCCGTTTTTACCTGGATACTGTAATAAAACACCATAATAGGTCTCGTCAAACTGATGCGTTTTATGATCACCGATTACCACTTCAATTTCCAGTCCTTCAGCTTTTGTTTTCAGTACAGAAACTGTTTGAGGAAGAACAAGGTCAGAAATAAAGAACTTATTGGCTCCTGCTTTTTTCTGATCTTTCGTCCTGTTGTTGAAAAACATATGCATTGCTTCAGCAGCTGCAGTAGACTCGTCCAATAGAGATGCATTTGCTAATCCAAAACCTGTAAGATCACATACTACAGTTTGGAAATTAAGAAGAGCTTCCAGTCTTCCCTGTGCAATCTCTGCCTGATACGGTGTATAAGCCGTATACCAGCTTGGATTTTCAAAGATATTCCTCTGAATTGCTGATGGTAAAAGTGTATTGTGGTATCCGAATCCAATGTAACTTGTAAAATCAGTGTTTTTAGATGCCAATTCTTTCGAGTGGTTCAGCATTTCGTATTCCGAAAGCGGTTCCGAGATCTCAAGATCTTTCTCTAAGCGGATAGAAGAAGGAATGGTTTGAGAAATTAACTCTTCAATACTAGAAACGCCAAGTTTTTCCAACATCGCCTGTTTATCGGCTTCATTAAGGGAAATGTGACGGCTCACAAACTGTTCTGTATTCATTTTTATTTATTAGATTTTGTTTGTAAAAAAGATGGCTAAAATTACAATTTTTTGAACGATTGTACAACAGCATTCAACGGATGCTCATTCACAGAAATACCTGACTGCTTTAATGAAATCTACTTTTAATAACATTAACACTTATTTACCACATTATAAATAACAAACATAGCTATTCTATACACAATACTTAAAAATACAGTTAATTCTATTTCAAATAAAACAGTACTGCATCCATTGAAATATTATAATATGCCAGCTCATATTATGATCCTATTTTTACATTATGAATTATTTATAATTTATCTAAAAAAAGCAGAGTCAATAGGTAAATATGAAAAATAAAGTATGTAATTGATGTAATTCAACAGATTGATTTATAGCTCCAAAAAGGAGCATCCACTGCTATTCATCAGGTTTTTAGAAAATTATGAAATTTTATTAATTATATTTATTCTAAATTAATATATTTGCAACATGAATATGATTACTCCATTTAAAGTACCGCCTCTGGCACCTGTGTATGCATTCCAGAATGAAGAGATGTTCTGTGAAAAGAAATCTTGCTGTAAAAAATTCAAGAAGGGTAAAAGATGTAAAAAATGTCCGGGAAGGAAGAAAATGGCATAAGAAATTAGCTGAAATTCTTTATTAAGATATATACAGCAATTGCCAGTATCACTATTCCCAGAATCAACATTACAATTTTAGGCTGACCAGACTTGTTTATCCTGGTTCTTGGTTGTGGCTTAAACATCTCTTCCACTGTGTTTTTGAATTTTTCTGAATCATTTTCAAAAACTTCTGTAATCGTAATTCCCTGAACGACGGTTTTATGCAAAAGAGAATTTGTGGCATGAAGTAAAAGCTGGAATTTCCCATCTTTAAATTCCGTAATCTTAAATATTCTTTCTCCATACGGCTTTTCCAATCCAAAAGGTAATACTTTCACTACATCTGCATTCATCGTTTGCCAGCTGATGATAATCTCCTCTCCTTTTTTAGCATGAATTTTATTGGCCGAAAAAGTTTTGATTGCAGGAGGAATATTATACCTGAAGCTTCTTTGATGACTTTCTAAATTCTGATCATAGGAATGTCTTCTTGCAGAGTCACTCAACGTTTCATAGGCTTCCTGAATCTCACGGAAACGGTCAGCAAAAAAATCGTCATTATCATTTTTATCCGGATGATACTTTAAAGACAGCTTCCGGTAGGCCTTTTTAATATCCTCTTCAGAAGCTTCCTGTGATATACCGAGAAAATAGTAGTAATCTTTCATTGAGCAGTACAAAAATAAGAATTTATTTTTCTTTGTGTTTGATGTTTACGGTAAAATTTTGTTGGAAGACCGAATCTAAAATCATTGTGAATCAAAGACGAAACAATCGCAATATTATTTTATCAGTTGAAGGCTGGAAACGCAAAGGCGCTAAGTCTTTTTACAACAATCTGTATACTTTTAAGGCGCAAGGATATTATCTGTGATAAAATTTCAGGCTAATCATATTGCTGTACTGTAACTGATCAGCTAAATCTATTCAATCTGTGGGTTAGTTTACATAACGAAAAGTTCCGGCGCGGGAAGCAGAGCTTCCCGCGCCGGAACTAAACAATTTCAATTTAGTATTTCACCTATTATGCTTCGCAGGTATTATCTTTTCTGCAGCATCTTGAACTGAATTCCTTTTTGAATTTCCCTTTCAGTTCCTGATAATCCTCTTCATTCATTTCTCTGATTTTATCTGCTAATCCGAAAGGTGATTTTTCTTTGATTCCGTATTCATCAAAAATACCTTTGATAAATCTTTTTCTTTGTACCGCTTTTTTAGCAATGAGTGCTACGCCTACAACGGCTAGTGCTCCAAGAGCTCCTTTTAATGCTGAATTTTTCATTTTTCTAAATTTTAAATTTTACTACTTCTTATTTTTTATATAGACGAATGAATTTTTAATTTACTTTACTACTTCTTAAAATTTTTAAATTATTCGTTGTTTCTGTTGAAGAATCCTCCGGAACATTTATTTCTCCAGACCTCCTTGAATTTTTCTCTTTCTTCAGGAGATAGCCCCTCCATTTTCTCTCTCATTTTTCTTTCCTTGAAATCTCTCATCCCTTTCCCAAAATGGAAACCTCCGAAAAGAATCTTACTTAAAATAAGTATTCCCATGGCCTGCCAGAATGTAATAGCTTTTACCCCTAAAATTTCGGGAAGCAGGCAGTTCCAAAGCATCATTACAATCCATGTAACGGCTAAGAGGATCAATGGCGGACATAACAATAAAAAAATCCAGCCCTTTTTGTGTTTATGATTCATAATTTCTTTTTCTAACTTTTTAAATCTTCGTATAATCTTCTCAATCTGTTTCTCAGATGCTTCACAGCATAATTTTTCCTGCTGATGATAGTTTTGATGTTTTCACCCTGTTCATCGGCGATCTCCTGGAGGGTTTTGTCGTTCAGTTCATTTTCTACGTAGACCAGTCTTTGTTTTTCGGGAAGTTCATCAAGTGCTTCAAACAGTTTTTTCCAAATTTCATCCTGAAACATCTTCACTTCAGGACCTGCGCTATCATCCATCAATAAAATATCTTTGATGGAAAAGCTTCCGTCTTCATCTTCATAGACGAAATCTTCAAGATTTTCTGTTTTCTTTTTCCGGTAGCGGTCTGTTATTTTATTCGCCGTCACCCTGTACAGCCAGCCTCCTACATTCACAATCTCAGAAAGATTGGTAAGGCTACTGAACTGATACCACACTTCCTGCAGAATATCTTCTGCATCTTCCGTGTTTTTCACTTTAGGACGAATATAAGACATCAGCTTCCCTCCGTAGTTTGAAACGGTTTGTGAGATGATACTTTCTTTCTCCTTCTGTGGCATTGTTACTTTTTCGACAACCTCCATACTGACAAGACGGCTATCCTTTTGGTTTTACTTTAATAAATTTAAAATATTTTTATTAAAATCCAACTTTTCTTTTATCCATCAGATTTTATTTCAGAAAATATATTTCCTACAGCCCAATCATTACTCATATTTCGGGGAGCTCTTTCCTGCTATCCGTTCATACTCCTCGCGCTCGCGCTTTCTTAAAAGAGCCATTGCATGCTGTGGGGTAACCACTGCTATCAGGGCTGGGGTATTTGCCGGCATACTCAATTTTATCGCAGATAAAAGCCTTGCGTCTTAAAACATTTAGTTATTCAATCTTCTTGCGCCTTTGCGCTTATTCCAACCTACACTTCTAAGCTGCTCTTTTTTAATAACACTGTTTAGATTCCTGCGGAATGACAAAGACAGCGCCAGTCAAAAAATTCTGTACTATCCCTTATAGAAAACACACGCCACACTGCAACAGCAAAAGGAAGCGGAAAACATTGAAAATACCTCTGGAACAATTTTATCGCAGATAAAAGCCTTGCGCCTTAAAAACGCTTAGTTACTCAATCTTCTTGCGTCTTTGCGTTTATTCCAACCTACACTTCTAACCTGCTCTTTTTTAATAACACTGTTTAGATTCCTGCGGAATGACAAAGACAGCGCCAGTCAAAAAATTCTGTACTCTCCATTATAGAAAACACATCCTACACTGCAACAGCAAACTGAAAATATTCAAATACCTCTGGAACAATTTTATCGCAGATAAAATCCTTGCGCCTTAAAACGCTTAGTTATTCAATCTTCTTGCGCCTTTGCGTTTATTCCAACCTACACTTCTCCCTTATAGAAAAACACATGCTACACTGCAACAGCAAAAGGAAGCGGAAAACATTGAAAATACCTCTGGAACAATTTTATCGCAGATAAAAGCCTTGCGTCTTAAAACATTTAATTATTCAATCTTCTTGCGCCTTTGCGCTTATTCCAACCTACACTTCTAAGCTGCTCTTTTTTAATAACACTGTTTAGATTCCTGCGGAATGACAAAGACAGCTAGTCAACAACTTTATACCTGTACTTATAAATAGACTTTATATAAGCAAAACGGAGAGCATTTAGCTCTCCGTTTCTTATAAAATGTTATCCTTCTTATTTACTTTTATTAAAGTTTTCTGCAAAAAATCCTAACATAGACTTATAAAGTTCTATCCTGTTGGGTTCTTTTCCAAATCCGTGTCCTTCATCATATTTTACCATATAAGGAACTTCAAATCCTTTAGCACGCATTGCTTTAACAATCTGGTCAGATTCATTGATATTCACTCTTGGGTCATTAGCGCCCTGAACCACAAATAATGGCTTTTTGATTTTATCAATCTGGTACACCGGTGAAACTTCCTTAGCGATTTTAGCCTCCTCAGGATTATCCAGATCATACCAGATCTGTTTTACCATTTCTTTATACGGTTTCCAATATTCAGGGAAAGAAGCAAAGAAGGTAAAGATATTGGATACCCCTACATAATCTACTCCACAAGCGTACAGGTCAGGAGTTTTAATCAAGCCCATCAAAGTAGCATAGCCTCCATGGCTTCCTCCATAGATGGCCACTTTATCTTTGTCTACCCATCCCTGGCTGATGGCATATTTCACGCCGTCTTCTACATCATCCATTGCTTTTCTTCCAATCTGTTTGTACCCTGCTTTTTGGAATCCCTTTCCATAGCCTCCTGAAATTCTGAAATTTACCTGAAGTGTGGCATATCCTCTACTGGCAAACAACTGAGTCTCAGGGTTGAATCCCCAGTCATCTCTGATTCCTTGCGGACCACCGTGAGGATTTACAACCAAAGGAACTTTTTTACCTTCCAAAGCGGCTTTAGGTAACGTAATATATCCATGAATGGTCAGTCCGTCTCTGCTTTTAAATTCAATAGGTCTCATTTCTGCCATATCCTCTTCTTTAAGCTGCGGCATAAGGTCATAAAGAAGTTTTAATTCCTTG
This sequence comes from Chryseobacterium sp. WG23, assembly GCF_024586575.1. Taxonomy (NCBI): domain Bacteria; kingdom Pseudomonadati; phylum Bacteroidota; class Flavobacteriia; order Flavobacteriales; family Weeksellaceae; genus Chryseobacterium; species Chryseobacterium sp. WG23. The sequence goes on from NZ_JALCZE010000002.1 coordinate 156,512, forward strand.
GATTTTGTATCATATTCATAGTAAGTTCCGTAGAGTTTATCACTTGCTACAATAACCAGTAGTTTTTCATTATTATCATCTGAAGAAACAATTCCAAATTCTTTATCTTTAAACTGAGCTTTTAATTTATCATCAATTTCCTTGTAAAATTTACTTACAGGAACGGTCTCCCCTTTTACTCCGTTATAACTGATATAGTCCAGTTCATAATTTCTGTTTTTTCCGGCAACACTTATTGAGTTTACATCATATACAGGATGAGAGTATACCTCTTTGATTACCGCATTTTTCTTTAAATCATATAAAACGATTTTTGATTTGTCACTGTCTAAATTAGTAACCACATACGCTTCATCTTTGTTTTTAGAATTATCATTAAACCTGATAATACTGAATGTATCTGACCAATCTGTTGACTTCAGAAGGTTGAACTTCCCTGTTTGTAAATCTTTATAGTAGGTCTTAGTGGTAAGCCCGTTTTCCAGAACAGTATATCCTCTTAAATTTCCGTCCTTGTCGAAAATATAATCATCAATAGGGCTATTGACATCCTTATTTTCGTACAATTGGGTTATTTGTCCGGTAACAAAGTTGATTTTATAGGGTTCAAAGATTTGCTTATTATTTTTATTCATGGTCACCACCACAAAATCAGTATCTTTTATAGGTCTGATTGTTCCCAGGGTAATCCCATCAAACGGTGTTAAATCTTTAAGATTCCCACCGTCAGCATCGGCGGCATATAGGTGGATATTCTCATTTCCTCCTTTATCCTGGGTATAAAAAAGACGGCTTTTATTCAGCCAGCCATAGTTTTTAATCAGATCATCTTTTTCTACAATCGCTTTAGTAATTTTTCCGGTACTGAGCTCTTTGACGTATACGTGATTTTTCTTATCCGTATCTTTTTCTTTGTAGGAAAGGTATTTTCCATCAGGAGAGATTTTAAATGCCGAAGCTTTTGGTCTTGCAAAGTAATCTTCAACTTTATATTTGAACGTTCCTTTATCATAAGAAACAAGTTTCTCCAGATTAGCTTTTGAAGACGGTAATGTAGGATCACCAGGTAATTTGGCTGTTGTGCTTTGTGCGTGGATCATAATAGCTGAGATTACAATATTGGCGGTGGTTAAAATTTTGGAATTTAGATTCATAACTTATGTTTTAAAGTTAAAACTATGTTTTGTATTTACACTTTTAAATCAACAAAAGAATAAACACTTCTTTACAATTAGACATACAACAACCCTAAAACGTTACATTATTTAAGAAAAATTGAGAGAATAATTTTATAAATAAAAAAACAGTCAAAAAAGACTGTCATGCTATTTAGTGTAAATAAATTCCAAAATACCATGTCCAGGCAATTAAAATAATCTGCATTGGAATCCTCTGAACATACAGATACCTCATTCCGGGGCCCGTATAATCTGCCTTAAAAATATTAATTTTCTTTCTTGAAGAATTGATATTGGCTATAAATACCAATACATAAAAAACAATCAGTAAAACCGCTGTAATTTCCCTTATAGCCGGGATCATCAATCCTATTCCTGCTGCAATTTCCAACACCCCGGTGAAATATACCCAAAACATTCGTCCGGGAATAAATTCCGGGATCATCAGGGCCATTCCTTTTTGAAATTTAAAATGTGATAACCCTGTAAAAATGATGAAAACAGCCATTCCGAGGTTTCCTGAAAATAAAAAATCAGGTTTCCCCTGAAAGATCATTGTTCCCAATAACGCGAGAATAAATGTGCCGAAAAGGATTGTTAGTAGCTTCATACTTTTAGATTGCAGATAATAGGCTGCAGAGATCAGGGAAATTACAACTTTTTGATGATCTGCAGCCTAAATCTATAGTTTATACATGTTAATTATTCATTATTTATTCTATACGGAGTCACGATTTACTCCTTCAGCCAGGTTTTTCACGGTCATCAGCCCTTTTGTAAAACCTGTATTCATGTGGTCTTCCCATTCTTTTTCTACCTGTACTTCTGCATGAAGCTTTGTTTTTCCACCAAAATCGATTAGAAAATATTTTTCAAAGGCCCCGTTCCACTCCATTACTTCCTTGCTTTGGGTATCCTCATTACCGTCTTTATCTACCATTCCCAGGTGTTTAAATACGATCTGATTAGGCTCTTCCAGGCTATCTATGGTAGAAACCATGCCTTCTCCTTTGTCATTAAGAAAATATGTTTTTCCACCAACTTTCCAGTCGGATTTCATAGTAGATGATGGTCCAAAATATTTGGTCCATTCGCTATAAGTATCAGGGTTCCAAAGGATGTCCCAAACTTTTTGCTTGGGAGCATCTATTATTGTTTCATACGATAAGGTTTCCATATTTTAATTTTTGTGATTGGTTTTAATCATGGACCGTTTATACAGTCAATTCCTTTCTAAAGCTGGTTTTCTGAAAGATGTTTCACAATGTTTAATGCCTTTGGAAATTTTTCTTCAAAAAAGTCTTTAAATTCTGCCGGAGTCTGAATTTTTACAATCAGTAAGGTTCCGTCTTCCACTTCCTCAAGGAAATAAGATTCTGTTGCATCACCCCAGTTCTGAGCAACTTCAACACCTTCATAAATTTCTCCCAGATGCAGAAACTTTATTTCCTCATTAGGTATCATTTTCTCTACCCTGCTGTACATTCCGTTGAGCTTGGGATCATAGAATTTTATAATATTATTTTCTTCCAATGTTCCTTCATAAAAAGAGCCTTCTGTAAAGGCTGTTGTCCACTGCCTGTACGTAATATCTCCCCAAAGGACACTCCATACTTTTTCCGGTTCTGCATTAATCTCGATTTCGTATGATAACTTTTCCATAGTATTTTATTTATTGTAATTAGGTGGCGGTATCAATATCCGAAGCTTTCAGTCTGTAACTTCTAGCCTCCCACAAAATCACCCCCATTAATGTGGATCACCTCCCCCGTAATATAGCTTGCATCTTTAGAAGCTAAAAATACATAAGCAGGTGCTACCTCTGAAGGCTGTCCCGCTCTTTTCAGAGGGGTATCTTTTCCGAATGTGGAAAGGTCACTAAAGGCTTCTTTCACTAAAGGTGTCCATATGGGGCCGGGGGCAATCCCATTGACCAGAATTTCTTTTTCAGCAAGATTATCAGCCAGTGAACGGATAAAAGCGAGCACAGCTCCTTTTGTAGCCGCATAATCTATCAAATGGTCACTTCCCCTGTATGCGGTAACAGAGGTTGTACAGATGATCCGGCCACCTTTTCTGATCAGCGGAAGGAAATTTCTCGTCAGAGAAATCATAGAAAGAATATTCGTGTTAAATGTTTCCTGAATCTGCTCATCGGTAATCTTTTCCAGACTGCTTTTTGAGGTATGAATTCCGGCATTATTAATAAGGATATCCAGACTTTTCCATTCAGATCTGATCTTCTCTGCACATTTTGTCCTGAAAGCCTTTTGGGTTAAATCTCCTTTCATTAAAATACATTGCCGCCCTTCTTCTTCAACCAGCCTTTTCGTTTCTTTTGCATCGTCATCACTTTCTTTATAGATCACTGCAACATCCGCACCCTCTCTGGCAAAGTGCACGGCTACAGCCTGCCCTATTCCGCTGTCTCCTCCTGAGATCACTGCCTTTTTTTCAAATAATTTCCGGCTTCCCAGATAATCATTCCGGATAATTTCGGGAAACAGTCCTTCTTCAGGAACTTTTGATTTAGACTTTGACTTGTTCTGTGTTTTCATAAGCAAATCTTTTCTAAATCACATCAAACAGTAAGCCGAAAACTTTTAGGAATTATAAGCTTCCTCCAGATCCTGTATAGTAATTTTTTGCATTTTCATCATCGCCTGAACTACTTTAGAAGCTTTTTCCTGATCAGAATCATTCATTAACTGGATTAATCTTTTAGGAACAATCTGCCAGCTCAGACCATATTTATCTTTCAGCCAGCCACACATACTTTCCCGGCCTCCGTTTGAAGTTAAAGCATTCCAGTAATGATCCGTCTGCTCCTGATCATCCGTCATTACTACCATGGAGATCCCTTCGTTAAAGTCAAACTGATGGTCATAAGAATTATCCATGCAATACAGGTTGTAACCATCAATGCTAAACTGGGCATGCTGAACATTTTCAGCAGGTTCTGCTATACCGTGTCCTTCTCCTCCATCTCCGTATTTCAGTATATTTCCAATCTTTGAATTGGGAAACGTCTGTGTGTAAAGTTCCATCGCTTCTTTAGCTTTGCCATTATTCTGATGGATAAACATGAGTGTGGGAACTATTTTCTGATCAATTCCCTTTTCACCCAGCAATATCTGCCAGGTTACTCCAAACTTATCCTGAACCCAGCCATATTTTTTGCTCCACGAATAAGATCCCAGCTCCATTAGTGCTATTCCTCCTTCCAATAACTGATCCCAGTATTTCTGAACTTCATCTTCTGTTTCACAAATCACCATAAAAGAAATGGAAGGGTTTTTCTTAAATTGCGGGCCACCGTTCAGAAGCATTATTCGCTGCCCGAAAAGATCAACATTCATTACAACAGGAGTATCTGCCGTAATCTCACCATCAAAAACTTTGCAATAAAATTCTGCGGACTGTTTTGCATCTCCGTCATACCAGAGACACGGGAAAATATCATTATTCATAAGTTTAAATTTTAAAATAGGTTGATATCGTTTTTTGATTATTTTTCTTATTTAATTGCTTTTACTTTACTGTCGGGCAAAGTGTACAGAGTTCCGATCTTAAGCCTGGAAAGAAAATATATGGTAAAGGAAATCTTATGTCTATGCATTCACAAGAATGATCTTGCTTTTTTGCACCGACACAGCAAAAATCCCTGTAGTTTTACACTTTATATTTCCTTGAAAAACATCTGGTTTTCTTTCATATGATTCTTTAGTTTTTCTAGGGTATTTTTTCCAAAACCATGCATCTGCATAATTTCTTTTTCAGAATAATCCGACAGCTTTTCCAGGGAATCTATTTTCTCCTTCTCCAAAGCTCTTCTTGCAGGTATGGCAATCACTCCATGAAGAAAACCTTCTTTAGGATCATAATTAATAGTGTATATAGAGTTTAAACTCTTTGACATGATAACTAAATTGATCATGGCTGTAAAAAATGTTTTTTAATGATTCTCAACATATTTATGGAAATTATTGAGAATAGCATACCAGCCTTCTCTTTGCATTTCCACAGAGTTTTGCTTTTCAGGATCGAAAATTTCAGTAACCTTTGTTGTATTTTCATCTACTTTATCAAAGATCACCTCTACTTTTCTTCCGTCCGCAATATGGTATTGTATTTTTTGGTTAGGAATAACCTCATCATATACACCTTCAAAATCAAATCCAAAACTTTTATCCTTGGCTTCCATTCTGGTCTTAAACTTTCCTCCTACTTTCAGGTCATTTTCAGCACTTGGGCACTGCCAGCTTTCATGGGCAAAATTCCATTTTGTAATATGCTTAGGTTCATTGAAATAATTCCAGACCTTTTCTACCGGTGCTAAAATTGTAATGTCTATTGTAACTGGATCCATAGTTCTATTTTTAAGTGATTAGGTAAAGGGCTCCTCAAAAAATGAGTGCCCTTTATTTATAATAAGTTAAATATAAGATTATTTTGTGTATCCATCGTTATAGTTCACCATCCAATGAACGCCATATTTATCCTGAAAACTTCCAAAATAGTCTCCCCAAAACTGATCTTCAAGGGGCATTTCTATATTTCCACCTTCTGAAAGTCCTTTAAAAAGTCTTTCAGCTTCGTCTTTTGATTCCGGAAAAATAGAAACATAATTATTATTTCCTACCGTCAGCGTCTGCCCGAATCCGGGAACGATATCTGAAGCCATTAAAAGGTCATTTCCAATAGGCAGTGCTATGTGCATTACTCTGTTTTTTTCCTCATCTGAAAGATTTTCAGTACCCGGAGCATTCCCCATCTTGTGGATTTCACCCTGAAATTCTCCTCCAAAGACAGATTTGTAAAAATTGAACGCTTCTTCTGCTGTTCCATCAAAATTTAAGTACGGATTTAATTTTGCCATGATTTTTAATTTTAAATTGTTAAGATTATTGTTAAACACAAATAGCACAAATGAAGTTCACAAATAACACAACGATGATGTAAAGCATTGGTGTTACTTTTAAAACCTGTACTAGCTGTATTTTATTTATTTAAAAAATTTTCTATTTCTTTTACCGTGAAATCTATTAAGTGAGTATCTATACTTCCGTCAAAATCGGCCATCATATAAGTACCATGTGTTGCGGGAAGTATCATTAATTGTGAATTTTTTACCAGCCTCCACATAGCAACTGTATGTTCGGGTTTCATGACATCTTTGTCACCGCTGATAAACAGTGCAGGTGACGCAATAGAAGTCAGCACCTCATCATCCCAATCTTCAAAAGTCTGCATCCTTTTACAGTCTTTATCAAAGAGGTTTTCAAGCTTTGAGAAATCAGGATTTAAGTTTAAAAAGTTAATTTTAAAGGGTTCCGGCATGGTGTCAAAAGTAGCCTCCTGCATTCCTTCAAAAAAGCCATCAATCATTCCTGATCTTTTATAAAATGCTGAAGCCACCACCAGCTTTTCTACAATATCCGGAAAAAGATGAGCGATTTGTAAAACGGTATTTCCACCGTTGCTGAACCCCCAAAATGAAGCTTTTTTAATATCGATTTCTGATAAAAGAGCAGCAACATCGCGTGCATCCTGCTCAAATGTTTCAGGAATATCCCGGTGCTCACTTCTCCCGTGATTCTGAAGATCAATTCCAATCAGCTGAAATTTATTTTCCAGTCTTGCAATGGCTTCTTTGTAATCAAACAGAAAAGAAGAACCTCCACCGTGAATCAATACCAAAGGTTTTCCTGCACCATACATTTCATAATACATCTGAATTCCATTGACTTGTTTATAGCCCTTTTCTACCGGATTCATAAGTTAGTATTTTATATTTTCGTCCACATCATATTTCATTCCCGGATAGCCTAAAATTTTACGCATCAGCCCGATCTGTCCGCACAGATAATCTTCACGCCCAATGCACATTCCGACAAAATTGAGTTTATTTTCTTTGATAAAAGGAATATTCATCCCCATTTCAAATATTTCATCCAGCTCTTCATCCGTTACCTCCCATAATCTCTGGTATACTTTTGAAGAGATATCGTGAAAGTTTTTCTGTAGTTCAGCTAAAGTTGGATATTTGCTGCTTTCATCCAAAGCCTTTCCCTGAAAAAAAAGATCATTATTAGGATCCTGATCCTGCAGTCCCAATACCCAACCCAAACCATACCTCATATTCACGAAGTTTCCTGCCATCCATACGATATGATTGGTTTTATTTTCAATTCTTTTCAATGCATCTTCTTCCGAAATGCCGTCCAAAACATTCATAAAGCTTTGGGTATGCATCCTGTAAGCCGGAATAATAATTTCCAATTTTTTTGATTTTGGTGTGTCCATTTTTTTATTTTTTTATGGATTATATTTTTAAACCTTACTTTATCGCTCCCGGTTTCCCCAGGATTCTGCGCAGGTAACCGAGCTGTCCGCTGTGGTAAATTTCATGAAAGCAAAGCATTGAAATATCTGTCCTGTTTTCGGGATTAAAGCTTTCGTGGGTGTTAAGTTTTGCTTCCAGTAGATCCTGAGATTTCTTCAGATAAGATTTTAGTTCTTCAAAATTTACAAATTCAGCTTTCCGCTCCAATGGAATTTCTCCTCTGTTGTAGCAGGAGAATTTCTCTCCGTCCCAAACAGATTCTTCACCCAGGATATTCAGAAAAGCGTTCCTTATGTAAATTAAGTGTCCGAGGATCCAATTCATAGAATTAGCCTCACCATTGGGAAAAACCATAGATTCGTCATGCGTGATACCCTCTATATTTAAAGAGATCACCTTATAATTACTGGTCACTTGGTTTTTCACGAAGTCTATTCCGTTTGATATAGTTTCCATAAGATAAGTATTATGATTGGTCTGCAGGTAGTTGTGAGAGGTCTCCATACATCACTTCCCACTGATGCCCATCAATATCTGCAAAAGCACTTTGATACATCCATCCGTGATCGATCGGTTCACTATATGTTGAACCCCCGTTTTCAATAGCTGTTTTTACCATATGATCTACCTCATCCCGATTGTTTACACCTATTGCAAGAAGCACTTGTGTAGTATCTCCTTTGGCAAAAGGCCTGTTCGTAAATGTTTGAAAAAATTCTTCTTTCAGAAACATGGTGTAAATATAATCCTCCCGCATGACTACACATATTGCCTGTTCATTCGAAAACTGTTCATTTATAGAAAAGCCAAGCTTCGTCCAGAATTCTCTGGTTTTTTGTACGTCTTTTACAGGTAAATTGACATAAATCTGGTTAATTGTCATTTTGTAATTTTTAGTGTTGAACTTGTAACCTAAATGACCAAGGTTTAATAAAACTACCTTGGCATAAGGCAAGATTTAATTTATTTGAAAATAAAAACATCTGGTAAAGTTGAATAAGAAGCACTTTATGACAGTGATGTTCAGCAGGTGTTCTATCCTATTCAGCAGGCATTTGAGAAATATCGGCATAGGTTATATTCCAGCCATGTCCATCAAGGTCCCAAAAAGAATTTTGATACATCCATCCGTAATCCTGAGGTTCCTCATGTTGTGTGCATCCATTTTGCAAGGCAGTATTGACCACCTTATCAACTTCTTCACGGCTGTTGAGTCCAATGGCAACAAGAACCTGGCTTGTATTCTCTTTGGCAACAGGCTTATTGGTAAAAGTCTGGAAGTAATCTTCTTTCAGGAACATGACATAGATATTGTCATCCTTCATTACAATGCATACTGCCTTATCATCTGAAAACTGTTCGTTAATTTCAAAACCAAGGGTAGTCCAGAATTCTCTTGTTTTCTGTATGTCTTTAACCGGAAGGTTGACATAAATTTGATTGACTTTCATTTTGTAATTTTTAGTGTTAAACTTTTAACCAAAATTACCAAGGTATGATGAAAATCAACTTGCCATAAGGCAAGATTTAATTTTTCTTGGGATGGGAAACCAATTCTTTACGAATACGGCTTAAAGAAGTATCTGTAACCCCAAGGTAGGAAGCAATCTGCTTTAACGGAGCAAACTGTATGACTTTTGATTTTTGTTCCAGCAAATTCAGGTACCTTCTGGTAGCGGAAAGGGTAAACATTTCTACAGACCGCTGTTTATAGTCAAAAAGCTCTTTAGACATCCAGGATCTTCCCCATTCCCTGAGGTTTGGAATTTTATGGAATAAATCCTGAAAAGTATCGTAATCAAGCCTCCAGCATTCACAATCTGTAATACAGACAATGTTTTCCTGAGACGGTATTCTCTGAAACAATGATAAAACCTCAATAATAACTTCATTCTCTACAAAAAAATGTGTCGTCACTTCATTCCCGTTGAAATCATTAACAAATGAACGTGCCAGTCCACTGTCTAAAATATAATATTCATTGGCTGTTTTTCCTTCTTCCAGCATAAAGTCTCCTTTTTGAAATGTCTTTTTTTCGTGAGCCTGAAATATTTCTTCAAGCTCCTCATGAAGAAAAAAAGGAAAATCATAGCATGTTTCTAAGGCTTTATTAGTCATCAGGTCATTTTTTTTAAGATTTTAAAAATAAAATTTTTAATTCAAATAAAGATATAAATATTAAACAAATAAGAAAATCATTCATAAAAATCAATATATCACATTGAAATCAAAGACAATCAGTTATAACTAATAATTAAACAAATGTTTTGATTGTTATAAATCACCCCGTCAAATTAACCACCCCGTCAAATCGTTGATTTGACACCCCTCCAGAGGAGGGGAATGGTTATACCCTTATGGGTCGTGGTATAAAAGTATTTGGATAAAGGTATTATTAAAGTTTAATACAAACAGGCCGTTCGCAGATATATAAATCCACCTTTAGGCCTTTAGCTAAAACAGACAGTTTTATCATTGAGTTCTTTTTTAAACTTCAGAAGAGAGGTTTATGTCTTAAAATAAAGACAGCTGAATCGGTTTGTTTGGTTTTTGAGCGTCTCCAAAAACTGTTTTCCCTCCAAAACGCCACGAGTTTTGTCGTTCTTCTTCAATAACCTGCTGAATATCAAAATCAGGAGTAAAATCTTTTTCAGCTGATGCTACAATCTGATGCAGCTTGTGTAAAGAATTTAATTTATCTGAATTTCCAAGCTTTGACTTTTCTATTCCTTTTCTAAGAATACCAATGCTTTCGTCGTACGTTTTTGTAGGTACTGGAAAAGGATGACCGTCTTTACCTCCGTGCGCAAAAGAAAACCTTGCAGGATCAGCAAATCTTGCCGGTGCCCCATGAATCACCTCACTGACCAATGCTAATGACTGCATAGTTCTCGGGCCAACACCTTCCAGCATCAGCAAGTCTTCAAAATTTTGTGGCTGCTGTTCACGGGTAATATATAAAAGCGCTCCCAATCGCTTCAAATCTACATCAGAAGCCCGTACATCATGATGGGCAGGAAGAATTAATCTTGAAAAGTCTTTCATCACATCTATAGAGTCGGTATGGGAAATATCAAGAATTCCTTTCCTGTTTCCTGCAGCTTCGGAATCGGTAAGGTTAAGGATCTTCCCTCTTGAAATACCATTAATTCCGGTATGGGGTTCCTCTACAAATGATTTTACATTTTCCGAGTGCCAATGGTATCGTCTTGCCGTTCCGTCAGACTCGTGCATTCCCTGCTGGATCACACTCCAGTTTCCGTTATCTGAAAGCACAAAATTATGCAGGTATAGCTGGTATCCATCCTGTATAGCGGTATTGTCAACCTTTGCTGAAAGTCTACTGGCTCTTACCAGCTCTGTTCCATTCAGACCCGTTTTATCAGCTATACGAATCAGCTCCGAGGGAGTTTCTCTTGATAATTTCCCTTTACCTCCACAGATATAAAGTCCCAGGGATTGGGAATTGGGATTAATAGAACGTTTCAAGGCTCCCATAACAGAAGTGGTAATTCCCGAAGAATGCCAGTCCATCCCCATCACCGCACCAAAGCTTTGAAACCAAAACGGATCTGCCAAACGGCGGAGAACCTCATCTTTACCATAATCCATCAGGATCACTTCAATAATGGAAAGCCCCAATACAGACATCCGCTCGTATAGCCATGGCGGTACTTTGCCATAGTGAAGTGGTAGATCTGCTGTTCCTGAACGTTTCATTTTGATTAAAAAACAAAGTTAGTTTTAATATTCTAAATGGGTCATGATTTGAATCAACTTTAAATAAGGGATAAAAAATTGTTTATTCCTATTTTTTTTGTGATTTTTGTATATCTCCAATACCAACAAATTATTATGAAAAAACTTCTACTTTTTCTATCCGTAATCTTGTTATCGGCCTGCCAAAGTAAAAAAGAAGAGTCAACCAATACAGAAGATCTTCAAAAAATGCGAGAGGAATGGATAAAAAACAGGTTAGATTTCTTTCAGGCAGCTCAACCCAAGTATTTTTCAGCTAAAACAATTAATGGTCATTCGTTCAACTCAAAGGATTATCAAGGGAAAAACCTCCTGATCTTCATTTACAGTAAAACCTTTCTTAAAAAAGATCCTCAGGCCAGTTATAATATGGTGGATGATTTTAATGGAATTTATGCCCGTTACAAAGACCATGTAGGAGCTATAGGGATTGTAGAGGGGCTAGTGGATACAGATAAGGAACTTCAACAGATCTTTCATGATTCCAATTTTCCGTTTGAACAAATAGATAATACGCAATCTCCAGGCAAACCGGAACAACTGAAATATAATATCTACTGTACTCCGGCTAAAATACTGATTAACTCAAATGGAAAAGTGATCCATTCCAGTTGTGGAGGAGCTACAGATGAGGAGCTTATACGAAAGTTAGACAGTATTAAGAGTGCTCCAAAAGAGCTATAGGTCATTTGAGTAAAGCTTCAAATCCCCATGCTTTTCTTCATCAAACTCTTCATTAAAAATAATTTTGTTTCCAAACGGATCATTAACGGTAAAAGAAATGGCATTGTAAAAGGTCTTTTCAAGGCCCGGACGATTGTATTTGTAATTTTTACCGAGTAGTTCTTTGTGGTATTCGGGCACTCCTTCTCCCCAGATAAAAACATTGGTTCCCGGAGTTCCGTCCCCATGATGTTCACTCAGATGAAGAATAATATTGTCTTTTTTCACCTCCATATAAATAGGTATATTTTCTTCAAAATGATGTTCCCATACGATTTCAAAGCCCATCCAACCGATGTAAAATTCCAGCGTTTTCTGATAATCAAAAATTCTGAGAATAGGAATGACCTGTTTTGCATTCATTATATAAATTAATTAAATATTTATGTGGATTTTGGAAATTATTTTTAAGTTTTGGCTAAAGCCAAATGATGCTCTATTTTTATGAAAGCGGACTAAAGTCCGCTCCTATTGAATGATATGTTTTATTGGTGAGAAAGGATGTTAATCAGTTTTCCAAACGGATCTTTTACAAAGAATCTACGGACTCCCCAATCTTCATTGGTGATTTCATAGGTAATTTCAAAGTCTGCCTGCTTCATTTTATCATAAATTTCATTCACATTATCTACTTCAATGGATAAATCCGGAACTTCCGTGTTATTTCCACCCTGTTCAGCAAAACTGATCTGAACTTTTGCCTCTTCTTTATTTCCTAGAGTTTTGATCCAGCCATGATCCATCAAAACATCAAGTTCTAAAATATCCTGATAAAAATGACTGGCTTTTGACAGATCATCTGTTTTTATGTTGACTACGATTCTTTTGACCATACTGTATCATTTAAAAAGCCCTGTGAAATTACATAAAATTCCACAGGGTTTCACAAGATTTTTATATGTATTTAGTCCTTAGAGCGAAGAAGCTGCTTCCAAAATCAATTCGGTAACTTCTTTAGGATGTGAAGCTAATGAGGCGTGCCCTGCATCTAAAGTAATTATTTTCTTTGGCTGAAGTCTTTCTGCCATTTCTTTCTCTGTTTCTGCCGGGATCATATGATCTTGTGAGGAGATCTGATACCAGCTTGGTTTTGTTTTCCATGCCGGCTCTCCAGCAACGTCTCCGAAACATTGCCCATGAATAGGTTTTTGTGACAATGCCATTACCAAAGCTTTTTCGGCATCGAGATCCTGGCAAAAAGCAGATTGAAACTCATCATACTTAATCCACAGGAAGCCTTTACTGTCCGGATAAATACTTGTTCCACCCGAAGATTCTCGTCTTCCTAAAAGAGCTCCTAAACTGTCTCCTGCATCCGGAGCAAAGGCTGCAATATAAACCAGCCCGGCAACTTTATCATGGTTTCCGGCACCCGAAATAACAGCACCTCCATAAGAATGCCCTACTAAAAGTACTTTTCCTTCCTGGGCATCAATAAGATCTTTTGTCTTATTAATATCATCCTGTAACGAAGTTAAAGGATTCTGAACACTTCTTACTTTATACCCTGCTTTTACCAAAGAAGGAATAACATACTGCCAGTGTGAGCCGTCTCCCCACGCTCCGTGTACCAAAATAATGGTTAAATCTTTCTGTTCCATAATGATTATTTAAAATTTGATGATTGTAAAGCTACGTGCTAAAATCTCAGTAGGCGTTAACTTAAGTTAATTAACAATCCGGTTTCTTATCCGGCTAAGAGACTGCTCTGTTATTCCTAAATAGCTGGCAATATGTTTCTGGGCTATTTTCTGAAAAAGAAGGGGTTCTTTTTTCAGAAGGTTTAAGTATCTGTTTTCGGGGGAATAGCATAACAAATCATCAATTCTTTTTTTGGCATCCAGATAAATTTTTTCACTCATTACACGCCCAAACTGCTGCCAGTAAGCTTCTTTTTCATATAAAGATTTAAGATCTTCCTTTCTTAAAAGTAAAATTTCACAATCTTCCAATGCCTGAATATTCATATTGGAAACGGTGTCGCAAAGGATGCTTTCATAGTCTGTAAAAAATTCATTCTCAAAATAAAATCCGAAATTGATTTCCCGCCCCTGATCATTGATATAAAAGCTTCTTATCGTTCCTTTTTTGATAAAGCCTAAGTATTTACACTTTTCACCCTGTTTCAGAAAAAAACCGGATTTTAAAAGCTGTTTATGTTTAAGCAGGGCATAAAATTCTTCGAAATGCTCCCGATCTACCTGAAACAGTTCTCCATATTTTTTGTGATGGTTCAGCATAATCTATTTGTGTTTTTATATCTAAAAAAAGCCTTGCAAAAAAAAATTTCACAAGGCTATTACAAGTATTTTATTCCTGTTGTTTATCCTATTGGTTCAATGCTGTAAGTGCTGCATTATAATTAGGCTCATCAGCAATTTCTGAAACCTGCTCTGTATATACTACTTTGTTGTTTTCGTCTGTAACAATTACCGCACGGCTCAATAATCCCTTTAAAGGAGAATCTGTAATAGTCACTTCATAATCATCTCCAAAGCTGCTTCTGAAATCTGAAAGTGTTTCAACATTATTTAATCCTTCAGCTGCACAAAATCTTCCTAAGGCAAAAGGAAGATCTTTTGATATATTAATAACTACCGTATTATCCAATTTTGAAGCTTCTTCATTGAATTTTCTACTGGAAGCAGCACAGGTTGGCGTATCAATACTTGGGAAAATATTGAATACTTTTTTCTTTCCATCAAAGGTTTCAAGTGTTTTTACATTTAAACCGGAATCTACCAAAGCAAAATCTTTGATTGTGGTTCCTACTGACGGCAATGTTCCTATTGTGTGTACTTCGTTTCCTTTTAAAGTAATGGTTGACATAATTTTATTTTTAAAGTTTTTCAAATTTAATCAAAATAGATTTTTTTTCAATTTAATAAAGGTTAAATTAATCTTAAAGTGAAAAAACTCAGTACAGGAGTAAGTTCGAAAATTAAATTTTAACTAAATTTGTAGGACTATAATTTCAAATAACAAATAACAGTATAATGTCAGAAAAATCAAAAATCTATTACACGCTTACTGATGAAGCTCCAATGCTGGCTACACATTCGTTTTTACCTATCGTAAAAGCTTTCACAAAATCAGCAAACATCGAGATCGCAGTTCCGGATATTTCTTTGGCAGGAAGAATTTTAGCTAATTTTCCTGAATTTTTAAAAGACGATCAGAAAATCGGTGATGCTTTAGCAGAATTAGGACAGCTGGCTACTCAACCTGACGCTAATATTATCAAACTTCCTAATATTTCGGCTTCTGTCCCTCAGTTGGATGAGGCTATTGCTGAATTACAGGCTAAAGGTTTCGCAGTTCCCAATTATCCTGCAGAACCTAAAAATGATGATGAAAAAGCAATCAAAGCTAAATATGCAAAAGTTTTAGGAAGTGCAGTAAATCCGGTATTAAGAGAAGGAAATTCTGACAGACGTGCTCCAAAAGCTGTTAAAAACTATGCAAAGGCCAACCCTCACAGAATGGGTGACTGGGCTTCTGACAGCAAAACTGATGTAGCTCATATGAACAATGGTGATTTCTACGGGACAGAAAACTCTACAACCTTAGAAAATGCCACTCAATATAAAATTGTATTCAAAGGAAATGATGGGGCTGAAACTTTGTTGAAAGATTTCGCAGGTCTTCAGGCCGGAGAGATTATCGATTCTTCTGTAATGAATCTAAATGCTTTGAAAGTATTTGTACAGGAAGCTATTGAAGAAGCTAAAAATAAAAATGTACTTCTTTCCGCTCACCTTAAAGCGACAATGATGAAAATCTCTGATCCGATTATTTTCGGAGCTATTGTAGAGACGTTCTTCAAAGATGTATTTGCTAAATATGCTGAGACATTCAAATCTTTAGATGTCAACCCTAACAATGGTCTTGCTGATCTTTTTGAAAAAATCAAAGGAAATGCTCAGGAAGCTGACATCAAAGCTGATATCGAAAAAGCTCTTGCTGAAGGACCTAGAGTGGCCATGGTAAATTCTGACAAAGGGATTACCAACTTCCACGTACCTTCTGACATCATTGTTGATGCTTCTATGGCTGCTCTTGTAAGAGGTGGCGGTAAAATGTGGAACAAAGAAGGGAACGAAGAAGATACAGTTTGTATTATTCCGGACCGTTCTTATGCAGGTTTCTATCAGTCTGTCATTGACGATATGAAGGCACACGGAAAACTGGACCCTACGACTATGGGATCTGTTCCCAATGTTGGATTAATGGCTCAAAAAGCTGAAGAGTATGGTTCTCACGATAAAACTTTCCAATTGTCTGCTGACGGAACTGTAGAGGTTCAGGATGAAGCGGGTAATGTTCTTCTTTCTCAAAAGGTAGAAAAAGACGATATCTTCAGAATGTGCCAGACTAAAGATGCTCCTATCCAGGACTGGGTAAAACTAGCTGTAAACAGATCAAGATTATCTGATACACCTGCTATTTTCTGGCTGGACAAAGGAAGAGCTCATGACAGAGAAATCATCAAAAAAGTAGAAAAATATCTTGCTGACCACGATACTGCAGGTCTTGACATCAGAATTCTTGATGTAAAAGATGCTATGACTGAAACATTAAAAAGAGCAAGAGAAGGTAAAGATACGATCTCTGTTTCAGGAAACGTATTAAGAGATTACTTAACTGACCTTTTCCCGATCCTTGAACTTGGAACTTCTGCAAAAATGCTTTCTATTGTTCCATTAATGAACGGAGGTGGTTTGTTTGAAACAGGTGCCGGAGGTTCTGCTCCAAAACACGTGGAACAGTTCTTAGAAGAAGGATATTTAAGATGGGATTCTCTAGGTGAATTCCTTGCTTTACAAGCTTCTCTAGAGCATTTGGCACAAACTCAGGGAAATGCAAAGTCCCAGGTACTGGCTGATGCATTGGATGAAGCAAATGCTAAATTCTTAGCTACAGATAAGTCTCCTGCAAGAAAAGTAGGACAAATTGATAACAGAGGTTCTCATTTCTATTTAGCTATGTATTGGGCTGAAGCCTTGGCAAACCAAACTGTTGATGCAGAATTGGCGGCTAAATTTGCTCCAATTGCAAAAGAAATGAAAGAAAATGAAGAAGTAATTAATGCAGAATTAATTGGTGCTCAAGGTAAGCCTCAAAATATTGACGGTTACTACAAAACTGATAAATACAAAACGTATACGGCAATGAGACCAAGTACTGTTTTAAATGAAATTATTGACAGAATCTAATTTCTGATGTAAGTATAAATTAGAAAGCTCCTTTTGAAAAAGGGGCTTTCTTGTTTTTGGCCTATTCTTTAAAAGATATACCGAAAACCACCCCATCAAAAATTCTTTGAATTTTCGCCACCCCGCCGGAGAAGGGGAATGATCGCCATTACAAATTACAGTAAACATTTTACCTATTAGCTATTACATGTTTGGCTAAAGCCAGATCACACATTGATAATAATAAAGCGGACTAAAGTCCGCTCCTATTGATGTTTATTCTTCAACATCTGTTATCTATTATCTGCTTCTGCTATTTTTTAATTCATAAAGCTTTGGGGAAACCATTCAAAAGCGTTTGCTTTTTTCTTTGTGAATCCCAGCCCTGGCCATGGCAGGTGACAGGCAAAGGCTCTGGTTTGGGTATCAGCCAACTGTAGAAGAAGTTTTTTTCTTGTAGCGGTAGCAATGTCCAGGTCGGTATCTCCGGAAAAGCCCCATTCAGGATGCGGGAAAAGAATAACATCGGAATGAATAAGGTCTGCAATGTATAGTAATTTTTCATTGCCTGAAGATATTGTTGTAACTGTTAAACCTGGCGTATGCCCCGGAGCTAACTGAAAGCTGAAATAATCATACATCTTATTGTTCAAATCATAAAATTTCAGTTTGGGTTGAATTGCTTTTAAGATATTCTGAAGCGCCGGAACAATCTGATTGAGTAATTCAGGTCTGGCTTTCAGAGCACTGTTATTAAAATCTTTAAGGGAAGCCTGCATCCAGAAATCATATTCAATTTTTGAAATGAAGATATTTGCATTAGGGTAAACAAGGTTATTTTGTTTATCTATAACTCCTCCAATATGATCGGGGTGGGCATGAGAAATAAAAACGTCAGTAATATCCTTCGCAGAGAAACCTGATTTTTGGAGGCTTTTCAGTAGAAATCCTGTTCTTTCATCAGCAAAAATTCCCATTCCGGAGTCGAAAAGGATTAGTTTATTCTCTGTCTTAACAATCAGCGTGTTCATCGCCATATCAATATAATCTTCTGGCCTGAAATTATTTTTAAGAATGGCTTTCACTTCTGAAACATTCCCTCGTGGGGCAAATGAATTCACATCCGTTTCGTGAATGTATCCATCCGTGAGAACAAAAAGTTCCAATTCTCCGAGTTTCATTTTTTTAAACCCTGAAAGGTCTTCTTCTTTGTTGTTGGAAGTTATTTTCGGCTCTGCCAGTACACTGGAAAAAGGAACCAAGCTCAGTGTTCCTGCCAGTAAACCATTCTTTAACAGTTCTCTTCTATTCATAATATAAATATGTGATGTTGTGATTGTATTCTATTTAAAGAAACTGAGCTTCTGTTCCTATCCAGAAACCCAGTTTACAGTATAGTCTTTAGTTGTTTACTAATTTCATGGAGCCTTCAGTATATCTTTCACCTACATTGGGGTGTTTTTTCAGGATGGCATCAATGGTATCCAAATCGGATTGGGAAAGGTCTATATTTACGGCAGCAATATTTTCTTCCAGATATTTGATTCGTTTGGTCCCCGGGATCGGAATAATATCTTCACCCTGATTGAGTACCCAGGCTAATGCCAGCTGAGTCCCCTTTACTCCTTTGGAAGCAGCAAGATCATTGATTTCTTTTGCCAGCTTGGTATTGTTTTCTATATTTTCCTGCTGATAACGCGGTAAAGATCTTCTAAAATCGTCATCCCCAAAGTTCTGTACTTCATTGATGTTTGCAAAAAGACCTCTTGCTAATGGAGAATAAGGAACCAAACTAATTCCAAGTTCTCTGATCGTTGGCAGAATTTCTTTTTCAACATCTTTTGTAAGGATAGAGTATTCAGACTGCAATGCAGCAATCGGATGAATTTTATTGGCTTTTCTGATAGATTCTGCTGAAGCTTCAGAAAGTCCGATATATTTTACTTTTCCGGCTTTTACAAGTTCTGCCATTGCTCCTACTGTTTCTTCTACAGGGATATTCGGGTCTACTCTATGGGCATAGTAGAGATCAATAGTGTCTATTTTTAACCTTTGGAGGCTTAAATCCACTGCCTTTCTGATCCATTCCGGCGAACCGTCAAAATAGGTGCCTGGAGCTCCACTATGACTGGCTTTATCATCTTTAAATCTGAATCCGAATTTTGTGGCAATAAAAATTTTATCTCTGTTGGGAACCAAAACTTTAGAGATCAGCTTTTCATTTTCTCCATTAGCATACATATCTGCTGTATCCCAAAAATTGACTCCTAAGTCTAATGCTCTGTGTAAAGTATTGATACTCTCCTGCTCATCTGCAGGACCATAAGCAAAGCTCATTCCCATACAGCCTAACCCAATAGCAGATAACTGCTCTCCTGTATTTCCTAATTTTCTAAATTTCATGATGGTATGATTTTAATTTTACAATACAAAATTAGAACATAGAAACAGCATCTGTGATATATAATTCAAACTAAGAATTATAAAATTCAAACAGAATTCATTCTTAAGGTATTCGGAGTTAGCCCGGTTTGTTTTTTAAAATAATTGGTAAAATAAGCAGGCTCTTCAAAGCCCAACCCATAGGCTATCTCAGCGATATTCCAGTCTGTGTGTTTCAATAAAGCATGGGCTTCCTGAACAACTCTGGCTGTGATTTGCTGGCTGGTTGTCTTTCCGGTAATCTCTTTTACAGAACGGTTCAGGGAATTCACATGAATGGAAAGACTCTGGGCATAATCATTGGGTGTTTTCAATTTCAGATATGCTTCAGGACTGTCAATAGGAAACTGTCTTTCCAGCAGTTCCATAAATAAGGAAGCTACTCTTTGTGAAGCATTCTGATAAGGTTCAAAACTTTCTGCCGGGTTCATTTTCATTGTTTCATGAATCATCAGGTAAAGATAAGCCCTAAGCATATCGTACTTATGAACATAATCCGACTGAATTTCGGTCATCATTTTGGTATACAGGTCAGAGAGTATCTTTTGCTGATCTTCCTCAACAAAGAAAACCGGAGTTCCCCCTATTTTGAAAAGCGGAGAATCCTGAAGGTTTCCCATACGGCTGCCACTTTGCAGAAACTCCTCTGTAAAGAGGCAGAACCATCCTTTTTGATTTTCATCCTCAGATTCCCAGGAATAGGGAACAATAGGGTTCGAAAATAATAGTGCCGGGCGGTCTATCTCTATCCATTTATCTGCATAATGAAGTCTTCCCTTTCCTATAATCAATGAAATTTTATAATAATCTCTCCTGCTGTAGGGAGCTAATACAGCACAATATTCCCTTGAGGCTACATTGAAGTGCCCCATCCCATGTGTAACGAGACACTGGGGGCCCAGGCCGGGAAAATTTCTTTCATAAAAACCTTTTACTGATTCCTTGGATTCCATATATCAAAATTATAAAATTCAAACCAATATATCTAAAAAAATAATCTGTATCTATACAATAGAAATGGCTGACATTACTGCCAGCCACTTAAAGTGAATATATATAATTGATAATGGTCTAATCCCAGTCATCGCCATGCCCGTGTCCGTTCCCATGACGATTCTTATTTTGTTTTTTATAATATTTTTCCTGATTTTTATAATACTTTTCCTGTTGTTTACGGTATTTTTTCACATCATTTTTACGTCCATAAATGATCACAGGATTCTGTCCTCTATAATATTTCTTTTTAAATACGATGTATTTTTCCCTTCCAAGTATTCTCTCAAGTTCAGAGTATCTTTCGTCCTTCCATCTTCCGGGTTCTACTACATATACTCTATTCCATGAATTGTAATCACGGTATCGGTCATTTAAAGCATATACCTGGTTAGCCTGTGTTGTGGAAAGTAACAGATCTGCGATTACAGTCTGCCAGTTGATATCAGTAATACTTCTTCTATAATCATTATAATAATCTGACTGTGCATAGCTCATGCTAAAGGTCCCGATTAAAAATGCTGTTAATAATAATTTTTTCATTTCATTTCCCTTTAAAATTAAACATGATGACATAGACAATTAAAGTGCCAATTATTAATTCCAATTCCCAACATTTGTTAATAAAAATCGCAAACCATTGATTATCTTTTATAATATTTTCAAAATTCATGTGTATTTATTAGATGTTAGATGTTTAGCAAAGGCTCTTTATTCTTTATTCTTTATTCTTTATTCTTTATTCTTTAAATCCATTACTTATAAAATTCGTTAAGATTCCAAAAATATGTTATACCATATCATTTAAATTTGTAATTTTAAAATAGAGAATGCTTTTTATTGTTCTCTTAGAGCCATTATCAACTAAATCTCAGTAATTATGGAAAATATAAAATTTGAAGTATCTCCCTATCAGGATGAATTACAGCTACTCATTGATGATGAAAAAGTGGGTTATATGTCCATAGAGATCGACGGAAGGTTACTGATCGTATATTATACTAAACTGGATGAAGCCCGTGAAGGACAGGGATATGCCAAGCTGTTACTGGATGAATTGGTACGCTATGCAGAAGAAAAGGATTTACTTGTAGACCCGGAATGTGATTTTGTACGCCAGCAGTTTGAGAATCATCCTGCAAGATATAAAGATATCTGGCATGCATAATCAGTCTTCCCACCATACACTAAACTGATAATCTGACTGGTTCAGATCAACAACTTCTCCAATTTTTGGAGTAAGGATAGATAAGTCTTTTTCTTTTCCAAGATTTGTTATTTTTTGTAGAGGTTCATTCCAGGGATGAAGAGCCAGTGCAAATTTAGCAGCATGTACCGGAATAATATGTTTTGCTTTTACATCAATACCCGCCTGAATTACATCTTCAGGTAAGGTATGAATGTATTTCCATGCTTCACCATATTGTCCATTTTCAAGAATGGCATAATCGAAAGGTCCATATTTTTCTCCTATCATTTTAAAGTGAGAGTCATAACCGCTGTCGCCTCCTAAAAATATTTTTTTTGTAGAGGTTATCAAAACATACGAAGCCCAGAGGGTATCATTCTGTTTTATTCTTCTCCCGGAAAAGTGCCTTGCAGGTGTAAAGATTATGGTAGTATTATTTTTTAATTTCACTTCAGCACCCCAGTCTTCTTCAATAAGTTTATTTTCCGGATATCCCCATCTTTCCAAATGCGCTCCTACTCCAAGGGGTATAACAGCCATACCTGTTCTGTCTCTAATAGATCGGACAGTGGGATAATCCAGGTGATCAAAATGATCGTGGGTAATAATCAGGTAATCCAGCTCCGGAATGTCTTCGGGCTTAAAAATATCAGCTCCTTTAAATGCTTTATTGAAATATTTAAAGGGGGATCCATATAAGCTGAGTACCGGATCAATTAAAAAAGAGATTCCGCCAACCTGTAAATAATAAGATGAATGCCCCAGCCAGACGAATACATCTTTGTCTTTATCAATACTTTTTAAATCTGTGTGAATGGAAGGAATATCTTTCGAGGGTTTTAGCAACGGATCTTTCTTACCCAGAAAAAAGTCATAAGTGACTTTTGACATTTTGTAGCCTTCAGCAATTGATGGAGTACGACTGATATTCTGAAATTGTTTTTTTCTGTACAGTTTTGATTTTTTGATACGTTCCAGCCGCTTTCCTTTGGGTACAGCACCAAAGGCTTTCCCATTGATCACTATATAATAAACACTAAGCAATACAGCTATTCCTGTAATAATCCAGTACATCATCTGTTAAATAAAGATCAAATGTATTGACTTTTCATTTTAAATAAAAAATATAAATAATAAAGCTCTCAATTTTTAACTAAATTTATAAAGTCAAGCACAAAATTTATCATTCATTTAAGTGATGATTAATTTTAATCTTTCTATTTTAGCAGCTTAAAAAAACTCAAAGACATTGAAAAATTATTCGGCAATATTGCTTCTGGTTCTATTATCGTCATGTTCTTCTATCAGAAAACATAACGAACAAAGAGCTTCATGCATTCCTCCGGAACAACTTAAAGAAGATGTAGACTATGCTTATTCAAAGCTTCAGCAGATGCATCCTCAGTTATATTGGTATATTCCCAAACAAGAATTAGACTATAAATTTGATAGTCTTAAACAAACAATTACCGAACCTCTTACTCCGCTTCAGTTTTATTTCAAATTCCAGCCTGTCATTGCAAGTATACGTGAAGGACATCTTTCTTTGAGGATTCCAAGAAAAAAATTTACGAAACAGGAAATCAAAAAATTAGAGCATACAAAAGGGTTATTCAGCCGCTTTGAATATTATATAGATGGTGATCATATGTATATCATTCAAAATAGAGATGCTATTGAAAATATCAAACCGGGAACTGAAATTCTAAAGATTGACAATATTGCTGTTTCAGACTATATTAAAAAATACAGAAGCCTGATCAGCAGTGACGGATACAATACCACTTTTCATTCTTATTTTTTAAAGGATCTTTTTTTTAACTTCTATACTGCTGAAAACGGCCTATCTAATACTGCAATTATTGAGACACTTTATGAAGGTGAAAAACATACGTATACGTTAAGCAGGGAATCTAAATCAGAAACTGATCTTGACAAGGATAAGGAAATGAAAAAGAGGACACAGGAAAAAAAGGTAAATGATTATGTAGCCGCCAGCAATTCTTATAACAGAAGTTTTAAATTCCTGGATAAAGACAGCACTATCGCTTACTTACAGGTGAAAAGTTTCTCCCGGGATTATTCAGATAAATTTTACAAGGAAACTTTTGCTAAAATAAAAAATGCAAAGTCTTCCTATCTTATCATTGATGTCCGCAACAACTATGGAGGTTCACTTCACGAAATTAATAATCTGTATTCCTATTTAACAGATAAACCTTTTACGCTGATAAAACCGTCTCAGGTGACCTCAAAAACAACTCCTTTAAGAACCAATTATTTCAGGAAAAGCACTCCTTTAGAATATGCCTTCAAAAGTATTGCCTATCCGAGTTACTTTTTCGCCCAGGCTTTCAGCACCTATAAAAAGGATGGAAAGACCTTCTATAAAATGAAGGTGGATAAGCCTACAAAACCCAATAAAGAATCTTTCAACGGAAAAGTTTTTGTACTGATCAACGGAGGAAGTTTTTCGGCTTCTTCTATCATTACGGCAAAGCTTAAAAGTGATAAGAAAGCCATCCTGGTTGGGGAAGAAACAGGAGGTGCCAACGATGGAACGGTAGCAGGATTTTATTCTTACCAACAACTTCCCAATACCAAAATAAAGTTTCCCATAGGATTACTTTTTGTACAGCCGAATATCGACTTCCGGGACAGTAAGAAGGGAGTGACACCTGATATTGTAATTAAAGAAAGTATGCAGGATATTATTGATAAAAAAGATCCGCAGCTGGACTGGATAAAAAATAAAATAAACATAGAAAAAGAAAAATTTTCCCAATAAGAGACTCGGGCGGGCTTTCAGCCCGCCCGAGTCTCTTTATTTCTTTAGCTCATTTAAAAGGCCTTCAATATGTTGAATATGTCTTCCATAATAGCGATAGAACCATAGTCTTCCGGATAAAAACAATACAAATAGCCCTGCGATTACTGAACCTATCAGTATAATGGCAATTTTAGCCTCGCTTAAAGGTTTGGGCCAGGGTATAAACTCCAGGACGATAAGTATCTCGCATACCAGAAAAGGGGCAAAACTGATATAATAAGAGAGGTAATACTGTTTATTTAAATTAAACTGGGTAACCAGATCTTTCAGCGCCTCATAGGTCTTCAGTTCCGTGTTGCTTATCTCATTGTAAAGTTTAAAAAATTTACTGAAAAAGAAAACGGTGACAATTAGCATAGAAGCAATTAATACGGTAATATACAACTGAAGTTTAAAAGGCCTGCATACCGAGCAAACCATAAATGCAAAAATAAAAATCCCTATAATCCACCAAAACTCCTGACGCATATTTTTACGCATTTTTTCAAGTGGAAGATTAATTTTATTTCTTTGTTCAATGCTTATTTCCGGTGTTACCTCTGTAATATCCTCATTCCAGGTATTTTTCAATTCGTCTATATTCATTGGTTTGTTGATTTACTGATTATTTAAATTTAATCTGAGCCTAAAATATCTTTAAGTTTATTTTTTGCTCTGTTCATTTTCACTCTTACATTTCCTTCAGAAATACCCATTTGTTCGGCAATTTCTCTCCCTGAAAAATCTTCCAGGTAATAAAAAATAAATGCTTTATCAATTGGATTCAGCTGATGAATGGCTTTATACATTTTAGCTAACCTTTCCTCTTTATGATAGTCATACTCTTCATGAGCAATGATATAGTTGGAAATGTCATTATTAGCAATAAAGCTCCTTCTTTTTTCTGATTTAAGGAAAATAATAGCGGTGTTTAAGGCAATCCTGTAGAGCCAGGTTGAAAATTCACTATGCCCGAGAAAGCTGGGATATGCTTTCCAGAGCTGGTATATAATTTCCTGAAAAAGATCATCCCGGTCTTCTTTTTCAGACATATACATCTTAGAAATCTTAAAAATGATTCCTTTATGCTTTGTAATCTTATCCAAAAACTCTTGCTCTATTGAGGTCATAGCTTGTCAGTCTAAAGAGTTAGTTTCAGTTTAAAAAAAATGTTACAGAAATTTAGAAAAAATAAAAAAAACCTGACAGAAATCTGTCAGGTCCTCATTGTGTGTGTTTTTTAATCTTACTCAATAGCTATTTGTTCCAATAGTATCTTGCTCGAAATAATAATTTTCACAGTTAGTAGAAAAAAAACGGAAATGTTACATTTTTTTATAAAAAAACTGCTATAAAACTTCAAGGTATCGATTGATGGAATTTATCTATTATTAATTTTAAAAGGTAAAAAATTCTAATTCAGCCTATCTAAAGCCTTTTGCAGTGTATTCACATCAATAAAATCAAGTTTTGCACCTATAATGATAAAGACAAAAAGAACAAATGTTAAAAACAGAATAATGAATATATAGACTGACACAAACCAGATTACGGTATTAAGGATATTTCCTTTAATTCCAAATTTGTTCATAAAAAATCTCTGAGAACGTTCAAACCATGATTTTTTCTTACTGACAGCTTTTGGAGCTATGTCAATACCGTTAAGCTCATCTACCAACCGTATAACATCTTCTATATACCTGCCGTACATATAATAAATCCAGTATTTGATAATAAAGAAGACTAATAAAAGGGTAATAAGAAAACTGATTCCGAAAATAGCCAGATTATACTCCATATCGAAATGGAAATTAACTTTTATCAAAGATAAGAGGAAGGCCAATGGAATATAGGAAATATAGTATGAAATATAAATTTCCTTTGATATTAAAAGCTGAGCTTTAAGGTTAAAAAGATCATAATTGGTATTGATACTGTTTCTTTGCAGTAATTTATACAGTATAAGAAACCGGGAATAAAAATAAACAATAAAGGCGATCGTCAAAACAGTGACGAAAGTTGATATCGTTTTAATATTAGAATCAGGAGAAGCAAAAGGAAAACTGGTCAGTAGCATGGGTAATGTAATGACCATGAGCCAAAATTCAGTTTTCATATTGATTTTCAACATCTGTAGCGGAGAATGGATCTCCCGCTGCTTTTCAAGCGAAATTTCCGGCGGTTCCTGGCCGTTATCTTTATTCCAAAGTTCTTTAAAATTGTCTAGCTCCATGTTTTTCATGTTTTAATTTGAACCTGTCCTTTGTTTTTCAATGATCTCTTTCAGTTTCGCTTTTGCCCTTTTAAGTTTTACCCTTGCATTGACTTCGGTAATACCTAGCTGATGGGCAATTTCTTTTCCGGGAAAATCTTCCAGAAAGAAAAAAATAAGAGCTTTATCAATTGGGCTCAGCTGATGGATCGCTTCATACATCATCTTCATATTTTTGTCATCCGTATCATTATAGGGCTCCTGCTGAACACCTAGTCCGTCTACATTTTGGTTCCGGATAAAACTACGCTTTTTTTCGCTTCTCAAAAATACAATTGCTGTATTAAGCGCAGTTCTGTACAGCCACGTTGAGAAATCACTCCTTCTCTGGAAATCTCCATATGATTTCCACGCCTGGTAAATGATCTCCTGATAAAGATCATTCTGGTCGTCCCAATTATCCATATACATTTTAGAGATCTTGAAAATAACACCTTTATGTTTTTCAATTTTCTCTAAAAATTCTTTTTCCAGTGAAGACATGATTTACAAACTAATCCTTAAAGTAACATCAATAAAAACACTACTTTTATATAACACAAAAACTAAAATTCCAGAGATTAAGTTAAAAAATTCTTAAAAAACAAAGGCATTTATTAAGAATTTTTATTTTATGTTAAATCGATGTCAGAATTTTCTCTAGAAAATATAATCTGTACTTAAAAAGTTGGAATCGTGATCTCTCACAATTGTATTGAGCAATTCTTTATTGGATTCCGTAAGTTTTGCGGCTACCAGGGATCTTATAGAGAATGAACGAAGTGCATCAAAAACAGAAAGTGTACCTTCGGCACTGTCTTTTCTTCCGGTAAAAGGAAAAACATCCGGTCCACGCTGTGCCTGACAATTGATATTAACACGGCTCACAAGATTCACAAATGGGTCAATCAGTCTGGAAACTTCCTGTGGATCTTCACTGAAAATGCTCACCTGCATCCCGTGAGAAGCATTCACCTGATATTCTATAGGCTCTTCAATCTCCTCAAACGGCACTACAGGAATTATAGGTCCAAATTGTTCTTCATGATATAGTTTCATCTCACTGTTCACAGGATAAACTACCGCCGGAAAAACAAAAGATTCTTCTGTATAGCCTCCCTGCTTATTTAAAACTGATGCTCCTTTTGCCAATGCATCATCAATACATTCTTTTAGATAAGGAGGCTTATTCACCTCCGGAAGCGGAGTCACCTTGACATCTTTTTCCCATGGAAGTCCCGGCTTCAAAGCAGAAACAGCTTCACTCAGTTTGGCGGTAAACTCTGCGGCAATTTCTTTCTGCACAAAGATGAGTTTTAAAGCAGTACAACGTTGTCCGTTAAAGGAAAGTGCTCCTAAAATACATTCACTCACTGCCACATCAAGGTCGGCATGTTTTGTAACAATAGCCGCATTTTTAGCATCCAGACTTAAAATAGCTCGTAAGCGGTTAACTTTCGGATGTAGTTTTTTCAACCCATTCGCTACTTTACTGGAGCCAATGAAAGCCAATACATTCACCTTTCCGCTTTCCATAATCGGAGTGATGATCTCCGAACCTTTTCCATACAGCGTATTCACGGTTCCTTTCGGGAAGGCTTCTTTAAATGCATTCAACAGTGGATAATGAGCCAATACTCCATGCTTCGGTAACTTGAACAAGATTGTATTTCCCATGATCAGCGCAGGAATCAGTGTGGTGAAAATCTCATTCAAAGGATAATTGAACGGCCCCATACTCAAAACAACGCCCAATGGCGCTCTTCTGATCTGGGCGATTGTTCCTTCGGCCTGCTGAAAACGGGAAGATTCCCTGTCAAGATCTTTTAATGCATCAATTGTCTGGTTGATATAATCTACGGTACGGTCAAATTCTTTGGTGGAATCAGCCAGGGTTTTTCCGATCTCCCACATGAGTAGCTTAATAACAAGATCACGCTGCTGAATCATCAGGTATACGAATTTCTGCATGCACTTTATTCTTCCTTCCACAGACATGGTGGGCCACTCGCCTAATCCGTTATTATATGCTTTTACACAGGCATCAAGAACTTCCATTGCTTCTGCAGGTCCTATATTCGGAATACTTCCCAGCAGCTTCCTTTCCAATCCGTTTTCTGTAAGAATACAGACCGGCGAATAAATGTTCTGCATTTCTCCTTTCCATTCTACCAGTTCTCCATTAAGCAGATACTCCCTCTGATGGATCTCGGGAACTTTATATTCTTCGGGAATTTCATTTTCACTTTTAAAAATATCCTGAAATGACGGTGTGCTGTTCGAGTTCATATTTTCTAAAATTTTAATAATCTGAATCTAATTTTTGAAGAATAAAGGTAGATGTAAAAAACGATTTTAGAATCTATGGTTTAATAGATTTGTTCTATTTGCAAGCTGTTTGAATGAAAATTAAAATTGACTTTAAGATAAGACCGCTTTAGTCTGAGAATAGATTTAATCTATTTAAATTGACTATTGGCAATCGAAAAAAGAATAATTTTGCTAAAAAAATAAATTCATGTTTTTAAAAGTAATTTTCAGTACATTATTTTTCTTATCAACATTTAGTTTTGCTCAAAATTCTAAAGCAATCAATACTGTTTTGTTAAAAGGAACACCAGTACGTACCTATTCCAAATTACCGGAGATTAATAAACCTGCTCCTAAGTTCACCCTTACGGATGTTAATATGAATGACCAGAGCTTGGATGCTTATAAAGGAAGGTATGTGATCCTCAATATCTTTCCAAGTGTAGATACGGGAGTTTGCTCAGCATCTGTTCATCATTTCAATGAGGATGCCGGAAATCTTCCCAATACGGTAGTTCTTTGTATTTCCAAAGATTTACCTTTTGCTCAAAAAAGATTCTGTGGTGCTGAGGGGATCAGCAATGTGGTGATGCTTTCGGATTTCCGTTCCGATTTCGGATGGAATTATGGGGTAGAAATGATAGAATCTCCGATGAAAGGACTTCTCAGCCGAGCTGTTGTAGTGATTGACCCTTCAGGAAATATTATTTATGAAGAGCAGGTACCGGATATTTCTCAGGAACCGAATTATGAGGCAGCTATTGCAGCGGTAAAAAATTAATTAGTTTTTTGCTTACCATAATAAACATCTCCGGCGATCTTCGATCGCCGGAGATATTTATTAATACCAATAAGATTGCGTATATCTAGAACGCTTTAGAACACTAATAGGAATATTGACTATCGGGACTAAAAATACAGCGATATACATATGAAAATCAAATAAAAAACCTGCCTCACAGCAGGTTTTTATTCCTTTTAACATGATCATTAAGAACCAGTCGTAAGATGAAAATATCGTGGATCCGGATAATGAAATTCAAAATCCAGGTCTGAAATTAATTTTGAGGAGGATATTGTTCTGCCTTGGGTAGTACGGTCACCTGAATACGGCAGATTTTTCTGGGCATTGATAATCTCTTCCTTATTAGGATGCACAGGAGCCACCACATTATAAACTTTGGATTGCGATTGATTCTTCAGCATTTTTTCAACAACTGAACAAATATCTGCATAATGAATATGGTTGACCAACAGATCCAGATTGGATATATTATAATTCTTAAGCAGTCTCAGGTCTCCCATTAATCCGGCCAGTCTTAGAATATTAACCTCAGGAAATCTGCTTTTTATGATACTCTCGCTTGGAACATCATCCGCGGAACAGTCTTCTTCTGTAAATTCTTTTTCAGCATTCGGATATACTCCTGTAGAGCTCATCAGGTAGAGCTGTCCTTTATAATCTCCAAGAAATGCCAGTAAATTCTGAGCCCTCTCATGCAACGGAATTTCAGCACCCCTTATTCCTGAAAACGGAACCGTGATAATTACAGCATCCAGCTGTGGTACCATAGCCCATTCCTGCATTGTTTCGGATATATCATCGTCCGGAAAGCTGACCTGTGTCACACGGTATCCTTTAGCTGATAAATCTTCTATTTTAGACTCTGATGTAGTCGTTGCAAAAATCTCATATTGCCCGGATAATCTCTGTGCAATATGACCGCCCAACCAACCACAACCTATAATTCCTATTTTTTTCAATTTTTAATGTATTAGTCTGTTTGTTAAAACAAATAATCGTCTATGAATTCATCACCACCTCTCCATCTTTATTATTTACAGTAGGTTTTCATCTACAAGATTAGGAAGCGTCACTTTCAGGTTCGGCTCAATTTCCATCGCTCTTTTTATCGCGAACATAGCGCCTTCATTTCTGGCCCAGCTTCTTCTTGAGATTCCGTTATTAACGTCCCAGAACAGCATAGATTTTAATCTTCTGTCTGCATCATCACTTCCATCCAACAGCATTCCGAAACCTCCGTTGATTACTTCTCCCCAGCCTACACCGCCTCCATTGTGAATAGAAACCCAGGTAGCACCCCGGAAACTATCACCTATCACATTATGAATCGCCATATCTGCTGTAAATCTTGAACCATCATAAATATTGGAAGTTTCTCTGTAAGGAGAATCTGTTCCTGATACATCATGATGATCTCTTCCCAATACTACAGGTCCTATCTCTCCTTTTTTAATCGCTTTATTGAAAGCTTCAGCAATTTTCATTCTTCCTTCTGCATCTGCATACAGAATTCTTGCCTGGGAACCTACCACTAATCTGTTTTCCTGAGCCCCCTTGATCCACTGGATATTATCTTTCATCTGCTGCTGAATTTCTTCAGGAGAATTTTTGATCATTTCTTCCAATATCGTACAGGCAATAGTATCCGTTTTCTGCAGATCTTCCGGTTTTCCGCTTGTACATACCCAACGGAACGGTCCGAAACCATAGTCAAAGCACATAGGCCCCATAATGTCCTGAACATAACTAGGATATTTAAATTCTCTTCCCAATGTTGGATTTTCAGCCATTACATCAGCGCCTGCTCTGGAAGCTTCCAGTAAGAAGGCATTTCCGTAATCAAAGAAATAAGTACCTTTCTTTGTATGTTTATTAATAGCTGCAGCATGTCTCTTTAAAGTTTCCTGTACTTTTTCTTTGAATAGCTCAGGATCTTCAGCCATCATTCTGTTAGATTCCTCAAAGCTTTGCCCTACCGGATAATATCCTCCGGCCCACGGATTGTGAAGTGAAGTCTGGTCTGAACCGATATCAATCCTTAGATCTGCTTCATCAAATTTTTCCCAAACATCAACGATATTTCCAAGGTAGGCCAAAGAAACAGCTTCTTTATTCTGCTGAGCTTCTCTTACTCTTTGTACCAGTTCATCAAGATCTTCATGGATTTCATTCACCCATTTCTGATCGTGACGGATTTTTGTGATCTTTGGATTCACTTCTGCACATACGGTAACACATCCTGCAATATTTCCGGCTTTTGGCTGAGCACCGCTCATTCCCCCTAAACCTGAAGTTACAAAAAGTCCTCCCTGAGGTTCTTTATTTATTTTTCTGAAAGCATTTAAAGCGGTAATTGTTGTCCCATGAACAATTCCCTGTGGACCAATGTACATATAACTTCCTGCAGTCATCTGACCGTATTGAGTTACCCCCAATGCATTGAATTTCTCCCAGTCATCAGGCTTGGAATAATTTGGGATCATCATTCCATTCGTTACTACCACTCTTGGAGCATCTTTATGTGACGGGAACAACCCCATCGGGTGTCCAGAGTACATTACTAAAGTTTGTTCATCTGTCATTTCAGACAAGTACTTTATGGTTAAAAGATACTGTGCCCAGTTTGAAAAAACGGCCCCATTTCCACCGTAAGTGATCAGTTCATGGGGATGCTGAGCTACTGCATAATCCAGGTTATTCTGGATCATCAGCATAATTGCTTTTGCCTGCTCAGATTTTCCAGGATAATCCGTAATCGGTCTCGCCTTCATTTCATAATCCGGACGGAAACGATACATATAAATTCTTCCGTAGTCTTCCAGTTCCTGCTTAAATTCAGGAATTAATGCTGTATGAAATTTGGGTTCGAAATAACGTAAGGCATTCTTCAATGCCAGTTTTTTTTCTTCTTCCCCTAGAATTTCTTTACGCTTCGGAGCATGGTTAATATTTGTTTCGTATGGTTTTGGCTGTGGCAGCTGATTAGGTATACCTTGTTGTATCTGTTCTTGAAATGTCATATTGCTATTTAAAGTTCTATGTTTAAACAATGTTTGAAGTTTTAAAGATATTCAAATTATAAAATACCTGCAACAAAACAGGGGAAAAGCTGAATAAGGGAAAAGGGTGAAAGGGTAGATTTGTTGTATCTATTATCTCTTGTATGCTTTTCTTACCACCCCGTCTTCTCCTTTCAGTCGAATCCACCCCTCCGGGAGGAGGGGAATTTCTTTCTTAGAAAACGAAGTGTAGAGTATAAAAATAAAAAAAATTACTGGAATTAAGACGGCAAAATATATCTGTTACACATATTGAAATAGTGTCTACCATTTGATTTTTGAAAAAGCCTATATTGAATAAAACACTCAGATTCCCCATCCTTCGGAGGGGTGGATTCAAAATTCAAGGAATTTTGGAAGGCGGGGTGGCTCCATAATGCAGAATAATAAATTCCTCCAGCTCTCTCATCACTATACTAAGATTATTCCTGACATCAAAATCATCAATCCTGAAAACCATTAATCCTAAAGACTCTAAATATTCCTGTCTGATTCCGTCGTAAACGTCTTTCCCATCATGACTTGAACCGTCACTTTCAATGACCAGTCCTAATGTTTTCACATAAAAATCAACAATATAGTTTCCAATAATTCTTTGTCTGTCAAAATCAATATTGTGAAATACTCTTGCACGAACTTTTTTCCAAAAAAGTACTTCTCCAAGAATTCTTGCTTTTCGTTTTTCTTTCAGTAAAATTATTAAATGAGGATTAAAGGGTAGGTTTTCTACAAAATTCCTCTGAATCGGAATATTCTGTATATGTGTTAGAGTTTGTTCCATTGTTGTGTTTTTTCGTTTGACCACCCCGTCTTCTCCTTTCAGTAGAATCCCCTCCTCCGGAGAAGGGGTATTTCTTTCTCGAAAAACGAAGTATTAGGTATAAAAATAAAAAAACTTACTGAAATTAAGATGACAAATTACTCTCTTGCATATATTGAAACATTACCCGTCATGTAAAATCTGAGAAAACCTATATTGAAATGAAAAACCTCAGATTCCCCTCCTTTGGAGGGGTGGATTCAAAATTCAAGGAATTTTGGAAGACGGGGTGGTTCCATAATGCAGAATAATAAATTCCTCCAGCTCTCTCATCACTATACTAAGATTATTCCTGACATCAAAATCATCAATCCTGAAAACCATTAATCCTAAAGACTCTAAATATTCCTGTCTGATTCCGTCGTAAACGTCTTTCCCATCATGACTTGAACCGTCACTTTCAATGACCAGTCCTAATGTTTTCACATAAAAATCAACAATATAGTTTCCAATAATTCTTTGTCTGTCAAAATCAATATTGTGAAATACTCTTGCACGAACTTTTTTCCAAAAAAATACTTCTCCAAGAATTCTTGCTTTTCGTTTTTCTTTCAGTAAAATTATTAAATGAGGATTAAAGGGTAGGTTTTCTACAAAATTTCTCTGAATCGGAATATTCCGTATATGTGTTAGAGTTTGTTCCATTATTGTGTTTTTTCGTTTGACCACCCCGTCTTCTCCTTTCAGTCGAATCCACCCCTCTGGGAAGAGGGGAATTTCTTTCTTAGAAAACGAAGTATTCAGTATAAAAATAAAAAATCTTACTAAAATTAAGATGACAAATTACTCTCTTGCATATATTGAAATATTACCCGTCATGTAAAAGCTGAGAAAACCTATATTGAAATGAAAAACCTCAGATTCCCCTCCTTCGGAGGGGTGGATTTCAAAATTCAAGGAATTTTGGAAGACGGGGTGGTCTCATAATTCTGAATAATAAACTCTTTCAACTTTCTTGTGTGCTTCTAACCACCCCGTCTTCTCCTTGCAGTCGAAGCCACCCCTCCGGAGGAGGGGAATTCCATTCTTAGAAAACGAAGTGTTAGATATAAAAATAAAAAACCTCACTGAAATTCAGTAAGGTTGGTATTTTTGGTTTCAAAACTTAAGTTAAGACATCATCATTTTCTTCTTCATGGTCATCTTCATTATCGCTGAGGCTCCAATAATTATTTTCTTCATCCTCCGCTCCTATTTCTTCCATATCGTCATCATCTTCAACGCCGGGAATATCTAATCCTTTATCAATTTTATCCTCCTCCTCTTCATTCAATATAGGATTTCCATCTCCGTCAAGCGAAATATGCTTTTCCTTTTTGAATATATCTTCGTTGGGATCATAGTCCATACGCTCCAGCCTTTTGTTCTGTTCATTAATATTGTTTTCAGGTGCCATACTATTTAGGTTTTATTGTTTATATGATAAGAACAAAAATAATTCCAAGTTGCTATATAGTATCAGAATAAACTTTAGGATTGGCACAATGTGGCATTTTTTCGCCTCTTGAAAAAGCGATGATATTTTCGGCAGCCAGCCTTGCCATTCCGTTTCGGGCTTCCATAGTGGCAGAACCAATATGTGGCAGTACACAGACACTTGAAAGTTCCAACAGCGGATCCTTTTCAGACATAGGTTCGGGATTAGTAACATCTAAACCTGCTCCCCAGATCTGTTTTGAGGCCAACGCTTCGTACAAATCTTTTTCGTTCTGAAAACCTCCTCTTGCTGTATTGATGAAAATAGCATTAGACTTCATTTTTTCAAAAACAGAGCTGTTAAAAAGATCTTTCTGTTCAGGAGTAAAATTAGCATGAACACTCAATACATCTGATCTTTCTATGAGTTCTTCAAAAGAAACATAAGCGGCACCCAGCTCCTTCTCTGCTTCTTCATTTCGGTGGCGGTTATGATAAATGATTTCCATATCAAAGGCTTTTTGGGATTTTTTAGCCATTTCGAAACCTATTCTGCCTAATCCTAAGATTCCCAAAGTTTTTCCATACAGCTCCTGTCCTAAGCCATGCAAAGGATCAAACGTTCCCCATTTTCCTTCTTTCACTTTCTGAAAATTATAACTTGCCCTTCTTGCTACCGACTGCATCAATAAAAAAGCCACATCGGAAGTAGCTCTGCTCAACACATCAGGGGTATTGCCTATAGGAACATGCTTTTGAGTGGCCTCTTTTATATCAACATGATCGAACCCTACCGAATACAGCGCTATTGCTTTAACATTGGGGCATGCTTCAAAAAATTCCTTATTATATTTAAAATCATTTCCTATGCTTAAGATGGCATCCACATTTCGGCAATAGCTTAACCATTCTTCATGAGAAAGGATTTCATTTTTTGGAAAGAGCACCTCCAATCCTTCCTGTTCCAGTAGTTTGATTCCTATTTCAGGAATTCTTTTATTTACAAAAACTTTCATTATGTCGTTCATTAGTTTACACAAAAAACCTCACTTTGTTAGAAGTAAGGTTAAACTTTAATATTAAAAATTATTTTTTTTCATCAGAATGATTTTTATTTTTATCCCATGCTTCTGAGGCCATTTCCTGGATCTCTTCCCAAACTTCTTTTGCTGATTTCTGCGCATGGGACATGAACCCCTGTTTGGTTGCTTCCTGATTCTTACCTTTCATCTCATTGATGTAATCTTTTACTTGCTGGGAATAGCTTTCTACACTATATCCCGGGTTATTATGCAAATTTTTCTGAAGATTACTGAAATCGTGTGACGCCTTGAATCTATTCGTATCCATAATAATAAGATTTAAGTGATTAGATTCTAAAGAAGTTCAATTTTCATTCCGAAAATGCGTTAAGATATTTTAAATTTTGACTAAGTTTTATTGTATAAAAAAACGGACTAAAGTCCGTTTCTATATAATTAAAAGGTATAAAATTGATGTTTAAGGCATCTCCTCTACATTCTAATTCTCTTATTGATTGGTATTTCCCAGCATCGGAACAAATTTATAAGCCCCAAACTCTTCTTTTTCAAACTCTGTAGATCCTATTTTCGTAAATCTATACAGTACCTGTTCATCTGTAGGTCCCAAAGGAATAACCATTTTACCACCTACATTCAGTTGTTTCAACAATTCTGTAGGTAAAGTTGAAGCTCCACAGGTTACAATAATTTTATCGAAAGGAGCAAATGTTGGCAGCCCTGCAAAACCATCACCAAAGCTTTGAAATTTTGGAAACAGGTGCATTTCCCTTAGTTTCTTTTTAGAGAAATCAAAAAGGTCTTTTTGTCTTTCCACGGTATATACATGGGCCTTCATTGCGAGTAAAACAGCAGTCTGATATCCGCATCCGGTACCAATTTCCAACACTTTTTCCCCGGCTTTCACCTGTAGCAATTCCGACTGTTCCGCTACCGTTGAAGGATGCGAAATGGTCTGATGTGCCAGAATAGGGAAAGCCCTGTCTTCATAGGCAAAATCTTCAAAAATGCTTTCGATAAAAAGGTGTCTCGGAACTTCACTCATTGCCCGGAGTACATTTTCATCTGAAATTCCAATTCTCCGCTGAAGATACTCAACTAAAATCTTTCTTTTTCCTTTATGTACAAACGAATCCTGCATTTGACAAAAGTAATAAATTAGAAATTAGATTTCAGAGATTCCCGGAAAGAATTATCCACAAAAACTAATTTCCGGCTTCTACAATCTAACTTCTTTCTTATCTTTACAAAAATATATTACAACTATGTTAAAAGCAGGTTTGGTAGGTGCCGGACACTTGGGGAAAATACATTTAAGACTTCTTAATCAGTCAGATAGATATGAGCTTGTAGGTTTCCATGATAAAGATGTTGAAAACGGAAAAAAAATAGAAGCCGAATTCGGGTATAAATATTTTGAAAATTTTGAGGAATTACTGAGTCAGATCGATATGCTGGACATTGTAACGCCAACGGTTTATCATTATGATTATGCTTTAAAGGCCATTGAAAAAAAACTGCATTTCTTCATAGAAAAACCTGTTACACAAACACTTGAACAGGCAGAAGAAATTTTACGGTTATGTCTTGAAAACAACATTAAAGCACAGGTAGGACATGTTGAAAGATACAATCCCGCTTTTATTGCCACTAAAGAATATATCAAGAATCCGATGTTCATTGAAATCCATAGGCTGGCAGAGTTTAATCCGCGCGGTACGGATGTTTCTGTGGTATTGGACCTTATGATCCATGATTTGGATATTTTATTGAGTATGGCAAAATCTAAGGTAAAAAACATTCATGCAAGTGGTGTTTGTGTGGTGAGTAAGACTCCGGATATTGCCAATGCCAGAATAGAATTTGAAAATGGATGTGTGGCCAACCTTACCACTTCAAGGATTTCTATGAAGGCAATGAGAAAAAGCCGGTTCTTCCAGAAGGATGCTTATATTTCTGTAGACTTCCTGGAGAAAAAAGCTGAAGTCATCAGGATGAAAGATGCTCCTGAAAACCCTACTCCATTTGATATGATTATAGAAAATGCTGACGGAGAGAAAAATCAGATCCTTTTTGAATATCCAAACATTGAACCTAATAATGCCATTTTGGATGAATTAAATTCTTTTGCCGATGCAATTACCGGTGACAGAAATGTAGAAGTTTCTCTTGAAGACGGAACTGAGGCATTGAAAGTCGCTTTAGAGATTGTAAGACTTATCAGCTAAGAATGAAAATAAAATCTGCTTTGTTTACATAAGCAGCTATTACAATACTATCTTGTAATTAGAAGAAAAATGGTTATGAGATAGATTGTAATAAATAGAAAATTTCAGTGAATTTATAAGAATCCATTTCTTAAAGCTTGTAACGAAGTCTTCACACTATCT
Organism: Chryseobacterium sp. WG23; assembly: GCF_024586575.1. Taxonomy (NCBI): domain Bacteria; kingdom Pseudomonadati; phylum Bacteroidota; class Flavobacteriia; order Flavobacteriales; family Weeksellaceae; genus Chryseobacterium; species Chryseobacterium sp. WG23. Next base: position 195,237 of record NZ_JALCZE010000002.1, read on the forward strand.
ATTTCCAAAAAGATAAAATGAAGCAATTTTTTCTCATTGGTGATTTTCATTCTCGTTAAAATCTAAAAAGATTAAAGTTTTATCAAAATAAAGTCATTTATAAAACAAAAAAAACAATATATTTGAAAAACAATCAATAAGCAATTGAAAATTTTTGTTTTACATATTCAATGGATTTCTGACAAAATAAGTGAGCTTACCACAAACTCTTGCTGTGCTATAATCCATTCTAAATAACCTTCCTTAACACATTTAAACTACTATGAAAAAAACCGTTTTATTTTCCGCTTTATTATTGTCTCAATTTGGGACATCACAGTTATTAAAGACCTCAGGACAAAAAATCGTTAATGATAAAGGCGAAAATATTCAGCTTAGAGGTCTTGGCCCGGGCGGCTGGATGCTTCAGGAGGGATATATGCTTAAGACAGCTGATTTTGCAGGTCCCCAATATAAAATAAAGGAAAAAATTGCTGAGCTGATTGGCGAGGATCGGATGAATGAATTCTATAAAGCCTATTGGAAAAATGGAATTACCAGGCAGGATATTGATTTTTTGGCAGAGGCAGGTTTCAATTCGATACGGCTTCCTATGCATTATAATCTGTATACGCTTCCTATTGAAAAAGAGCCCGTAAAAGGTAAAAACACATGGCTGGAAGAAGGTTTTAAGATGACAGATGATCTGCTTCAGTGGTGTGCAGACAATAAGATATATCTGATCCTTGATCTTCATGCAGCACCCGGAGGCCAGGGGAATGACGTGAATATTTCTGATAATGATAAGTCCAAGCCCTCTCTTTGGGAAAGTGAAGAAAACCAGAAGAAAACCATTGCCCTTTGGAAAAAACTGGCTGAACGGTATAAGGACAGTCCGTGGATTGGAGGCTATGATCTGATCAACGAACCTAATATTAACTTCACGGGAAAAAATCCAAATGGTACCGACGAAATGTCAAACGCTCCGCTTTGGAAACTGCAAAAAAACATCACCAGCGCTATCCGTGAAGTAGATAAGAAACATATTATTTTTATTGAAGGAAATGGATGGGGCAACAATTATAACGGACTGATACCCATCTGGGATGACAATATGGTCTTTAGCTTTCATAAATACTGGAACTATAATGATGACTCAACTTTGAAATTTGCTTTAGACCTTAGAGAAAAATACAATATGCCGATCTGGCTTGGGGAAACCGGTGAAAATTCAAATGTCTGGTTTACAGAACTGATCCAGCTTTTGGACAAGCATCATATCGGATATGCATTCTGGCCCATGAAAAAGATAGATAATATTGCAGGAATCACTAATGTGAAAACCACTCCTGAATATGAAAAGCTATTGGATTACTGGAAAAACGGAGGTGAAAAACCGTCTAAAGAATATGCCAAGAAAGCATTAATGCAGATTGCTGAGAATTATAAGTTCAGCAATACCGAAATTAAAAACGATGTCATTGATGCCATGTTCAGACAGGTAACCGATCCTTCTACTAAGCCGTTTAGAAATCACCAGGTCCCGGGAAGAATTTTCGCTTCAGATTATGATTTGGGAAGAATGGGTGCTGCTTATCTTGATAAGGATTTTATCAATCTATGGGTAAGTGATCCAGCCAAAAGATCAGAATGGAATTCCGGCCAGCAGATGAGAAATGATGGTGTAGACCTCTATAAGTGTACTGATGCAATTACGAACCAGTATTATGTAGGTAAAACAGAATCCGGAGAATGGCTTCAGTATACGGTAACTTCAAAGACAGACAAAAATTATACTTTTAGCATCCGATATGCTGCTGAGAGCAATTCCAACATAAAAATTGAAACGGCTTCAGGAAAACTGCTGGCTTCTGTGCCTTTAGCTTCCAGTGGAGGAAAAGAAAACTGGAAAACAGTATCTGTAAAAAATGTCCGCCTTCAGAAAGGAGAAAACAAAATCAGGATATCCTTTGAAAACGATGGTACCAATCTGAATTATTTTGAAATAAAATAGCAATAATTATCTTAAATTGCAGATCCCTTTTAGTCTTTTAAAGGGATCTTTTTAATTCTATTATTATGAAAAAAATAGCATTCATTTTTCTCTTTATTTCGGTATTTATATCAGCACAAAAATCAATATTGGACCAAAGAATAAGCGCTGTCACCAAAGGTAAAAATGCTACGGTAGGAGTTTCTGTTCTTGGTTTTGAGAATACATTCAGGTATAATCAATATGGGGATCAAAAATTTCCAATGCAGAGTGTCTTCAAATTTCACATTGCAGCAGCTATTTTGAATCTTGTAGATCAGGGAACACTTTCCCTGAATCAGAAAGTTTTACTGGATACATCCAATTTACTGGAAGACACCTGGTCTCCTCTCCGCGATAAATATCCCAATGGAAATGTTGAAGTCCCCCTAAGTGAAATTCTTGAATTTACAGTGGCCAGAAGTGACAATAATGGCTGTGATATCATATTGAAATTACTGGGTGGCACTCAAACCGTTCAAAAATTCATGGACTCTAAAGGGATAAAGGGTTTTCAAATCAAATATAATGAAGCGGAAATGCATAAGAACTGGAATGTTCAGTATGAAAATTACAGTACACCCAATTCGGCAGTGGATGTTCTGAAAAAGTTTTATGATGGAAAACTGTTGTCAAAAAAATCTACGGATTACCTGATGAAGGTGATGCTCTCCACCTCAACCGGATTAAATAAAATGGTTGAACAGCTTCCCAAAAATACTCCTGTGGCAAGAAAAACCGGAGCTTCCGGGAAAAATAAAGAAGGCTTAACGGGTGCAGAAAATGAAATTGGAATCATCACTTTACCGAATGGCAAACATTATGCACTCGCTGTATTTGTAAGCAATTCAATGGAAACGGATGCTGTCAACTGCAAAATAATTTCAGACATTTCAAAGGAGGTTTGGGATCATTTTAATAAATAAAATATTAAGCTTATTTTTAGAGTCAATTTAACATGAAAAAAATAATAGTAACAGCAGCCCTGTTTTGTGTCACATTCTTTTACTCGCAGAAGAATCAAAACTATCTACAGATTGGCTATGCGAGTGTCTGTTGTGGGCCCCCTTCTGAGAAGCCTGTCATCAGTTATCTCAAAGAGTTTAAGAAAAAAAACCAGATAAAATCTCTGGAAATATTGATACAGGGTGGTATGGGAAGGGAAGGTGAGTTTAATGTGTACGTAGGTACCGATTATCTCACTGTCAATCAAAAAAGCCGCCTTATAAGAGGCCTTATGGCTACTGTTTCCAATCAAAACAACAGAAGAGAGCAAAAAAGCAATGGTATTGTAAATTTTGACTCAGAAATTACGGTAAAACAACAGGACATCAATACTAAAAATCTAACTATCTATAAAAAATAAAGGAAAAATGATCAAAAACATTGTAGTTATAGGAGCAGGAACCATGGGGAATGGTATTGCACATACTTTTGCACAAAGCGGTTTTAAAGTAAACCTGGTAGATGTATCGCAGGAAGCTTTAGACAGGGGATTAAAAACCATTACTACGAATCTTGACAGGATAATTGCAAAGGGAAACCTTACTGAGGAACAAAAAGCGGAAACATTAGGAAATATCAGTACTTTTACAGCACTTAACGATGCGGTAGGAGCAGCTGACCTTGTGGTAGAAGCGGCTACAGAAAACCTTGATCTGAAATTAAAGATCTTCGGTCAGATGGATGAGCTTGCGCCTGCAGACTGTATCCTGGCTACCAATACTTCTTCCATTTCCATCACTAAAATTGCAGCCGCTACCAAGAGAGCGGATAAAGTCATTGGAATGCACTTTATGAATCCGGTTCCTATTATGAAACTGGTAGAGATCATTAAAGGCTATTCTACTTCTAAGGAAACTTTTGATGCGATCTATGAAATGAGCCAGTCGTTAGGTAAGATTCCTGTAGAGGTAAATGATTATCCTGGTTTTGTGGCCAACAGAATTTTGATGCCTATGATTAACGAGTCTATTGAAACTCTTTACAACGGTGTAGCCGGAGTAGCAGAAATTGATACGGTAATGAAATTAGGTATGGCACATCCAATGGGCCCACTTCAATTGGCGGATTTTATCGGGCTTGATGTATGTCTTGCCATCCTTAATGTCATGTATGATGGTTTCAAAAATCCTAAATATGCTCCTAACCCACTGCTTGTAAACATGGTAATGGCGGGAAAACTGGGCGTAAAATCGGGGGAAGGCTTTTACGATTATTCTGAGAGTAAAAAAGCTGAAAAAGTTTCAAAAATGTTTTTGAACTCATTTTAAGTCAATAATTTTATTTATCTTTGAACAAGTTAAAACATTAAAAAAATGAAATTACCAAAGTTTTTATTAGCAGATAATTCGGAATTTCCAGAAGATTTATTCGTAGTTCATACAGAATATCCAAGATTTATCTTAAACGTTGAGGAAGAAGAAGTTGAGTGGTTAGATGATCTTGAGGGTGACGATGAAGAAACTATGGCAGATGAGGCTACGAAAGTGGTAGAAGCAGCATTCAAATGGTGCGATGAAGAGTTGGCTAAGTACGACGAAGAAGAGGAAGATTAATAACAATCTAAGCATAAAAAAGGAACTCAATTGAGTTCCTTTTGTTTTTTATTCTGTTTTATTGAATTTCAATAATAAAAGATTGTCTTTATATAATTCTAAGGTATTTCCTGAAATTACATATTTGTTTGCTTTCGACATCATATCCATAAAGTTCTGCTCTACACTGATGTTGGTACACATCATTTTTGTAGATCCCATCTGGCCTGCAGTGAAACCTCCTGAAGACGGATCTACTGTAGCTGTTCCAAAGTAATTATTACAACCCGCATTCCCGGTGATCTTTTCTCCTTCAATATTCAGTGTGGGAATTTTACCTTTTACATTGTCAGCCAGTGTCCATTTTGTATTGGCAAGAGCCGGCTGGGCTTTTCCTACTTTAGAAGCGGAAGGGCTGGTCATGGTTCCACATGACGCCAATACTGCTGCTGTACATATACTTAAAAAAAGATTTTTCATTTTTTTCTTTTTGAATTAATCAAATTTACGGATTTTATATTATTTAAACGGATTGCGGTGAATTTTATTATTCATTAACAGTTGATATCTGAGATATTTTCCGGGATCTTCTAGCTACAGTACTATCGCAATTCTTTCCGGGGTACAATAAAAAAAACGGGCTTAAAGCCCGTTTTGTATATATAAATTATTTTTCTTACAATTAAGATCTCAATTCAGCATTGAATTCTTTCTGGAAAGATTTGATCAAAGAATCCATTACTTCTGTAATTTCTTTTTCTTCCAGCGTTTTTACTTCATTTAAAAGCTCAAAGCTCATGGCATAAGATTTTTTACCTTCCGGAAGATTCTTACCTTCATAGACATCGAATAAGTTAATTCCTTTGATAAATGGAGATTTATTCTTTTTTGCTGTCTGGTATAATTCTTCGTAGCTTATATTTTTATCAATCAGTAAGGCAAGGTCTCTTCTGATCTTATTGAATTTTGGAATGTCCTTAAACTTCAGCTCATTCTTAGAACGTAATTCCTGAGCCCATTCCAGTTCAATTTCAGCATAGAAACATTCCTGATCGATATCTGAGTCTTTCAACAATGCGGGCGCTACTTTTCCAATTCTTACTAAAGTTTTTCCATCTGCTTCATACGCTAAAGCATCAGAGAACCTTCCGTCAGTTAAAGGCACTTCTTTATAATTTACCGCAAGTTTTTCTAATAAAACTTTTACATATGCTTTAAGATTGTAGAAACTTACCGCAGATTTAGGCTGTAACCAGTTTTCTGCAACATCTCTTCCTGTTACCAGAATTGCCAGCTGCTTTCTCTCTTCGTACTTATCTTTTTTATGATAGATCTTTCCAAATTCGAAGAACTTAATATCCTGATTTTTTCTGTTGATGTTGTAAACAGCATTTTCAAGAAGCCCTTCCAATAAAGATTTTCTCATGAATGCCAAGTCCCCACTTAAAGGATTCAACAGCTTTACAGCATCAGTTTCATCTTTTACAGAAGTCAGTGAATTATTCATTACTTCGTTGAAACCAAGGCTCTGTAAAGTTCTTGCCCAGCTGTTTTCCAGCTCATCCTGATCGTTTGCGCTTAATTTTACAGGGGTAAATGAAATCTTTTGCGGAGCATCAATTTTATTATATCCATAGATTCTTAAAATCTCTTCAATAACGTCAATCTCTCTTGTTACGTCAGCTCTGTAAGCCGGTACTGAGATTTCAAAACCGTTAGGAATTTCATTTAAAACCTGGATTTCCAATGCTTTTAAGATTTCTTTTACTTTTTCTCTGTGAATTTTTGTTCCTAAAATCTGCTCAATCTTAGAGAATCTAATGATCACATAGTTATCCTCAATTTTCTTAGGATATTCTTCCAACAAATCACCTGCCAGTTTTCCTCCTGCCAGTTCCTGAATTAATTTTATAGCGTGAGTGATTGCTGTTCTTGTAATATTAGGATCTACTCCTCTTTCAAATCTGAAAGAAGCATCGGTATTTAAACTGTGTAATTTTGCACCTTTTCTTACTGCAATCGGATTGAAGTATGCACTTTCAAGGAATATGGTTTTGGTAGCATCAGACACTCCTGAAGTAGCACCACCGAAAACACCGGCAATACACATTGGAGTGTCTTTACCGTCTTTGATCATGATTTCAGTACCGTTCAGGGTTCTTTCCACTCCGTCTAATGTGGTGAACTTTGTTCCTCCTTTTACTACTCCTACCTTCACTTTTTTATCGGCAATTTTATCGGCATCAAATGCGTGAAGCGGCTGCCCATATCCATGAAGAATATAATTTGTAATATCTACAACATTATTGATCGGGCTTAATCCGATAGCCTTCAACCTGTCTTTTAACCAAGCCGGAGATTCTTCTACTTTTACATCTTCAATCACGGCTCCGATATATCTTGGGCATAATTCGGCATCTTCAATGACCAGACTGAAATCATTTGTCCCTTCATTATTTAAAGCTTCAGAAGCAACTTTATTAAACTGAGATTTCAGCTGATTCGTAGAAAGATAAGCATGAAGGTCTCTTGCTACCCCGTAGTGGGACATTGCATCCGTTCTGTTCGGTGTTAAGCCAATTTCAAAAACCTCATCATTAGCAAGCTCAAAATAATCTGCAAAGCTCTTCCCTACTTCATATTTCGTTTCATCCAATACCATGATCCCTCCGTGATCTTCGCTAAGGCCAAGCTCATCTTCTGCACAAATCATACCCTGAGAAACTTCGCCTCTGATCTTTGCTTCTTTGATTTCAAAAAAGCTTCCGGTTTTATCATAGATTTTAGTTCCTGCTACAGCTACCGGCACTGTTTGTCCTGCTGCCACATTCGGAGCCCCACAAACAATGTTCAATACTTTTCCGTTTCCTACATCTACTGTAGTTTTGTTTAGTTTATCAGCATTAGGATGTTTTTCGCAGGTTACTACTTTCCCTACAACAATTCCCTCAAGACTGCCTTTTACACTTTCAAATTTATCTATCCCTTCAACTTCAAGACCTATATCTGTAAGAAACTCACCGATTCTTTCAGTTTTTAATTCCGTTTTCACAAAGTCTCTCAGCCAGTTGTTTGATATTTTCATCTGATAATTTTATTTTTTCTAAAGTCAGACGCTCCCTTAATGGTTTCATCTGAGTATATTTTCAAAAATTTATTTGAATTTTGTACGATTATAGCCGTACAGTTTTAAGCGTACAAATGTCGTGTTTTTTTGAGAAATACAGAAATTTAGAATCAACTTTAAGATAATAAATTTTCGTTAATTCCACTTTCACAGGGTAAGGAAACGGCTCAGGCGTCAGGTCTTACTTTAGTTAAAAGATTCTCAGCCCCTAATCACAATATTGAGTTCCTATCATTCGGCGATTTAACCACCTTTTTTAAACTGTCTGAAAACAATAAGAGCCCCGCTGCCATCATGATAACATCTTTTATTACCAAACGGCCTGCTCCCGACAGATAAGGAAATCCATATTGAGGAGTAGGAAAATCTCCGCCAAGGTCAGGAACATAGGCTTCTGAAGTGGTGACTAGAAATGACAGAGTCACCAAGGACATCAGAAAGGTGAGGCCACCTCCCAAAGCTCCTGTTTTGGGAAACCAGATACCAAGCAGTACTAAGCTTCCAATGATTACAATCATTGTTCCCAAGCCATATGAAAATACATAAGTTCCGTTCTGCATATGCCATTCTATATTTTTCTGTACCGTTTTCCCTTCCGGGTTTTTATATAAAGTATATTCGGAAACCTGTTTCTGATCTTCATTAGGAACTTTATTTCCCGCATTTTTATAGAAAAAACTCATGAGGGGACTGTTCGCAACAAACGGAACAATACCGTCGGCCTCGTAATGGAATGCCTTAAGTCCGCCAATCCAGGCCATCACGATGAATATTGAAATTCTCAGAAAATTGAAAGAATAAACGTCCAGCTTTAATAAATACGCGAATAATCTGCTGTTCTGCATATGATTTACTTTTTCTTACAAAAGTATTCAGATACAAACCTCCCGGGAATAGATATTTGAGGACATTACATGGACATTTTTGCCACTATGGAAATCCCTACCTTCTCTCTGTACTTTTTGGGAGAACATCCCACCGATTTTTTGAAATACCTGCTGAAGTAGAATTCATCACTGAATCCCAGCTCTGAAGCAATTTCTTTAACAGACCGATACGTCAGGTGAAGAAGCTTTTTGGATTCCAGAATAATTCTTTCATTAATAAGCTGGCTGGGTGTTTTAGCAAATTCTTTTTTAACCGCTTTGCTTAAAGTATTATTGGTAATATTAAGTTGGTCACTGTAAAATGAAAGTTCTTTTTCATGTTTAAAAGAAGATTCCAGCAGTTTTTGAAATGCCGCAGCATTTTTGTTAGGAAGCTTTTCATTGGAAACATACCCGTTACTGACTGTATTTTTCTGTTTACTTCCTATGGCAAGAATAAGCTGTATATAGGTCTTAATAATTGATTTTGAAAACTTATGATTTTCAGAATTTTCTTTTTTTATATGGTTAAAAAGTTCAAGAATATATTCGTAGCTCTCTTTGATCAGTTCTATCCCCGGATTCAGATAAATAGTATTGAAAAGAAGCCCATTGCAGGCCACTTCTTCTTTATGATACTCTATGCAGTAGTAATCCCCATGAAAGAAAAGCACAGAAACCTCTTCATCGGACTCTGATGCCAGTTTCAGCTTTTGGTAAGGTGAAAGAAATAAAATGGTATAGCCTTTATATGGGTAATTGATATCATCTACAGAGTAGACTCCATCACCTTTCCATACAACAACAGTATAATTTTCAGTGGAAAATTTTGCAGGGAAAACGGAGGTATGATAGGTCTGTATTTCTACTTCCATAATTAAAAGAGGACAATTATCTGTTTAAGGATGGTAAAAGATAAGTATAAACTTCGGAAAAAATAAAGTTTCTAAATGTAAATGATCCCAATATTTTTTACAATGATCTATTTATGACAATCTTGTTTGTGATTTTTATGTCAATTTCGTGACTTTTGTGCAATTGGTGTTTTTTAAACGCAAAGGTTTAATAGCCACATGTATATTTTAGGGGAGCAAAGATGGAATCAACTTTGTTGATCCTTTTTAAGCTGGCGTTTAGATATTCTTTATGATCTTTTTGTTTATGGAAAAAATAAAAGCCGGAAAATTCCGGCTTTTACTGATGTATTTTAATCTCTGTTTTACAATCCGATTACCGGCATTGATAACATTAAGATATTTTCGTTTTCTTCAAGACCATCAAGGGGCTCAATGATACCCGGTCTGTTTGGCTGAGACATTTTCATCGTTACATCATCAGAACCAAGAATTGTCAGCATTTCAGTTAAAAACTTAGAACTGAATCCGATATTGATATCTTCACCGTTGTAGTCACAAGGAATCTGCATATCTGCTTTGTTTGCATACTCTGTATCTTCTGCATGAAGATGAAGGATGTTTCCCGAAAGCTTAAATCTTACCTGGTTGGTGGATTTATTAGACATAATAGATGCTCTTTTGATAGCTCCAAGCAAAAGGTTTCTGTTGATCGTCAATACATTTGGATTTTCTTTTGGAATTACCGCGGTATAGTTTGGATATTTTCCGTCGATCAGTCTGCAGATCCAGATATGTTTATCAAAAGTAAACTTGGCCATATTCTCATTGAAGTCGATTTTAACGTCTTCATTAGAGCTTGCCAGGATATTTTTGAAAATGTTCAAAGGTTTTTTAGGCATGATGAATTCCATAGGTTCGGCATTCATCAGGTCTGTTCTTTTATAAACAACCAATCTGTGAGAATCTGTAGAAACGAAATTCGTTTCATTTTCTCCAAACTGGAAAAGAACTCCCGTCATTACCGGACGAAGAGAATCATTACTTGTTGCAAAAAGTGTATTGGTAAGGGCTTCAGATAATACTCCCGCTGGCATTGTTACATTTTGAGAAGCATCAAATTCCGGCAATTCAGGATAATCATCCGCATTGTCTAATGCTACTGCAAAGTTGTCTTTTTCATCTAAAATCTCAAGCTGGCTTCCGGTTCCTTCAGCATTGTCCTTCACGGCAAATGTTAAAGGCTGTTCGCCATAGGTCTTGATAAAATCCTGAAAAATTTTAGCAGGAACAGCAAATTTACCTGTATCATCAGACTTTACGTCTAAAGAAGTAACAAGAGTTGTCTCGCCATCAGATGCTGTAATGGTAACATTATTTCCGTCTAGTTCAAAAAGATAATTTTCTAAAATAGGTCTCGATTGAGAGCTTGATATTACGCCACTTACAGTTTGCAAAGCCTTCTGCAGTTCACCACTTGAAATAATAAATTTCATAGATTTAAAAATAAGTTTCTACAAATATAATAAATAGATATAACAAAGAAAAAAATAATCTCTAGGAGTTTTTAACAAACATCAACAATCTGTTTCCAGAGCTGACATTATACCTGATTTCTGCTGCCTTTATTTCCGCTTCAAAAGCACAAGCTGTAGTCCCCTACATTATTTAAAAACATCACTATTAACGGGAAAACTCACATTATACAAATTATTTCTTCCTATCGCTACTATCTTCTCTCAAATATAACAGATTATCTGCAACAATCAAAATACAAAACCTATCTTTGTTAAAAAAGTAACCACTCATGCAAAAGCTTCCTATTCATAAAAGTTTTCTGAATGCTTTCCATGGAGTCTTTTTAATGATCAAAACGGAGAGGAATTTTCAGATTGAACTGCTGGCCTTTTTTGCCAACTTATTTTTCACCTTTTATTTACACCTGTCCGCCACCGATGCAGCCATTGTTATTTTTCTTTCATTTGCTGTTTTAAGTGCTGAAATTTTCAATACCGCCATTGAAAGGATCTGTGATATCATCCAACCTGATTTTGATCAAAGAATAGGCTTTATTAAAGATATTGCTGCCGGGGCTGTTCTATTGCTGGCTATAGCTTCTGTAATTGTTGGGGTTCTTGTTTACTGGAAGTATATTTTTTAGCTAGGTTAAGAGAAAGAAGTATGTTTTTTATAAATGTGCAACTCTCCTACTTTACCGCAATAAAAATATCCACTTCTGCATCTGAAGGATTCTGTGCTTTTTCTCTATACACCTCAAAATCAACAGTAAAAACTCTCCCCAGATCCATTTCCCAGATTTTTAGCCATTGATTGATGACCAGATCTTTTGTAAGATCTCCCTTTGCTGTAAATTTCACATAATTTCCCCCGTTAAAAGAATACCCCACCATTCCGTCAGGAATATGATCGAGATTTTTCACCTTACATCCAAGAACTGTGGTATAAGGTTTTGTATGATCTTTTTCGTAATCTGTGTAGATTGCATAAACCGTAGTATCCATTTTATCCGGAATGGCATCCGGGATACTTTCTTTCATAAACTTTTCCCATAGTACCCCGATATCTGCCGCTGCCTGATTATTTTCATTAGTTGTTCTTACCGCAATACCGATAACCTGGCAAGGTTCTGTTTTTACATTGTTCATTCTTCAATATTTTATTGCGATCAAAGATAACCTTGGATCGTGACAACAGTATGTCAACAGGGGTTTTCGGGGTTGGATTTTTATGTTTTGGCTAAAGCCAATTGAAATGGGCAATTAAAAAAACAGGCTGAAGCCGTTTCTATTGATATTGATGCCGTATCAATTGTATTTTATTATTTTCCCACATAAATAAATCCTTTCTTGCCTGATCTGAAAACGGTTTCAATTCTTTTATAATCATCCACTTCATATTCATCAGCCTGAAGAATTTCTTCTTCTGTAACTTTAAAAAGGATACCTTCCACGTGGTCTTCTTCATTTCCGGAAAGGGTTAAAACAGGGTGGAATTTCTCTCCGCTTTTACGTACTACTTCAGGATCTGTAATTTTAATCATCCCCAGTATGTATCCGGAAAGAACATCTTCTTCTCCCTGTAAAATCCGTCCGAATGTTTCAAGCTGTACCCGCTCTTTCTGCAGGGTTCCGTAAGAAAATAAATGAGGCATTATAAGTATTTTTCAATGATTGGTATGGCTATTTCAGCCATCATTCCGTAGCCTTTCTCATTAGGATGAACTCCGTCTGCAGAAAGCAGGACCTCTTTATCATCTAATAACGCTGCATAAAAATCAATATACCCCAAAGAGTATGCTGTTGCAATATCTTTAAGGATTTCGTTATAGGCACTCACTTCCTCATTAGACCTTAGTTTCCCGGAGCTTACCTTTACCCCATCTATATTTTTGGAAATGGGAAGAATGCTTACCAGGTAAATATCTTTGGAAAACTGTTTTGCAAGCTGAACAGCTTCTATGATATTATTTTTAAATTTTTCAGGCTCTACGACCTGTACTCCTTCTTTTATGGCAAGGTCATTAGCTCCGTAACTTAAGAAAACCAGGTTTCCATCTGCTGAATTTCTGGCACTTAATTCTACAGGCATTCGCTTCAATAAACCTTCTGTGGTTTCGCCGCCGATTCCCAAATTGAATAAAATCAGTTCATCACCATTTCCTTCGTGGAATTTTTGCAGGGCATATCGCTTTAAAATATCTACCCAGCCTCCAAAAACACCATCATATTCTCCATATGTTATACTGTCCCCAAAGAACAGTCCATATACTATTTTCTTCATTCAGTTAATTCTTTTTGATTTTTGATTTTGCTTCTTATTACAGCTTTTCAAATATTTTTCAAAGTAAGATAAAATCTGCTGAATGAGCTTAATCTGCGGGAGATTTTTATAAAATTATATTGAAGAAGTTTTTTAACCATTAAGATTTTAAGTGGTTAAGGGAATAGCTGAAGTTATCTATTAAGTGACGCTATAAATTCATCTTTGATGAACCTTAGCTTGCCTTAAAATTATTTTCTTAATGGTTTACATTTCTTTATTTTTTGACGCAAAGGTTTTATTATGATTCTTTAGATTTCAGGGAGCTAAGAGGAAGCAACAAGTTGATTGGATGAAGCTACCGTGAAAATACTGAAAACAACGAATCATTACTTATAACCTCCACTCATTACTCATTACTCATTACTCATTACTCATTTATAACTCTTAACTCTTAACTCTTAACTCTTAACTCATAATTCATCAATCTAACCTTAATCTAATATCCCCATGCGACTCTATAATTTCCACCAGAATTTCAAACAAGGTTTGTCCTTTTCCTTCTGTTAAGTCCTTTAGCTTTTCCTGGGCGAGTTCTATATTGAAAGGTTTTCCCTGTCTGATTTTATTTTCATAAAATTCCTGAGTTGCTTCCAGGCCCAGGTCTTCTCTTGATTTTTCCGATTCTTTCCAGACGATTTCTATTTCTTCCTTATATTCAAATACGCCAAAACCACCATGCAGGACATCATTAAAACCGTCGAGTGTACCTACTTTCCAATCGGCATCTCTCATCAGAATACCTGAGACCTCCTCATAGAATCCTGCTAAAGACGAAAAATGACCGCCATTGATGACGATCATTTTTCTTGTATTGTTATTTGAAGTATTCAACACCGTTTTTGAATATATTGTGATAATTCGCAGTGGGTATGTTTTTCATGAGGCCGTCTGTAAAACGTTCCGGGTGTCCCATTCTTCCGTAGATCTTTCCACATGGGCTGGTAACTCCTTCAATTCCAAATAATGAATTATTAGGGTTAAATGGCATACCATGGGCGATGTTTCCATCAAAATCTATGTACTGGGTTGCTACCTGTCCGTTTTCATAAAGCTTTTTGATTTCTTCTTCTGAAGCCATGAAACGGCCTTCTCCGTGAGAAATAGGAATGGTAAAGATCTGATCTTTCATTCCTTTTAACCATGGGCTTTCATCATTCACTACTTTTACAGTTACCATCTGAGAAATATGTCTTCTGATGGCATTGTGAGCCAATGTCGGAGAATTTTCATCCAGATCCTTGATTCTTCCGTATGGTAACAATCCTGATTTAACCAAAGCCTGGAATCCGTTACAGATTCCGATGATCATTCCATCTCTGTCTAATAACTCGTGAACTGCATTTTTCATTTTCTCGTTTTTCAGAACGTTTACGATGAATTTTGCAGAACCGTCCGGTTCGTCACCTGCGGAGAAGCCTCCTGAGAACGCTAAAATCTGAGATGTTCTTATTTCTTCTACCCAGGCATCAATGCTTTCTTCCAGCAGCTGATGGTTGATATTGATCAGCGGTAAACTGTTCACAACAGCCCCTTCTTTCTGGAATGCATTCAGCGTGTCATACTCACAGTTGGTTCCAGGGAACACTGGAGCAAACACTTTCGGCTGTGCAATTCCGTGTTTTTTAATGATGATATTTCTTGGGTTGACTGAGTTTGATTTCTCATCTATTTCAACCGTTATTTTTTCTTTTTCTATAGTCGGGAAAAGGTTTTCGAAAGTATTTGTATAAACGGACACAAGATTCAGGATGTCAGATTCAAGACTATTAATCTTTACCATTCCGGAATCTTTTACTTCTCCGATCAATTGAAGAGTTGCTGAGCTTAGCTCTTCCTTTGCTTCAATGATCAGGCTACCGATATTTTTTGCTAATAAAGCTTTTTCATCAGCATTAATTTCAGCACCCAATCTGTTTCCAAAGCTCATTTTTGCTAAGGCTACTGCAATACCACCTTCTTTCACTGTTTTCACAGAAACAATTTTTCCGGCTTTGATATTTTCAAAAATAAATTCAAAAGCTTCTTTTAAGCTGTTATAGTCCGGAAGACCACTTTCCTGCGGAATATGGTTGAAGAAGTACAGTTTATTTCCTGCATTTTTCAATTCAGGAGAGATGATATTCTGTTTTTCCCCGTTAGCACAAGCAAAAGAGATCAATGTAGGCGGAACATTCAGATCCTGATAGGTTCCACTCATAGAATCTTTCCCTCCGATGGCTGCTAAACCAAGGTTGATCTGAGCGTCATAAGCTCCCAACAGGGAAGCTAAAGGTTTCCCCCACTTTTCAGGGCTTTGTCCTAATTTTTCAAAATATTCCTGGAAACTAAGTCTGATATTCTTATAATCTCCACCCATAGCCACAATCTTTGCAACACTTTCTACTACAGCATAAGATGCTCCCAATAATGAGTTTTGTTTTGAAATTCCAGCATCGAATCCCCAGCTTGCCAAAGAAACGGTTTTAATATCTTTTGCTCCCAGAATCGGCAGCGTCTGAACACTTCCTTCCATTAAAGTCTGCTGATATTTTCCTCCTAAAGGCATCGCTACGGTAGTTCCTCCTATTGAAGAATCAAACATTTCCAGTAATCCTTTCTGAGAGGCTACGTTTTTATCTTTTAGGATATTCAGGAAGTTCTCTTCTGTGAAAGCCTTAGTTTCTTCTTTTACTTCTTCAAGGTGGTTAATTTTTACCTCCTGAGATTTTGAACATCCGTTGGTATCAAGGAATTCTCTTGAAAGGTCAACAATTTTATCTCCTTTCCAGAACATCTGCATTCTCCCTGAATCGGTTACTTTTGCCACTTCTACAGCAACAATATTCTCTGCTTCACAGAATGTAATGAACTGTTCTTTATCTTTTGGATCCACTACAACGGCCATTCTTTCCTGAGATTCGGAAATGGCAAGTTCTGTTCCGTTTAATCCTTCATATTTTAATGGTAATACATCCAGGTTTACTTCTAAAGAGTCTGCAATTTCACCGATAGCCACGGAAACTCCTCCTGCTCCAAAGTCATTTGATTTTTTGATCAGCTTTGTTACTTCCTGGTTTCTGAATAATCTCTGGATTTTACGTTCTTCAACGGCATTTCCTTTCTGAACTTCAGAACTCATGGTGTGAATAGAGGTTTCATCCTGTTCTTTTGAACTTCCACTCGCTCCCCCAACACCGTCACGACCTGTTGCACCTCCTAAAATGATGATAGAATCTCCATTGGCAGGTTTTTCACGTCTTACCCAGTCTACAGGAACGGCTCCGGTAACGAAACCAACCTCCATTCTTTTTGCTTTATAGCCTTCATCATAAATTTCAGAAACCATGGTAGTTGCTAAACCAATCTGGTTCCCATACGATGAATATCCGTTGGCAGCCTGTTTTGTAATTGTTTTTTGAGGCAATTTCCCCGGTAAGGTTTTATCTACCGGTTCCAATACGTCTGCAGCTCCCGTTAACCTCATCGCCTGGAATACATATGATCTTCCGGACAATGGGTCCCTGATTGCTCCTCCCAGACATGTAGAAGCTCCTCCAAAAGGCTCAATCTCTGTTGGGTGGTTGTGGGTTTCATTTTTAAACAGTAAATACCACGGTTCTTTTTTACCGTCGTATTCGGCTTCAATCTGGATGGTACATGCATTAATCTCATCCGAGATTACGAGGTTATCCAGGTTACCTGTTTTATGGAAATATTTACCGCATACTGTTGCCAGATCCATTAAAGAGATTGGCTTCAGCTCACGGCCTAAGAATTTTCTTTTTTCGATATAGTCATTGAAAATAGTTTCCAATGTATGTTTGAACTGGCCTTCAAACTGAATGTCTGACAATTCTGTTTCAAACGTAGTGTGACGGCAGTGGTCACTCCAATAGGTGTCTAAAACTTTCAGTTCGGTTTCTGTAGGGTTTCTCTGTTCTGTTTTAAAATAATCCTGAATAAATTTCAAGTCATCCAATCCCAGTGCAAAACCATGGTTGTTATAGAAATCCTCCAGCTCAGCATCATTGAAATTGATAAAATTTTCGTGAATTAAAACTTTTGACGGGAGTTCATCTGCAGGGATATTCAGTATAGACAGGTCTTTTTCCTGAGATTCTACTTTATTGATCAAAAGTTCTTTGATCTTCACCAGATCAGCTTCTGAAACTCCTTCAAACTCGATCAGTTTACCACTTCTTACTTTTGACTTTTCATTTTCCGTCAATAATGCAATACACTGTTGTGCAGAATCTGCTCTCTGATCATACTGGCCCGGTAAAAATTCCATTCCAAAATGAATCGATTTTGCAGGGTTTTCTGTGTGTAAAATATCAGTAACAGGGTCTACAAAAGTATTATTCACTACTTTTTCAAATTCTCCGTTATTCAAGTTGAAAATATCATACACATTGTACACTTTCACGCTTTGAACCGCCGGAACAACCGCTTTTACTTCATCAAAAATTTTTGGACTTTCCACATCGAAAATTCCTCTCTTTTCTACGAAAATTCTTTTGTTATTAGACATTAGATGCCAGATTTTAATATTAGATTTATTTTTCTTTTTACTTTTTCAGAACCAACGCTATGATTCTTTATATCTTACAGCTTCAATAACAGGCTATTGTATTTTGACCCGTCTGTATTGGAAGCATTTTTAGGGGCTGCAAGCCACCCGCTATTATTAATTACAAATTTAAAGGAATAATCTTTTCCTTTTTCAAAATTGGATTGGGGAACTTCCAATTCGAAGCGGTTATTTTCTTTTTTTATGAGCTTAAAATTTTTATCCTCAGATCTCCAGTCATTAAAACTTCCTGCTACAGAAACGGTATTAATGAGTTTTGCGTCTAAATTTTTAGGGTGGATATAAGAAAAAACAACCTTATTTCCTTTCAGGTAATATCCATATATTTCTTTTTTATCGGATGTAGAAATGAGATCATCTGCTAATCCTGACGCAGCAGTTTGAAGTGCATCTCCTGTATTCATACCACTGATGTTTACAATCATACAAATCCCTAAATTAAGCTCGGGATACACTGTAAACCATGTTTGTGTACCATATGCCCCACCATGCTTGCTTCCTACTTTTCCTTTTTCTGATATGTAATAATTATCCCAAAAATACCCAGACCAGCTTCCTTTGCTGTTATTGATATTCCGTTGAGATTCCTGGGCTATTTTATTTTCTGAATTCAGCTCTTCCTGTAAAAATTTCACCATATCTCCCATTGTCGATTTGGTTTTTGAACCTCCGGAACCCCATAAAAGGCTAATGGAAGAAGGCATCAAACGACCGCTGGTATGATATCCATTTGCTGCTACTTCTCCTTTATCAAGGTCCAATTTGGTGTGATTCATCCCGAGTTTTGAAAAGATATTTTCTTTCAGAAGGCTTTCATAGTTTTTTCCATAGATATTTTCCAGGATCAGCCCTGTAAGTTCTAAGCTTAAATTGCTGTATCCGTATTTAACTCCGGGAAGGGTATCCGGTTTTACGGTAGCCAGATCTTTCTTAAACTGTTCTTTTGTATAGTTTTCGTTCAGTTTATTGTATAGGAAAGGAGTTTCATCAGTCATATTTTTCCTCAGCGCATCATCATTGGGCAGCGTTCTTGGTAATGCTGTTTTATAGGAAATAAGATCTTTAATTGTAATGGGAGTTCCTTTATATTCCAAATTCGGATAAGAGCCTTTCAGATACTTACGGATATCATCATCCAGCGTAATCTTTTTATCCAGCACAGCTTTTGCCAATAACTGACCTGTGAAAAGTTTGGTAACCGATGCTATTTCAAAATAGGTATTGTCATCCGCTTTATTTCCTTTCCCTTTATCGAGTTCCCCAAAATGTCTGGTGTATACTTTACCGTCTTTCACTACTCCCACAGATACGGAATAGGCTCCTGAACTTTTGGCAAGCTTTTCAGCATTGGCATCCATTATTGAGTATATTCTCTTTTCGCTTTGTGAATAAGCTTTCACAAATACTAAGGCCAATACAAGTATCAATACATTTTTCATGGGAATGATTCTATTCGTTAATGAGTTTATTCGGATTATCGGGGTGTTCTTTCTGAAATTCTTCTGCGCTTTTTATTTCTGCTTTCAACCAGTTTTCAAAAGGAATCTTCTTTTCATTAAAATCCTCTATCCCATAAAATGCTTTTCCATCTTCTGAGACCAGGAACTTGAAACGATAAAGCATATCCAAGTCCTTCTTTCTGTGATTATAGGTATTTACCTGATAATAGGGAAAGTTTTCTTTTGGTCTTTCTACAATTTCAAAAAACAGATTCTTTTCATTTTCAGACAGTTTATTGTAAAAATTCACATAATAAAGATCTGAAAGTTTTTTCTTCTGCTTTTCAAAAAACTGAAGGATATTCTTCTCTTTTTCATTGTATTGAAATGGGTTCGGATAATATTTCCCATCTATTTCAACATCCTGGGCTGTTGGGTTTGCCAATGACTGAACGGTTTGTCCTTTGATATTCATCACCCCCCATTTACCTCCTACAATGGACCTGTGTTCGTCATTTGTTTTTTCCCAATCGCAGCCGTCACAAAATGCAGCGTATCCGTAATTAAAAGGTGATACAAAATCATGCTCAGCTTCAATAATGATCTTACCGTTACGGTCTGCAAATCCTACTTTACCATTTTTAACCAATCTTCTTAGTCCCTCAGAGAAATAATCCGCTCCATTGTCATAAAGGAAAGGCTTGTAAAGGAATGTACCATTTCTGTCATATACATTTCCCCATGCATTTTTCTCCGGTTTTTCACCTTCTTTATTCCCATCAAAAAAAATGGTTTCTCCTTCTACGGGATCTCCATCTTTAAGGTAGGAAAAGACTTTGAACTGTGCAGGAACGATTATTCTCCCTGCTTTATCTTTCACTCCAACCAGGGAATCTTTGGATTTAAAATATCGTAAGACTTCCTTTTCCTGAGAAAAAGTAATCATGGGTATCAGTAAAATGGTCAGTAGTAGTTTTTTCATATAATGGCAGGAAAAAAATATGCAGCCCGAAAGGCTGCACACTGTTTTATACTTTAAGATCGGCCTCCAATCCTATTAAGTCTTTATTTTGGTCCAGAATCGGCTGAACTTCATTCTGAACGAATTCTACCGTCTGAATCGGTGCAAAACCGACAAAGTTCTTAGGATCTAAAACTTCTTTTAATTTTGATTTATCTAATTTTAAAGAATCATCATTTAAGATTCTTTCAATAAGGTCATTTTCTTTTCCTTCTTCTTTTACTTTCTTCGAAGCTTCCATAGAATGAACTCTGATTACCTCATGGATCTCCTGACGGTCACCCCCGGCTTTCACTTCTTCCATGATAATATATTCTGTTGCCATGAAAGGAAGTTCTTCTTCGATATGCTTATTGATTCTGTTTGGATAGACTACGATTCCGTTCATAATATTGTTCCAGATCAGTAAAATAGCATCTACAGCTAAGAACGCCTGTGGAATGGTTAATCTCTTATTTGCAGAATCATCCAGTGTTCTTTCAAACCATTGTGTAGAAGCTACCATGGCAGAACTTGTCGTTAAAGACATTACATACTTTGACAAGGCTCCGATTCTTTCGCTTCTCATCGGGTTACGTTTGTATGCCATTGCTGATGAACCGATTTGGCTTTTCTCGAATGGTTCTTCAATTTCCTTAAGATTCTGAAGTAAACGTAAGTCATTAGTGAATTTATGGGCCGACTGAGCAATGTTACCTAATAAAGCCACCACTTTAGCATCAATTTTTCTGTCATAGGTCTGTCCTGAAACACCAAAAACTTTCTCAAAACCGAATCTTTTTGAAAGTTCTTTATCTAAGTGTTTTACTTTGGAATAATCACCGTTGAATAATTCAAGGAAACTGGCAGCCGTTCCTGTAGTTCCTTTTACCCCTCTGAAACGAAGTGTTTCAAGGAAGAAATCAAGTTCTTCAATATCAAGAACCAAACTCTGTAACCAAAGGGTTGCTCTTTTTCCAACTGTCGTCAACTGAGCCGGCTGAAAATGCGTGAATCCTAATGTTGGAAGGTCTTTATACTGAATAGCAAAGTCTGCTAAGTTTTTCATGACGTTCACTAACTTTTTCTTTAGGATCAAAAGTCCGTCACGGATCTGAATTAAGTCTGTATTATCTCCTACAAAAGCTGAAGTAGCTCCCAAATGGATAATTCCCTTTGCTGAAGGCGCCACATCTCCATAGGTGTGAACGTGAGCCATTACATCATGACGGAATTTCTTTTCGTATTCTGCTGCTTTATCATAATCGATATTTTCAGCATTCGCTTTCAACTCTGCAATCTGCTCGTCTGTAATCTCAAGACCAAGGTCTTTTTCAATCTCAGCTAAAGCGATCCAAAGCTTTCTCCAGGTACGGAATTTATTGTTATGTGAGAAATTAAACAACATTTCTTCACTGGAATAGCGCTCTTCCAATGGATTTTTGTAGGAATTCATTCTTTCTTTTACTTTTAGATGTACAAAAATACGGTTTTTCAGTGAGAGATAAAAATCCTGTTTTTATGATTTTTAAACCATATTCCGAATCAGATAAAGGATTTCATTTATACTTTTGCTTTGAAGCAAAAGTATACAAAAATTCAAGACGGGAATCATCCGCTAAAAATTTGATTGTACTCCTAAAATTTCCAAACTCGCATGGATCATACGATTCTGCTTCGGTTTTATATTATAACCCATGCTCAGACAGTGGAAATTTTTTAACGGATTACCTTCAAATTTTCTTAACGCTCCTGGTTCTTAAGTCGATTAGTGGATAGGATACAAAATAGGCTGTCCATTTCTGAGACAGCCCCGTTCTTTACCTTATTTTCATGAATCAAATTAATCAATAAGTCCACATGGTGATCCTACTGAGATACATTTTTTCACAAATGAACACCAAAAGTATCCTGGCAGACACATAGGTATTCCTCCCTGAACTGTTTTCAATTCTCTTTTTGAAAGTTTTCTTAGATTTTTCATAGTCTTAATTTTTGATTTTTCTCCTACTCTATATGCTTTTCGGATTACGCTTTAATTTCGTACTCCCAATATACATATTTTTCAAATATAAAAACATAATCCATTCATTTCATATTATTTACAAATTAAAATTCGCTTGGTGACATTATTTATACTTTACCTTGAAACCGAAGCTTGAGTGATTAAACTCGTCAACCTTTTTTTAGAGCTAGCCAATTTGCGGGAGAGCAGGATATTCTAAAACAGCACATTTCCATTCTTATCAATTTCAGCTTCCAAATATCCAATAATTTGATCCCAATTTTGACCTAGATAAAACATTCCACAATATTGATCACCTGAAATATTTACGAACCTTGAGTTATTATCCAAACAATTTTCCAGACTTGAAACTAAGATTTCTATTTGTTGTGCTAATTCATAATTCTCATTTCTTTTAGCTGAATAGTTTCTGATCTTATATATTCCGATCAGATTTTCCCTTTCAAAATTATTACTGGTACTTATTTTAATTGTATAGTTTTTAATATCATCAGGAAACTTTCGTTCTTTTTTAATTAAAGTAAAAACCTCTTCAGTGGCTACCATTGGCTCTATAGTTTATTATTTGATAAACTTCCCAGGTTAGAATACAATTAATCACTTTAGAATGTAAAAACCTCACTTTTCGTGAGGCTTTGTTATAGCAGCTCAAAGTTATAAACTTTGCGCAATTAAATATCAAATGCTCTTGTATCTTATAGCTTTGGGTTAATAAATTGCAGCTTTTTTGTATTAGTTTTTAGGACTAGACATCCGGTGTAGTCCTGATTTTTTGTAGGTATTACCTTAAGTGCTCTTTTTTTTAAGAATTTTATTTTGATCGTAATTATTATATACAACTATACTACCCTTCTGGATATTTCCATAAAAACATCCGAAACTATGATTGGTACCAGAAAGCCTATTGAAGCATTGAATTCAGTCCGTCATATTTAACAAGTCCACCATCCGTTGAGATTATACCAGAATGAAACATATTGTCCATTAGCTACAAAATATAAAAAAGAATTATTACCACAATTCCTTTACGCAAAACCATTTTCAAAATTCAATATCCAAGTTTAGTAAATTTAACATAATATCTGTCTACAACAATAGAATTAATTCTACGTTTTTACAAACAAAATCGCACGCTTTTTATTTTAACAGATTGTTTAGAGCCTTTATCTTTGCTAAGAAATATTATCTGTTCCCTTGCAATAATATTTTTATCAGATTCTAAAGACACAAAAATATACAAAGATTTAACAAGAATGATGGAAGAAAAGCTAATACCATTAAAATATGTTGACAATAGAATTTTATCTTTCCCAAAACAATCTACTTAGAAGAATTTATCAGGCTGCTGCTATGAAAACTGATTTTAGTCCTCCCAAAATTTCGCATTCAAAACACGATTAAGAATAGTCTGTGATCATTTTATATCCCAAAAAGTCTCTGTGAATATTTATTTTAAGAAATACAAAAAAAGCAATGTAAAATCTTATGCATTGAAATGAGAATTGCAGAATTTGTCATAAAATTAAATCATTTATAAAATTTCACACTTTTACCCTGTATTATGCAATACCAAATTGCATTTTCCAAAAATATTGCCCAAAAACTATAATGTTAAGACAATACAATTTCTGACTAAAACTATAATTATTCTAACCTAAATTTTACATCATGAAAAAAATCTTACTCTCTATTGTGATGCTTACCATCATTAATAGCAATATTATTTACGCCCAGACAGGAAATGTGGGTATTAACACACCTATGCCAGCAAATACACTGACGGTCAACGGTAATACTTCTATAGGTACTGCGTACATTAATACTCCCGCACCTGCAAATGGGGCCATTATTGAAGGAAATGTGGGAATAGGCACTGCTTCTCCTACTGCAAAATTAGATATTAGCGGTAATATCAGAATAGCAGATGGAACTCAGGGTGATGGAAAAATTCTTACATCTGATGCCAACGGAATTGCGAGCTGGCAACCGGCTCCAGGCTCCACCATTAGTGGAGCCAACAACCTTTCTCAAGATTTTACTTTTATAACTCTTCCTACAGCAGAATTTATACCAGATACCCCGCTAACCTTAAATAAGGGAGTATATACTCTTTATTACTATGTACAGTTCGATTATTACAAGGCAGGCAGTACTACTGACTACAGAGTATTAGACCCAGCTGATTTAGCAGGTACTTTTCCAAGATGGATTTACTTTGATTTTATTACCAGCTCGGGCTTTGCTGAATTCCCAAGCTATGGCGGAAGTAATTATGGCCCTCATGTAATTCCTATTATCAGTACTTTTCAGGTAGCAGCTAAAGTTAGCCAGGTTGCTATCGTTCACCAGGATAATACGGTAATACGCCCAAGGTTTCATGGTTTTGCTGCTTATGGAAGAATATCCAATCTAGGCCCGATTCTTGCGGTAAAAATGTAATGATCAATATAATAAATAATATAAACTCCTGGCTGTAGTCGGGAGTTTTATGCTTCTCCAATATTTGGAAAGAAGAATTCAAAGGTCTTTCAGGACGAGACAAACCTTAAAATGGTCACTGATTCCTGTTTAAATTGACCACTGAGAATGAAATCAAAAAAGATGTCAAAGATCGTTTTTTGAGATTATAAAATAATCGTTAGATTAATTTCTATCAGAACCCAAAGTTCCATCCCCAGTTAATCCATCTATTCATCCCCCAGGTTCCTACTTCTATTACTTTTTGATACTTAGAAAAAAAAGCCGAAAATAAGATAATTGCCACTATTATTGCAAAAATATAAAGCTTCTTTTTTTTCATAAATTATTGAGATTTTATTATAAATTTAGTGTAAAATTTAGTGCAAGCAAATATGAGTGACATTACTTTTAGTTTTTCCTTTTGGGAAATCCTCTTCTTTCTTATTGGTTCAGCTTGGTATATCAGTTTACCAATTTCTATTCTTTTAGGATGGTTAGCTTTGAATCGAAAATTTAAAATTATCTGGCGAATATTTTCTGGCCTAGGCTGTGTTACCCTTTTTGTTGTTGTATTTTATTTTCTCTATTGTTTCGGTTTCTAGCAATTTGGCCTAGTGACCATATAGCTGCTAAAACGGCAACTTTTTTTGAATGTATCCATTTCTTACCTACTTATCCAATTTCACATCTTCTATTGTAATTGACTTCTATTATCATTTCATGATTTGATAATTGGGAATAAAATCCTGATTCTCTTACTTCTTTTTTTAATTTATCAATTTCTTCTTTCTCTGATTTATTTTTGCAGAGTGAATTTTATTTGTATCGTTTTTTGAGATTTATAAGCCTTGTTTGTAGTTTGCTCTTTTTCGATTGTTTATGTTATTAGGTATTTTGCATTGTATAACACATTGTCTTTGTTGTAGGTTCTATAAAAATGTATAAATTTCCATCACACCAAAAGTTTAATTTTTCGAAATATTCTTCCATCCCTTTTGTTGGCTCAACGTTGCTAAATGTCGCTTCAATATCACTAAAACTTCCTAATTGATACAAAAATCTTATAGATTTTCCACTTTTCGGACATTTTGGAATTTCCGCTTCTTGTAGCCAATCTGGTTGGCCACAAATTCCTATATTTTCAAATTCGTCAATTTCTTCTTTTTCCTCTAAACTTACTTTAACTCCTTCCCAAATAATTTTTGAGTTTTTTGTATTTGTCCACGTAGTTCCGGGAGGAGCGTCCAATAGTTCATCTATAAATGCTTGTGATACCATTCCGTTGGGATCAAACAAATTGATCGGGTTATTCATCACGTAAGCATAAGGAGAATGAGAATAATAACTTTCCGCTAATTGGTCTATACTATTCCATCTGGCAATATCCGGCATATATTCTCTCCAGCCGTAGCTGTACATTCCGGTTTCCTGCAGTTCCTTGCCGTTGTATTTGTTGCTTTTATAGCTGCCCTGGGCAAAATAGGAAATCCCCGTTTTTAAATGATTCATCCCGAATGGGTAGTAATCATTGGAATCTGTAATCTCAAGAGCTCCTGTGCTGTTTCTTACGGAAGAAACCCTTACATTTCCAAGCTGGTCTATGTATTGGTAAATATTTTATACCCCCAATAATAAATTCAAAAACATTTCTGGATTAAAGTTCTCTTTAGAATGCAAATCAATCATTTTAAAATGTAAAAACCTCACAAAAGTGAGGTTTTGGTATATTAGCTTTAAATTATAAACTTTGTTTTTCATTAAAAATTTAATTGTTAATACTATTGAATGCTGACAAATTAAAAAAACATTCCTTTATCTTTTATCCTCCCCATAAATTTTTTTAAGTTTTTCAATTTGCTGAACTTTCTGTAAAGAATCTTCTCTATTTTCTTTTGCCACAATTTCTGGAGCATAAGGCCCTATTTGATCGCGCTTTGCACGTTGATCCATGTAATATACTGAATATATGATATTAGCGATTACAAGAATAATACCTATCCATACTATTAGTTTAAATTTATTGTTTTTTTCTTTTGGAAGTTCATCAAATTCACTTATATATTTTTTGTATGAACTATTATGTTCAAAAACAAAATAATTAAATATAACTATCATCAACATTATTAGTAAATAAAGTTCTTTTCTTAAATTAAGATCAAAGTAATAAATAAAAGAAAAACAAAAGATTAATCCTAGAAAATCTAATGAGATACTAGCTACAAAATTATAAGAAAAAAGAGTTGGTGACTTTTCTGCATTCTTATAAAGAATATAATATATATAATAATATATTTTTTTTATTTTATACATATTTGTAATTAAAATTTAATTGCTGAATTACTAAAAAGTGGATGCCCTGTCATTTCTTGTTCGTATGCTTCAGTTCTTGCAGCAGTTTCAGATGCCCCAACCCAGCCACCTGGATAGAAATTATCAACTCCAAAGTATAAAGTCCCGATTATAGCTCCTGGAACACCACCTTTCAACCCAACATAGCCCATTATAGTATTCAATCCAGCCTTACTAGGAGGTACTGCATTAGATGAGCTTGGATCTTTATAGTAGGTTTTCACTCCCAAGGCATCCATTGCCAAACCAGCTCCAAAAGAAACTTTACCTAATAAACTTCCAATTTTTCCAAAATTATACGTAGTAATTCTGGCACGGCTTCCTCCAGTCCATGCACTAGAATAATATTTAGGACTCCAAACATTTCCATTATAAACTCCATTAGTAAGTCTAAATGAACCTTCTATATATCCCCCAGCTGTAGCAGAAGTTCCAAATAACCAATTTGCTTTACTTCCTGTACTATACCAACTATTTGGTGTTGTATTAGAGGAATTCAAATCCAGCTTCCCAGAATATCCTACTATCCCTTGCAAGTTTTGGTAATTCTGTCCTCCTGAATTAGCATATCCACTGGCAGGTGCACCGTTTGTCCAATAGGTATAACTAAGCACGCCGTTTGTTACAGTACCGTAGTGGGAATTAAAGTTACCCGCAAAGTCTACAGTAGATCCTATTCCATATCCTGCTGTTAAACCGGCAGTTCCTCCTGTATACACAAAATGTCCTCCGCCTCCACCTGAGCCTGAGCCACTATTTGTCCAATAAGAATTTGTCCATCGGGGGTATTATTCCACGTCTCTTGTAACCATGCGGGAGCATCTTGTAGCCAAGCCTCATTTTTTCTGCCATCCGGATCAAACATATTGATGGGGTTGTTCATTACATAAGCATATGGGCTTGTCGAAAAATATTTTTCCGCTAACTGGTCTATACCATTCCATCTGGCAATATCCGGCATATATTCTCTCCAGCCGTAGCTGTACATTCCGGTTTCCTGCAGTTCCTTGCCGTCGTACTTATTGCTTTTATAGCTGCCTTGGGCAAAATAGGAAATCCCGGTTTTTAAATAATTCATCCCAAATGGGTAGTAATCATTGGAATCTGTAATCTCAAGAGCTCCTGTGCTGTTTCTTCCGTAAGAAACTCTTACATTTCCCAGGTGGTCTATGTATTGGTAAATATAAATATTTCATAACACCCAATAATAAACTTAAAAACATTTCTGTATTAGAGTTCTGTTTAAAATGATAAAACCTCACTTTTTGTGAGGTTTTATCATATAGCTCAAAGTTATAAACTTTGCACAGCTAAGAGGTTCATAAAAAATGCTATTACTTCGACTTTTCTATCTATTTTAATTATCATAAAAAATTATTCCCAGAATAATACTGTAGTCTTCGCTACTAAATATAGAACAACCTTTCTTATTTCCTTCAATATAGGATAATCGTATATTTTCTAAGTCTGAATTTTTCATCTCTGCTACAACCTCAGCTAATCCTTCAAAATAATCCCCCCGATAAATACTAAAATCTAATCGGTCATTATAAATGTCATATAAATGTTCTCTGGTTTGAACGAAAGAGTCTAAAATACTTTTTTTTGATTTTAGACTATTTAAATAATCTTTAAGCTGTATATCATCTTTAAGATTATAAATTTCATTAATTATTATATCTTCCATAACTATTATTTAATATATGGTGTCCAAGTTCCACCATTCCATGGTTTAATTATTTTAGCTCCAACTACAGGACCAAATACTTGTACCTCACCTTCACCATGTCTATCATAAAAAGAAAGTCTGCTTATAGGAAATGATTGTTTTAAAATCACTCCTCCGGGACCTCTTCTGGATGCCGAATAATTTGCTACATGAATATTTGTCGACCAAGAAAGTGTACATACTATTATTTAATCCAAAATTATGTTCTTCAGCGGTACGTGGCCCTCCCCAAGGAATAGCCATTCCTCTATATGCATTTGCTAAATCTGGGTATATTAGCTCAAAGTTATAAACTTTGCGCAGCTAGGCTATAACCTAATTGGTAAATCTGGTAATTTAAAATCATTTCGATAACTTATAATTAAGTTGTCTCCACCTAGCCCCTTTATGCAGCTAAAATTTGCATAGTGATTAATTAATAATTTTTCATTCCCTATATCATGAAACCTATTCTTTTTTTGAAAGGTTATATAATCAAAAAAATTAAATTTTTCAGTTGGAATAAAAAAAGTGCAACTGTAAAAATATTTCCAAACATCAAAAAGAAAGTTATATGTATGATCATTTATGTTAATTCTGCCAACACTATCAAAGCGAGAACTATCAAGTTCTTTAAGTATAATATATTCTCCATAGTCCTTAAAACTTTCAAGTATCCTAACTTTAAGTTTTTTAAGTTCTTTCTTGTCAGTTAAGTTCTCTTCCCTGCGGAAAGCAAAAAAAAGAGTATTACTATCAGAAAACAAACATTTATATATTCTTTTTAAACGAATTAAATCCTCAAATATATCTAAGTCAAAATCTTCAATAGAAAGAAGATTTATATCTTTATTTAAAACACTATTATTGATTTCCATTTATATTATTTTATAGGTTGCCCCCAACGAAATGGATTTACACTTCTATGAGGAGAATTAGTATATCCCCAATAATTTGTATGAAAATGTAAAGTTTTACCTCTATTTAATGATGGTAATCCATGATAATCTAATCTAAATTTTTTGTTGGTTGAAGATACATATGAAAATATTGTACCTCCACCAACACTTGGATTAGAATATAAAAGCTCTACTCTTCCAATTTTAAATCCATATCCCCCTCTAAATGCAAAAGGATTTATTTGAGATGCTTCTTTTAATATTATTGCTTCAGCAGCTTTTTCTGTTAAGTAACCTGCAGCATATGAGTAATCATTTGCTGTATAATTAGGAACGTTACGAGTAACATCTATTAAGCTAT
This sequence comes from Chryseobacterium sp. WG23, assembly GCF_024586575.1. Taxonomy (NCBI): domain Bacteria; kingdom Pseudomonadati; phylum Bacteroidota; class Flavobacteriia; order Flavobacteriales; family Weeksellaceae; genus Chryseobacterium; species Chryseobacterium sp. WG23. Next base: position 225,287 of record NZ_JALCZE010000002.1, read on the forward strand.
TAATCGTTTTTACTGTTCCATATGCTCCTAAAGTAAAAGTATTAGCTAGCCCATCCCAATAACTTTCACCGTAAAATTGTCCTTTAATATAATTCCAAGATGACTGAGCCCCTCCTAAAAAACCATCAAAATAACTATCAATCAAAGTTGTATTTCCATACTTCTCCATATGACTTCTAAACTGATCTGCCCAACCGGATTTATCACCTGCAAAAACAATTGGAGGCAGCGCATATGTTCCATCTCCCATGGTAAAGGAGCCTCCATATCCTACAGAAGAACTATAAGCAAGACTTCCGCCTCCACTACCCTTAGGTCCTCCGTCATAGCTTGTAAAACTCCCGTTATCATTAAACCAATAAGAATTGGTTCCGTCTGGTGTGGCATTCCACATCGCTGCTGTAACGGCTTCCATAGTTAGCCTACCATCTGGATCAAAAAAGTTTACTGGATTATTTAGCACATACGCATAAGGAGAATGAGAATAATAACTTTCTGCTAACTGATCTATGCCATTCCATCTGGCAATATCAGGCATATATTCTCTCCAGCCATAGCTGTACATTCCGGTTTCCTGTAATTCTTTACCGTTGTATTTATTGCTTTTATAGCTGCCCTGTGCAAAATAGGAATTCCCCGTTTTTAAATGATTCATCCCAAATGGGTAGTAATCATTGGAATCTGTAATCTCAAGAGCTCCTGTGCTGTTTCTTCCGTAAGAAACCCTTACATTTCCCAGCTGGTCTATGTATTGGTAAATATACTGATCTTTTGCATAATCATAAAATCCTTCTGCGGTAGCAAAAAACTGGAGATCCGGAGTTTTAGGAGCAACCCTTCTTGTTTCATCAATTGAAAAAGCTTCCGGCTCCATGGCCCTGCCGGATAAAGAAAACATCTCTATGCCGGTGCCTCCCCCTGTATCTACATTTTCAGTGGTCAGATACTGAAAGCCATCCAGGTAATCTGTCGTTTTTTTGGTAGTAGTAGATCCTACAACTCCTGTTATACTGGTACTGCTTTCTTTTCTTAATTTTGTTCCGTCTGCCCTGTATAAGGTCTTTACCGCAACAAGTTCATTACTGTTTTTGGTCATGAGCATTTCAGCGGGAAGATCAAGGAAATTATATTTAACAGACTGTATTCCTTTATCCAGCATGGTGAGCATATTTCCATTCACATCATAAGTGATGGGGCCTCCACCCCCTTCATAGCCGGCAAAATTTTGAGAATCATCAGTAATCTTTATCGCCTGATTCCCTGAATAGGTATAGCTTAGATTGTCTATCACCGTTGCGGTATTGCTTCCGGATGCTATTACCGAAGTCCTGTACAGGCTATTGATATTCCCATTCAGGTCATAGTCTAAAGATTCCGTATTCTCTTTACTGTAAGGATTATTCGGGTTTTGGTAATATCCTGCCTGAATCCTGTTCATACTGTCATATGAATACCCATATCTTTTTGGGGTCAGGGATGGATTTACCCCTACTGTTTCTACAGCTCTCCAGTCGATCTCCGCAATGCTTCCGTCGTATCTCGGAGTCACATTCTTTCCTGAGAACTGAACAGGATCAGGATTATCAATCCCTTCTTTTTGATGGTATTTGATTCTGTAAGCAAATAACTTCCCTCCAAGATCAGCTAGTCCCATCTGGTTTTTATTAATGTCTGTCAGCCAGCCACGGACATTATAGGTATAATCAATACTCTGCAGATTGTTTCCTACTTTTTTGTTGATCAGTTGGGAAAGCTCATTATAGGTGTTTTCTGTCAGCAGTTCCTCCGGCTTAGTGTTGACCTGATGATAATGCTGTTTAAGCCTTTTCTGGGCATCATAGATGAACCGTTCTTTAATGGTTACCCCCGGTTCATTTGCTTTACGGGCATGATAGGTAATGGTTTTTTGCGGTGTTCCGGAAAAATCCAGTTCAGCTTCTGTTTGCGTAAATCCCCCTAAATGATTTTTACCATAGGTCCCAATTATTCTTCCCAGCGTATCATACCAGATAAATGCTGACGACCAGCTGTCATTCTCTACATTCTTGGTATAGCTTGCAGTAGGAAGTGTTTTTGTGCTTCTCACTGAGCTTAATCCGTTAGAAACACTGGTCGTTGGAACAGATCCTAAAGTAGCCTGATTCTGTATTTGTACCGGTTGAGCTGGTGATCCTACAGGATATTCATCATAATAATCAACACTCAAAATCGTCATGCTTTCTGTTGGAAAAGCTGTCTTTGTATAGTAAATATCCATCCCGTTAAGGGTAAATGGAGTGGTACTTGGAGCTTCATTATTGTTGGCATTAGCAGACATATTATTCAATGCAGCCTGCATTGCAGCTCTTTCTGCTGTACTGGCAAAGAATCCCGTATAGACTGTTCTTCCAAATTTATCATACTTAGTAAACAGCCAGCCTCTTTTGGTGAAATTATTGCCTGTCGTTCTCAGATTAGCATCCTGAGAAAGCACAACGCGGCCCTGCTGATCATATACCAGGTATTCCCAGCCCCTTCCGGGAAGTTTCTTTTCTACAACCCTGTGGTATTTGTCATATTTATACTGGTAGCAGAGCTGGTCCTGTAAAGCTGGAGTTAATGCTGAGACTGAGGCTTTCGGGGGAATCACCAGCGAAAGGTTGCCAAATTCATCATATACATAATAGGTATCTACATTTTCTGTCGTTCCATTGGCTTTTTTGTTAATCTTTCGCGATAGCAGAGTTTGTTTCCCTGAATTAGTAAATACCTGGGTTTCGTTATTATTCTCATCCCTGGTAACCGTTTTATACAATGTATTGGCATTATAATACCCGTTGGTGGTATACGCGTCATTGGGAGCTGTAATGATAGAGACATCATTGATTTGAGCCGATGCATTCCAACTGGTTACTGCTTTATATCTTTTAACCTCACCCGTATTATTGGATAGATACTCTAACTTTTGGGTATGGGTGCCGTTCATCTGCCACTCAGTTCCTGGAGCGGCTGCTTTTACCGCTCTGGATAAAGGTGACTGCTCATACTGAATTTCTGAATAGGCATTGGGAACTCCATAATAGGCATTTATTGAACTTTCTCCTATGCCCGGAATATAAGCTCCATTTTGACTATCTACTGGCTGAGGCATAAAATCTTTGGTCTTCCTGCCTGACTGATCATACATAACCAGAACGGCTACATCTTTGCCATTGGGAGATGCTTTAATGGCAATACTTTGGGTAGTTCTTCCCAATCCGTCAAAATACTGGACTCCCTGAATCTGTGCAGCACCAGGCTGTTCTGAGGTAACAGGTTCCAAATAGGTCCTGCTGTATATATAATTTTCTGTAGTTGTTAAACTTTGCGCATGAAACAGAGCCACAACAAGAAAAGGTATGATTGATATTATTTTTTTCATAGCTGATTAATTGTAATAAATTATTATAGCTGCGGCTTTGTATTGTATTTATAATCCTTAATAATATTTCCGTTAACATCCACTACTGAAGTTAATTTCCCGTTTTTATCATATTTATAAATCTCCCTTAGCCCATTGGCAGGAGTTATGGTTGTTGCACCTATCAGCGGGTCATAGGTATATGTGGTAATCATAAAATTCTTTAATGCAGGATTAGTCCTGAAATTGTCTAATGCATTGAGAAGAATACTTTCTGAAGAAGCATCTACATCTGCATTGGACTTTAGAATAATATCGTCTGCCAGCGTTCCGATATCGGAAAGTTTGGCCCCTTCTATTTTTGCAATGGGAAAGTTTTGATAATACCCCCATATAATAACACTTGGAGTTCCGGTACCTGCCGTAGCATCATAATTTGAAGTCAGTTGTTTTACATTTCCTTTGGAATCATATTCATCATATTTAACAGCAACTTTGTTACTGCTGTCATTAGGATTAACAGTGACTACAGAAGACGGATATAAATTGTCTGAATTTTCATATTTTACCAGCGTGTTTGAAACCAGTTTTCCATTGTTTTTAATTTCTGTTTTTACAGGAACCCCTGTCATAAAAGCATTTTCTAAACGTTGATATTCCGAACCAACAGCAGAGTAGGTGACCAACTTTTCTACTACATTTCCATCTGATGAAGTTTCCTTAACAGTGGCTGCTTTGAAATTAGCAGGATTAAACGCTGTCTCAACTGTATTCTCTATAAATCTGTTAGTCCCTGTATAATCTTTTGTAATGACTTTGGTATTTTTGATATAGGCATTTTTTGTAACGGCTCCATCAAGGAATATTTCCGGCAATTGATCCAATGTTTCAAAAGTAAAATCATAGTTAGTAGCAGATACCAACTGATTCTGATTATTAAAAACTTCTTTCTTCTCCATTACTCCTGATTTGGTTAAATTGTAATACGGCCAGAAGCTAGTACTGAGACCATTAGAAGTATATGGAGTTTTGGGATAGGCGTCCGGTGTTTTAAAATAATAGTTTACATATCCATTATTTTCACTGTCCGTTACTTTTACATTTTTATATAATACAAAAGGATAAAGCGTAGCGGATATACTTTCCATTTCAGGGTAAAAAACATATCCACTGATACTGAGGGGATCATTGAACACATTATAATCATAAGCTATTGTTTTTTGCAGGGTGCCGGTATACTCTGAGTTATAATATTTAATATCTTTAATACGAGCTCCCAGTTTATAATTGCTTGTACTAGCATTTCTGAAAGGAGGTGGGATTGTTTTTATATCCGAGAACTTAATATCTCCGTGCCCACCAGTACCGGATATTTTTAAAGTATGTGTTCCAGGATACAAATTAAAAGCTCTTAATGACGATGTAGTACCCTCAAGATCTGCCGGATCATTATAACTGGAACAAGTGTTATCATTTACTACCTGATCATCTATCGTATAATTCATAAAGGAATCATCTACTCCGGTTGAGAAAACAGGTTTATATTTGATAGCATCTAAGTAAACATATATTTTTTTCAGTACCCCAGGTTCTCCTGTAACCTGAAAGGTATAGTTATTTGTCTGTTTGGTATTAATAGCCATCTCTGCCATTAGATCAGTATGTTGTATACTGATATCTGTAAAACTGTCAGGAGTAACATAGCCGGGATAATTTTTATTTACATAAGATTCATTAACTTCATAATTGTATTTTATCATTCCTCCTGTTGGCATCACCATCGTAGAAAGTGAATGTACCTTATATGATCTAAGATCAGCCCCAGTCACACAGAGTCCATAGCCATTTTGAAGTAAGGTGTATAAAGTATAATCGTAAAACAGTTTAGTAGTTTCCAATGGCACCCCTGCAGGATTTAACAGATTAATTTTGTTAATACCTATAAGCGTCCTCTTGCTTACTTCTTCATTCATGCTCATACTGGAATATCCCTCCATTGTGTATTTAAAACCATATTGCGAAACTATATTCCCGCTATTATTTTTAAGCGAAACTTTGGCAATACTATATGGGTCATTCAATGTGTTTTCCAGAGCCTGGTCATAATTATAATCCAAAGTAATAGATCCCAATCCCGGAGATAAAATATCCTTCAATTTGCATGACTGATATAAAAGTAAATTGCTTCCGGGCTTTATTTTATTGTCTTTCTGATAATTAAAAGACAAAAGCTGAACATTAGCAGCATTTTTAATTTCAGTCAGGTAAAAAGCTGATTTATATAAAGTACCATCCAACAAAGTACTTTTGGAAAATCTACTCTGACTGTAGTCATTGAAGATATATTTGTAACCATTATCATCAGTTATGGTAAAAGAGTTAATTATTAAAGTGGCATTATTAGTGTTTCTTGTATATTCAATTTTAATATTGTTGGGAACAAGATTCACCACTTTAAAAGTATTATCACTTATATTTCTTTCTATTTTGAATTTTCCTGATATCCCCGGAAGATTGTAATAATACATATCATCAAACTTATTCTTTTTATAATGTGCCCAGCTGGCATCATCATACATTTCATCAAGTCCACTAACTATTTCTCTTGAAATGGTTCCTCCCGCAAACATCGTCCATCCTAAACCAATTTCACCGCCTGCCTGTGACTCTCCCATATTTGCCTGATGAAACTGCAACAATAAATTGGCAGAAACACTTTTATCATTCGTAGGAAGACCGAATAACGGGAATTTAATATCTGGTATTCCCGTAGCTAAAGATACTGGTGTTTCCGTATAAGTAGGTAATGAAGATACTGAGGGAACTGGTCGTGGCAGATCTCCAAAATTAATATCTCCCTGTTGAGCATTTACGATAATGGACATCATAAAATTTATGATTATCCCTTTCATTAAAATAGAGTTCCTTCTCATTATATTATTTTTTAATCAGTTTAGCATTCGCTGTTTTATTTGTATCCGTTTTTATGGTCACCAGATAAGCACCCTGAACAAGCGCTTGTGTATTGATTTTGGTAACATTGTTTTTAGTTTTTATATTCTGAAGCTGTCTTCCGCTCATGTCGTACAGCATAATGTCAGCTTCCTTAAAGTCAAAGCCTATTTCTACATAAGCATAATCTGAAACCGGATTCGGATAAATCTTGATGTCATACTTTTCTATTAACTGATCAATCTGTTTATCTCCCAGCTTCACAATCTTCCAGTTCTCTTTTCCTAATTCCTCCGCGCTCGTTCCGGCCAGAACGATAGAACCGTCTCTGTTAAGTTTCAAATCTGAAAGTCTCTCTTCTCTTTTTCTGGATTCTCCATTTACATGTTTTCGCCACTGCTCATTGCCGTTGCCGTCAAGATAGAGCATCCAAAAGGTTTCATCATCCTTCTCTATTCTTCCTTCCGCCTGAGTATACCCTCCCAGCAATATTCCTTTGGTGGCATCCTGATTCTTGGCTCTCGGCTCTTGGTTCTTGATTCTTGATTCTTGACTCTGTATCACATTCATCCCCATCAGAATATCCCTGTTCTTGAAATTATAGGATTTCTGCCAGATCTCTTCACCTCTTTCATTCAGTGAGATCAGCCAAAGGTCTGTACCTTCTTCAATACCTACTGATTTATTTCCTGATCTTTCGGATCTGGATTCTCCTCCGATAATGAAACCGTTTGAAGTTAAAGCCAGGGTTCTGATATGGTCATCCCCTTTTCCTCCAAAGTTCTTTTCCCATTCTAGTTTTCCGTTTTTATCTAGTTTGACGATCCAGTAGTCGCCTTCACCGAAGTTGGTGCTGGCTTTTGGCTTTTGGCTGATGGCCATTGAGACAGATGATCTTTCAGTCGAAGGTTTAGTATTAGGATTCCCAACCTCGGAACTCCTCGAATAGATCCCTAATAATGCTCCACCGTCTTTCGTTGGTATCATTTTTTCCACTTCGTCTAATCCTCTTCCTCCCAGAATAAGCTGAGACAATTCTTTTCCGTCTTTATCGAGTCTGGTGATCCAGACATCTTTTGAACCGTAACCTTTGGATGAATTTTGAATATTTCCGGCCACAAAAAATCCTAAATCTGTGGTTTGAATGACAGCTTTGGCTTCTTCATCTGAAGATGTCCCCAAGGTTTTTTGCCACAGTTCATCGCCAAATTCATTCAACCTGATCAGCCAGATATCCGATCCTCCTTTGGAATCTTCTTTTTTATCCAGTCCTTTGCTTGAATACGTGGTTCCTGAAACCAGAAATCCACCGTCCTGGGTGGTTACCGCTGCGGATAAATAATCGTGGCTTTGTCCGGCAATATATTTCTCCCAAACCTGCTCTCCCTGTTGGTTGAGTTTTACTAAATGGAAATCGTAGCCGTTGTTTTGCTTTTGGCTACCAGTAGCTGGCGACTGGCTTTTAGCCTGAATAGAGCTTCCGGTGATAAGATATTGCTGATCAATAGTGGTGATTACCTGATTGAGAAAATCCTGAGTGGAAGATTTGATGTCTTTCTGCCAGATCACTTCCTGGGCAGAAAGGCCCAAGATGGTGCATAAAGTCAATGCACTCATGTAGAGTTTTTTCATGGATTGTGTAATTATTATTATTTTAATTCGATTGCAAAAGTATTACTTTTACCTCACTGTGAAAAGATTTATTTTATCATATTGATTGTGAAATTTATTACAATACAATACTTTACTGTTTTATGTCTGCAAGATATAGTCTCAAAGCGACAGAACCTGTCGTATTTTTTAGTTAATAAAGAAAAAAACGAATAGTAGAAAATGCTTCTGTAATTCATACATCTTCCCACCCAGCCCTTGGAAATTGGGAATGTTTTGCTATAACTTTGCTGCCACGTTTTAAAATAGAAGCAGCAATGGGTGTCCTGAAAAAATTGGAGATAAAAAAGAAGAGTCAAAAAGCAGAGGATAAAAATCTGTCTTTCCGGGTTTTTGATTTGACCGTGGGAAATCTGAAAGAATATACCCAACCACATAAGAAAGACCATTTCTGTATTATTGTGATGGAAAGTGGAAGCCTTAAGATTCATATTGAAGAAAAAATACACCTGCTTAAAGCCGGAAAAATTTCTGTCATATTTCCTGAACAGGTTAGCTTCGTTTCTGCCGTAAGCGACAGTCTTAAAGGAAAAATAATTTTATTTGAAGAAATATTATTCTGTTCTGACATTCTTAAAAATGAATTAAGCACCTATAATGTCAATCTTTCTACCCAATTGAACTGTACCATTCTTTCACCCGAAGATCTTAAACAAAGTCTACATACCATTTCAATCATTCAGAAAATTTATCAACATCCCAGTCTTATCAAAAAAGAGCAGGCAAGGTTTCATATTAAAATTTTCCTGTTGGGACTCATTGAATCGGTGCATGGGCTCCATCCTATTCTTCATAAAGATACTGCAGACAAGCCCATATATGTCCGGTTTAAAAAGCTCCTGAATGAGCATTACAAACAACACAGGACGGTTCAGTATTATGCTGAAGAATTAGCTGTTAGTACGAAAAAGTTAAACTCTATTACCAAAAAACACTGCAGTGAAACTGCTATTCAGGCGATTCACAACCGGATTTTAATAGAAATCAAACGTCAGTTGATGTTTTCTGATCTTTCACATAAAGAGATTGCTTTTGATCTCGGTTTTAATTCTCCCTCAGCTCTCAACAAATTTGTAAAAGCAAAACTTAAGGAAACCCCTACGGAACTTCAGCAGGAGCTGGCGCAAATGTATAACGGATAGTCCTGTTTGTATAACATTACCTGTTTCGTCTTATCTAATTTTGTTTCATCAAAAATTAACTAAGAAAAATGAGTAAATTATTTATCGCAGGAGAAGTTTTCCATGGAGCGGGAAGCCTTGACGAATTAAAGAATATTACCGGTAAAAAAGCGGTTATTGTAACTGGAGGAAGCTCAATGAGAAAGAGCGGAACATTGGATAAAGCAGTTGCTTACCTTACTGAAGCAGGTATTGAAACACAGATTTTCGAAGGTGTGGAAGAAGATCCATCTTCCGGAACTTGTATGAAAGGGGCTGAAGTAATGAAAACTTTTGAACCTGACTGGGTGATCGGATTGGGAGGTTGTTCAGCCATTGATGCTGCCAAAATTATGTGGGTGTTTTATGAGTATCCTGATGCCGATTTTGAAGCCATGATCAAACCGTTTACAGTACCGGTTTTAAGAAATAAAGCTAAATTTATTGCTATTCCTTCTACCAGTGGAACAGGAACTGAAACTACAGGTTTAGCCGTTATCACAGACCGTGAAAAAGGAGTAAAATATCCCATCGTTTCTTATGAACTGACTCCGGATATTGCGATTGTGGATGGTGAGATCTGTGCTTCCATGCCGGCTCATATCACTTCAAATACAGGACTGGATGCTTTGACACACTGTGTGGAAGCTTATGTTTCAAATATTGAGAACAACTATGCTGATGCCCTTTCAAAAGGAGGATTGGAAATTGTTTTTGACAATCTTAAAGAGGCCGTAAACCACCCTGATAATATTAAGGCCCGTCAAAATATGCATGATGCCTCTTTTATGGCTGGGCTGGCATTCAATAATGCATGGTTGGGAATCGTTCATTCCTTATCTCATCAGGTGGGTGCTTTGTATGGAATTCCTCATGGGGCTTCCAATGCTATCTTCCTTCCGAATGTGATCCGTTATAATGCTCTGGCAACAGATCGTTATCCTGATCTGGCTAAAGTAATTGGTAAAGAAACAGCTGAAGACCTTGCTCAGGCTATTGAAACATTACGTTCTGAGGTAAATAATAATTCTTCTCTTAAAGCATTTGGAATTTCAAAAGAAGACTGGGACAAAAACCTTGATTATATCACAGCCAATGCTTTGGCAGATCCTTGTACGGGTTTCAATCCGCGTGTTCCTTCATTGGATGACTTAAAAGCAATATACAATGCATGCTATGAGGGTGTTATTTATGCTGAAGAGGCAGTAGCTGCCCTGTAACTTATTAAAGAAGAAGTGATGACTTTTGATAATCATTCGTCATTAAACAAAAACAGGAAATCGAATTGATTTCCTGTTTTATTTTTTATTGATAGATTACGACATTATCCTTTTTAAGCTGATAGCCGCTCTTTTTGAAAGGAACCAGTACATAACCGTCTTTTTTCCAAGCTTTTGCTTTTCCCGCTCTGGTAAGAATTACACTTCCTCCTTCAGCATCTTTAACGAAAACCTCCGCTTTTTTCTTGTCTTTGCTGAAAATAACTGCTGCAATATAACCGCCGTCAGAAGAAACCTCTTTTAATTTGATTTTTTCTTCAAAAGTTCTGATACAGTCTTTTTTGATCTGAGAATACGTATATCCTGCTGAACCGATACATCCGTGAGCATCTCTATCGCCACCTAATACAGGTGTTTTCTGTGCGAATACTAAAGAACCAAGGAACATTGTGCTAAGTAAAATTGTTTTTTTCATGTTTTGTCGTGTTGTTATAACTATCGTGGTATTATTAAAAATCGTGCCAAAACACTTACCTGTGAAAACTTTTTCGGATGCCCATTATAGAATTTCATTCTCCGGGTTGCTCTCATTTTAACGATTCTTCTTTGGAACTGTTATCCGTGTATCGGTGTAATAGCGGCTGATCATTCGTCATTAAATAAAAACAGGAAATCGAATTGATTTCCTGTTTTATTTTTTATTGATAGATTACGACATTATTCTTTTTAAGCTGATAGCCGCTTTTTTTGAAAGGAACCAGTACATAACCGTCTTTTTTCCAAGCTTTTGCTTTTCCCGCTCTGGTAAGAATGATGCTTCCTTCAGTATCTTTAACAAAAACCTCAGCTTTTTTCTTGTCTTTGCTGAAAATTACTGCTGCGATATAACCGCCATCTGAAGAAACCTCTTTTAATTTGATTTTTTCTTCAAAAGTTCTTACACAGTCTTTTTTGATCTGAGAATAGGTATACCCTGCAGAACCAATACATCCGTGAGCATCTCTATCGCCTCCTTTTATGGTCATTTCCTGTGCAAAGACTAAAGAACCAAGGAACATCGTGCTAAGTAAAATTGTTTTTTTCATGTTTGTTGTTGTATTGTTATAATAACTATCGTGGGTACTATAAAAAATCATGCCAAAACACAAACAAAACACTTTGATGTGAAAAATCTCCTTCAGCTTCTTACTTAGTCCAGGTGATTTTTGAGTGCTTCACCTCGTCAGAATTTGTTCCGATCATCACATCGAATTCTCCTGATTCCCAGTCGTATTTCAGCTCTCCGTTATAGAATTTCAGATTCTCAGGGCTGATCTCAAAGGTTACTTTTTTGGATTCTCCTTTTTTCAGAAATACTTTCTGGAAGCCTTTCAGTTCTTTTACAGGTCTTGTAATACTTCCCACCATATCTCTGATATAAAGCTGAACCACCTCTGCTCCATCATAGTTTCCGGTATTAGACACGGTCACAGATGCCTGAATGGTTTGGTTTCCTTTTGGATTGGCATTAGAAACAGTCATATCCGAATAACTGAATTTTGTATAGCTCAATCCATATCCGAAAGAATATAATGGAGTATTACATTCATCCATATAATTGGAACGGAATCTTTGGTATTCACATTTATCAACAGACTTCTGATCTAAAGGACGGCCTGTATTTTTAGCATTGTAATAAATAGGCACCTGCCCAAGGCTTCTTGGGAAAGTCATCGGAAGTTTTCCTGAAGGGTTTACTTTTCCGAATAGCACATCAGCAAGTGCATTTCCTGCTTCTGAACCCGGGAACCATGCGTTTACAATAGCGTCGGGAATATCTTTTACATTCGTTAAAGCTAATGGACGGCCCGTGAAGAGAACCATTGCAATAGGCTTTCCTGTCTTTTTCAACTCGTTTAGCAAATCAACCTGAGACTGAGGGATTGTAATTTCACTTCTTGAAGAAGATTCCCCGCTCATTTCTGCAGATTCTCCGATTGCTAAGACAATAACATCGGCTTTATTGGCAATATCCACGGCTTCTTTTAACAATTCTTCTTTGGAACGGTTATCTCTGTCGGTTTTCTTCCCGTGAGCCGCATAGATTTCTTCTAATTTTGCATCATAATCGATGTTCGCCCCTTTAGCAGAAAGGAACTTAACTTCCTTACCATAATTAGCCTGCAGCCCCTGTACCAGATTAACAGAAATATTATGTTTTGTAGCTACACTCCAGGTGCCGGCCATATTCATTGAGTTATTAACCAATGGTCCGATGACAGCCACTGTTCCTGATTTTTTCAAAGGCAACACCTGGTTTTCATTTTTCAGTAAAACCATCGACTGAGCAGCAGCATTTCTTGCCACATTACGGTTTTCCATATTGTAAACCTCTTTTGCCGCCAGCTTGGCATCTCCATGTTTGTATGGATTATCAAATAAGCCTAAATCATATTTCGCTTCAAGAATTCTTTTGGCAGCCATATCAATTTCGGCCTGTGTCACTTTTCCTTCTGATAAAGATTTTTTTAAGGTTGTTAAAAAACCTTCTCCTACCATATCCATATCCACTCCGGCTTTTAAAGCCAAAGCAGAAACCTGCTGAATATCCCCCATTCCGTGATCAACCATCTCGTTGATACCGGTATAATCGGTTACTACAAAACCTTTGAATTTCCATTGGTTCCTCAGCACTTCAGTCTGAAGCCATCTGTTTCCTGTTGCAGGAACTCCGTCCACCTCATTGAAAGAGGCCATCACAGAGGCTACACCGGCATCAACAGCTGCTTTGTAAGGCGGAAAATATTCATTGAACATTCTTATATGGCTCATATCTACGGTATTGTAATCTTTACCCGATTCGCCTGCTCCATATAGTGCAAAATGCTTTACACAGGCAAGTATATTGGTCCCATTGGCTAAATCTTTCCCCTGGTATCCATACACCATATTTTTTGAAATTTCACTTCCTAAATAAGGATCTTCACCCGAACCTTCAGACACTCTTCCCCATCTTGGTTCACGGGAAATATCAACCATGGGCGAAAAAGTCCAGTTAATTCCGTCTGAAGCAGCTTCTCTGGCAGCCACTCTTGCAGACTGCTGTACCAGGTTCATATCCCATGATGCAGCTAAGCCTAATGGAATTGGAAAAGTCGTTTCATAACCATGGATAACATCCATTCCAAAAATCATTGGAATTTTCAAACGGCTTTTTTCAACAGCTACTTTTTGAACGGCTTTGATTTTGTCAGCTCCTTTTATGTTGAACAATCCGCCTACCAATCCTTGCTCTACTTTTTTTCCAATATCGGAACTTTGAGCCATTCCTGTAGTAAAATCTCCGGAAGTCGGCAGGTTGAGCTGACCGATCTTCTCGTCCAAAGTCATTTTAGATAACAGATTATCTACAAAGGCTTTCTTTTTCGCCTGATATTGGGCTGTCTGATAAGACTGTACGGGTTTATCCACCATCTCCTGTGCCGAGAATACCGGCGAAAGGGCTAATGCAGCGAGTACGATTAGTTTTTTCATAAATCTAACTTCTTATTGTTCTATTATAATTAACGTGAGAACGTTATTTTTTGACTGATTGTATCTGATTGATCTATTTTTATTGTCTCCAAAAAAGACAATATTCAAAAATATAAAAATTATTCAATATGCCTTCAATAAAATCAAGGTTTTACGATGACTGAGCATTGCATTTCTTTAAGTCCTGTCTACTTTTCTTTTTTCTTTGATAACATCCATTCATACAGCTGAGGATTAGAATACGCCGAATCCCAGGAGTTGTGGTTATCATTCGGGAAGATCACCAATTCTGCAGACGGATTTACCGGATGTAGTTTCTGATAGAATTTAAAGGCATTTTCCGGCAGTACGATATCATCCATTCCGCCATGATATATTTTCATATTCAAATTTTTATACTGCTGAATATTGGCTGTCATCACCTGATCTGTAGGTGCACATACTGAAACTACTGCGGCAAACATTTCAGGATGCTCCATAGCTAATTTCAACGTACCCCAGCCTCCCATGGAAAGTCCGGTAAGGTAAATCCTGGAAGCATCAATTTTATATTTCTTCTGAATTTCTTTTATTAAATTATAAATGGTCACCGTATCCCACCACGAATCCGCAGGACATTGCGGTGCCAGAATAGCCACCGGCTCCTTGATCAGTTCTTTATAGGTGAAAGGGCTGTGTGCTTTTACCATTTCCAGGTTGCTACCTCTTTCCCCCGACCCGTGAAGAAATACAATTAAAGGAACATTTCCTTTTGATTTTTGAGGATAATCCAGAATGTAGGATATTTTTTCAGGTCTTTTAATTTCTTTGTTAAGTTCAGCTTTTATTTCCTGGGCCTTCATCTGTAATGAAAGGGGAAGGAGCAAAAGGGGAAGGTGTTTTAATTTTAATTTCATATTGTTATTTAGGTTTTGGCTAAAGCCAGTGGATAGCTTTTTATTTATTTAAACGGGCTAAAGCCCGTTTCTATTGATGTTAAATACTCGCAAATTAACAGATTATCATAGACTGACTTCATTGCGTAAACGGTATAAAGCCCGTTTTTATTGATATCAAAGTAGCCACGGGTGCACAATGATCCTGCACTCGTGGCTCATTGAAAGGTATCTATTTTATTCCGTATTTCGGGGACTGGAAGCTTAATTTTTTTAATCCCTGCTGAATTTCCGGTGCATTCATAAACAGTTTCCAAAGGAATCCTGACCTGTAGTTTTCTATCATTGGAGCTATTGTCCCCTGATCAATCGCCAGGTATCTTGGGGTAGACCAATTGTTATAATGAATAGAAGTAGCATCATAAGGCCCGGCGCTTCCTATAAATTCAGGTTTTTGGGTATACAGAAACCTCAGGAAATTCATTGATTCTTTTGGGGTGTATGGGAAACTGCTTAAGGCAGCTGTAGGGGTGATCACTCCGTTATCATTGGTGGGCATATGAGCCGTGTAGCCCGCAGTTCCGTCTTCATTTCTGGTATAACCAGCTGTTAGCCCCCAATAATTGGGACCATACCCTTTCCATTGCTTTGGATTTTCCACGCAATATTTGTAATCAATAAGAGTTTGGTTTTTATTTAATTCAAAATAGTTTTTGATCAGTTTATCGGAAAGTCCGGTTGGATCAAGTCCTATATATGAATATTGTGACCAAAAAAGCGGTCCGCCATATTCTTCGGCGTAATTATGTTTTACGTAAAGTGGTAATCCGTATTTTGTTTTGTCGGTAAGGTAGGTTCCGTTTCTGGTCCAGCCTTTATAGTAGGTTTCTGCATCAATGGCATACGTAGGTGAAGATGCTGCCAGGATATAGGTGATTAAGCATTCATTATAACCTTCCAGAGGAAAATTCATGTCCCACTGATATTCCGGAGACCAATGCCAGTATAATACTTTTTCGCCTCCTTTTGTATACCAGTTCCACTGAACCCCTTTCCAAAGTTCGTCGCATTTTGCGGCCAACTCTTTTTCTTCGGCATTTCCATTTTTAAAATACTCACGGGTCATCAGTATCCCTGAGGTAAGGAATGCTGTTTCTACCAGATCTCCTCCATTATCTTTTTTACCGAAAGGTACGGTCTTACCTGTTTCACCATTAATCCAATGCGGCCACGCTCCTTTATGACGGTCTGCTTTTGCCAGAAAATCCATGATATGGGAAAGTCTTTTTACGGCTTCTTTTCTTGGAATAAATCCTCTTTCTACTCCAACCAGAATGGTAGCCAGTCCAAATCCTGAACCGCCGGTGGTTATTACATGTTTATCATTATCCGGGTAGATATTATCTTCGTGATAACGCTCTCTCCCCAACATTGAATTGGGTTCTGCATAATCCCAGAAGTAGGTAAGAGCATCTTTCTGTACCTTATCCATCAACTGTTCATCTGTAATAGTGCTTTTGACTATTTTATCCTGCGAAGCTTCCTGTTTGGAACCCTGGATGTTTTTGCATGAATACACAAAAAACAGGGAGGCTACTGCAGCTGATACTACGATCCTTTTCATTGGTAAATGGTTTACTGGTTTATAAAATGAGAGGAGAATTTTCACTCTCCTCTTGTTTATGTATGTATTTTAGTAATTCGGGTTTTGCTGAGACAATCCTCCGGCTTCCATGATAAACTCATAAGGAAGCGGGAATAATTCATGTTTTCCAACAACGAATTTCTTATTACCGTCTGCTGCCATAGCTGCCTGTGCCTGCCCCGTTCTTACAAGGTCAAACCATCTGTCGTGTTCGAATGCCAGTTCCAGTCTTCTTTCTTTCCAGATAGCCATTCTTACATCTGCCTGGGTGGTAGCTGTTGTTTCTGCAATTTTAGCTCTTGTTCTCACCTGATTCAATAATGGAATTGCCACACTGGTTTGTCCCAATTCATTAAGTGCTTCTGCCTTGATCAACAAAACTTCTGCATATCTGAGATAACGGATATTGGTATCTGTAGCATCTTTGTCATAGAATGCTGATGAGTATGCCTTATAATTATAGAATTTATTTTCTACAGTATTTGGAATGTATCTTCCGTCGTATAACGTCATATCTCTGTGAATGATCGTGGCATCTCTTCTTTCTGTATCTCCTTC
The DNA here is from genome assembly GCF_024586575.1 of Chryseobacterium sp. WG23. NCBI lineage: Bacteria > Pseudomonadati > Bacteroidota > Flavobacteriia > Flavobacteriales > Weeksellaceae > Chryseobacterium > Chryseobacterium sp. WG23. Next base: position 242,260 of record NZ_JALCZE010000002.1, read on the forward strand.
TGCTGTGTAAGCATCATACAAACCTTGTGTAGGGGTTGCAAATCCCCAGCCCCAGCCTCCGGAACCACGAACTCCCTGTACTTTACTGTACTGCTGGATTGCTCTTCCGGCATCACTTCCCGATCCCTGGATTTCAAAGATAGATTCTGCATTATTTTCCCCTGAAACTTTATAAATATCGATAAAATTAGGAGTCAATGAATATCCGGTAACCAAATCACACTGTTCTGCGGCCAGCTGCCATTTTTTCTGGTAAAGATATACTTTAGCCAGTAATGCGTGAGCTGCCCCTACTGAAGCTCTTCCCACATCAGTAGCTCCATATGCAGATTTATTAGGTAATGCTTCTATAGCATCTTTCAGGTCTTTTTCAATAAATGCATAGATCTCTTCTTTGCTTACTCTGGTAAGCTGCATCTTTTTATCTACCTCATTTCCAAGAACCGGAACACGGTCTACTAAAGGAACTCCTCCAAAAGATCTTACCAGGGTAAAGTACATAAAAGCTCTCAGGAACTTAGCTTCTCCCATCAGTCTTTTACGTAATTCAGGATTAGCCTTATCCAGTTTTGGAATATATTGTAAAGCCTGGTTACACCTGTTTATTCCCTGATAGTTAGAAGCAAAAAGCTCTTTAAAGGAAGGTGTAGTTGCAGTAATATTGATGGCATCCAGAAGATTTTTATCTGATCCTGTATCTCCTTCTGATGATCCTTTATCAGCATCATCAGAGATAATGGAAGTTACCCCTATCCAGGCAAACGTACTCATATTCCAATCTAAGAATTTGGCATAGATAGAATTTACAAAATAAGTTGCCCCATTGTCATTATTAAATTTTTCAAGGTCATCAATCGTCATTGACTCTGATGGTTTTACATCGATAAATTCATCACTGCAGCTTTGTACAGCAGCTACAGAACCTAATAACATTAAAGATATTAACAGTATTTTATTTCGTTTCATTTTTTTAAAAGTTTATGTTTACACCGAATACAAAAGATCTTAACGTAGGGTATGCATTCAATTCTACCCCTGCCATTTTATAAGGATCTCCCTCTGTTTTTGCATCAGTAGGGTTATATCCTGACAATTCTGTTGAATACCCCGAATATTTCTGCCATACTACCGGGTTGATAGCACTTACATAAAACTTTATAGACCTTACGTAGTCTACAATATCTTTTACGGTATATCCGATTGATATATTATTAATTCTGAAATAATCTCCGTCTTCTAAGAAATAGGTAGAAGCAATAGGATTATCTGTATAAGGCTTAGGGTTGTATGAATTAGAGTTAGAAGGGCTCCAGTAATCCTGTGCTACTGAAGATTCAACATTAATACTGTTTCCTCTCTGCGCTTTCTTACCGTTGTATACTTTAAATCCGAACGCTCCATATCCATTGGCTGCAAAATCCCAGTTTTTATAGCTTAAGGATACATTGATCCCCAGGGTAGATTTTGGAATATAAGAATCGAAATACTTTCTGTCTTCGGCGTCAGCACTTCCTGTAACCCCGTTTCCGTTAAGGTCTTTATATTTCATATTTCCACTGGCATCTACTCCATCATACTCCCATAAATAGAAACTTCCCAACGCATGTCCAACTGTAGAACCGTTAAATAGTTTTACCCACTGCCCGTTACCCAGATCTCCACCACTCAACTGAGCAATATTCTTTTGAGTATCCACTCTGGTAAGCTGGTTTTGATTGAAGGAATAATTGGCTCCAAGAGAGTATGACCAGTCGTCTCCTACTTTATCAGCCCAGTTCAGGGAGAATTCCATCCCTCTGTTTCTTACTGCACCTACGTGAGAATAATAAGTTTCTGACTGACCGGAAGTTGTATAATTGGTAATTCCTAAAATAAGGTTATTTGTTTCTCTGTTATAAGCATCAATGCTACCTGTCAGTCTTTTGTTGAACAATCCAAAATCCAATCCTGCAGAAGATTCTTCGGTAACCTCCCATCCTAAAACAGGGTCAAAACCTTTGTTTACGGTGATTCCGTTACTTACAGGATTTGCATTTCCATATCCATAATTATAAGGGGTACCTGAGTTTAGGGGAAGATAGTTCAGAGGAACTCGTTGGTTTCCTAATTTACCCCAGCCTCCTCTCAGTTTTAAAAGATCAAAGAAGCTGTCTTTCATGAAATCTTCTTCAGAAATGATCCAACCGGCTCCAAATGATGGGAAAGTTCCCCATTTTTGTCCTGCGGCAAACTGTGAAGATCCGTCGCGTCTTACCGTAGCACTCAGCAAATAACGATTCATCAATTTATACTGTGCTCTGGCAAAATAAGAAACCGTAGTATTTCTATCATATTTTACAGAATTAAGGGTCTGAACATTATTTACATAGTTCGTGTCCTTAATGTTCCAGTAGTTCTGATCATTTAAAAGTAAGTTCTTTCTCTTTACAATCAGCTGATCGATACCGTTTCTTACGGTTGTTTCCGTACCAATTGTGGCTTCAAGATCATGAACCCCGAATTTTTTATTATAAGTTAAATAATTTGTTAAAGACCAGTTGTAATAATCTTCTCTTGTATTTTCCAGGGTATTGTATGGATTGCTATTGGAGAAACCTGCTGCCGTCCTTGTAGGGTCCTCTGCAAGCCATATTGCCACTTCATCTCTGAAATTATAGGCTTTATAATTAGAATACTCTCCATTAAACTGAGAAGTAAACTTCAGTCCTTTAAGGATATCAATATCCAATTTTAACCCTCCCTGCAATAATGTATTTTTATTTTGCTCATTATTCAGCAACAGCTGGCTTACCGGGTTGGTTACATCATTAAATTTATTTCCTGTATAATCTACAAGACCTGTGGAGGTGTTTACATAAGGCATTCCAAACTGTCCTGACGGATAGTAAACAGGGACCATCGGAGACTGTTTATATGCTGTTGTAAAAGCATTAAAAGGTTTCGGGGTAGTTTTTGTAAAAGCTACACTGAAATTTTGCTGTAACGTAATCCCTTTAGCAATTTTAAACTCATTGTTGGATCTGATGGTGGCACGGTTATAATCTGTACCTCTCAGAATCGACTGTTCGTCATAGTTACTTAAACTAAAGAAATATTTTACAGCTTCTGAGGATCCTGAAATAGAAAGGTTATGCTGATTATACACTCCTGTTCTTGTAATTTCTTTAAACCAGTCTGTATTTACCGGCTGGTCTGTAGAAAATCTGTTAACCCCTAAGGCTGCATTATTATAAGTGGCAAATTCTGAAGCATTGGCCATTTTTACTGTTTTCAATGGAGTTCTTATCCCCATTAACCCGTCATAGGAAACACTCAGTTTTCCTTTTCCGCTTTTTGTGGTAATAATGATTACCCCATTAGCGGCTCTGTTACCATAGATGGCCAGGGCTGCTGCATCTTTCAGGATATCATAGGTAAGGATATCATTAGAGTTGATATTATTAATATTCTCTAAAAACATACCATCAACTACATAAAGTGGCGACCGTCCTCCTGTTACCGTTCCCAGACCTCTGATTAATACAGAAGGTGTAGATCCCGGCATATCCGAAGCTGTAATCTGTACCCCGGCAGCTTTACCCTGTATAGCCTGCGAGGCATTTAAAACTTTAGTTTTTGTTACTTCTTCGGCACTGATAGAACTGATGGATGTTGTATTATCTACCTTTTTACGGCTACCATATCCAATCATTACGACCTCATCTATTTTCTGGACTTTAGCAGAATCTTGTGTAACCTGCGCATCCACGTTCATACCAAAGTATAAAACAGCAATAAGGCATGAATACTTTAAATTACCTTGTTTCATATAGTTTCAATTTTATTCGTACAATCAAATTTTGTGAAATGTCCCTATTTGACAGCAATTCAATTTCTCAAAAAAAGACATTAGCCAAAAATATAAAAAAAAATGAACAATGTTAATTTATCTTAAAAATTGAAAAAAAATTACATAATTTTACACAGAAACAGACGAACAGTTTAATTTTATGAATTTAAGATCAGAATATTTATCAATTTATCATCATATTATTAATTGTAAAAACAATGTTTTTACAATATAATTCACCAAATGACGGTGCTGAATTTAATATTTTGTTAAATAGATAATAGTATCTACCTTTGGTGCAGTTTTTGAAAAACCTAGAAAAAGGATCAATGAAAAAATATATTGTTGCAGCCGCTTTCATTATTGGAACCGGAGCAGTTATTACTACTACTGTACAATCCTGTACAACGCTGGCTACCTCTGATATGGGACTTTCCATTATCAAAAAGATGCTTCTCAACGGAATAGACAAAGGAATGGGTGTTTATGCAAATAAGGAGGCCTTCCTACAGAATAATATGGTGGATAAAGCCCTTCCAAAAGAGCTCAGAGACATGAATTCCATCCTTGAAAAGGTTGCACCGTCATTGGTGGCTAAGGAAAGAGATTTCATTGCCCAGGCTGCCGCCTATACTGTAAATACCTCAAAACCGATCTTACAGGGTGCCGTTAACAGTCTAAATGCACAGGATGTAACAAGGATCATCCAGGGAACAACAGCTACACAAATCCTAAAAGAAAAAACATCTCAGCAGCTTGTTGCGGCTATTGCTCCAAAAGTAGATGAAAAACTGAACGAATACGGAATCGTTAAAACCATCAACACGGCTTTATCAGGGAGCAACTTTTTGGGGAACCTTTTAGGAGGCAACAGCAACACTGTAAATGCAGGCGGGCTGAGCCAGCTTGCTTCTGAACAGCTTGTGAATGGAATATTCAACATTATTGAAGACTACGAGAACCAGAACTCCAAAGCCCTGTTGGGACCATTTGGAAAATAAGGGAAATTTCGTTATATTTATACTATATTACTAATTGCAGATGGATATATTACAAGGAAATCAACACGCAAGTCCTGAGGATTTTTACAAATCTTTAAAGGAAAAACTGGAGGATCATCATGATTTTCCAGAGGATTATTTATTTAAATTTATTATCCCTACAGACCAGGCAAAGCTTACTGAAATATATAAGGTTTTTGATGGTATTAAATTTACCTTGGGAAACCGTGAAAGTAAAAATGGAAAATACACAGCCTGTAATATCAGTGCATTTGTTTTGGATGCTGATCAGGTGGTAACAATTTATCAGGAAGTAGCCAAGATAGAAGGCGTTATTCTACTATAAAAAATTTCAGCTACAAAATACATTTGTGGTTATAAACCCGGCTGGCCTATCCATAGACCAGCCGGGTTTATTTATACTACCATTCAGGGATAACTTTTTAGTAAGTAAATTATCCCGGAATATTTTACTCTACTGCCAAAACTATATTCATTCTCTTTGTCATCCCGGAGGGATCTCAATCGCAAGCTTTAAAAATAATATTTAGATTCTTACAGAACAAATGGAGTGTTTAAAATTGCCTATTACTTCTTATTTGAAGAGAAACCAGCGAACGTCAGTAAGACACACAAATCATTTATAAACAGAAAAGAGGCTGCTTCAGATGAAACAGCCTCTTTGTATTTGGTCTTTATTTATTATTTTATTTCTCAATAAAGAACTTCACATTGTCTATAGGTCTACCCAACATGGCTACAGAGCCTTTCACCAGAATAGGTCTTTGTATCAGGGATGGATTTTCAGATAAGATTTTGATCCATTCTTCTTCAGAAAGGTTTTTATCTGCATAATTTTCGATATACAGCTTTTCTGTTTTACGGATAATATGAAAAACACTTTGATTCAGTTTTTTCAATACTGTTTTTATCTCCATCACGCTCAACGGATCTTCAACAATATTGATAATTTCAAAAGCTACCCCATTTTCATCAAGATACTCTAATACAGCATTTGATTTCGAACAGTTCCCGTTATGTAAAACCTTAACTACCATCTTCTATTGTTTTAAAATTAAAACTTGCTTTCTTACAAATTTAGCAAGAATCTGACTGATCTTCTCTTAATAGTCTGGTAAATATTTGTTAAAACAGCCCATGTAATTCGGCTTCAATTTTTTCCAGAATAAGTCCAAAATCTTCCGGTTTTTCTACAAAATCCAGGTCATCCACTTCAATAATCAGCAACTTACCTTCTGTATAATTGGAGATCCATTTTTCATACTTCTGATTAAGCTTTGAAAGATATTCTATACTGATAGATGCTTCATATTCACGTCCTCTTTTGTAAATTTTCTTTACAAGATTGGGCACATCAGATTTTAAATAAATTAACAGGTCCGGTGCAGACACAAAACTCTTCATTAAATCAAAAACAGATGAATAGTTACTGAAATCTCTGTCGGAAAGGAGTTTCATATCATTCAGGTTTTCTGCAAAAATGTGAGCATCTTCATAAATGGTACGATCCTGAATAATATTCTTCCCACTTTCTCTGATCTCCTTTACCTGACGGAATCTGCTTCCCAGGAAGTACACCTGCAGTGCAAAGCTCCATTTGCTCATATCCGAATAAAAATCTTCCAGATAAGGATTATGATCTACGTCTTCAAATTGTGCATCCCATCCGTAATGCTTGGAAAGCATTGTGGTTAGGGTTGTTTTTCCCGCTCCAATGTTTCCTGTAACTGCAATATGCATATTTTTCCTTTGTATTTGCTTATTAATTGATAAGTTTTTCTACCCCTTCAGTCTGAACTGCTGAAATATCTTCTAACAATTTCTCTAAGGTATGGTCTGAAGATTTCACTTCCGGCAGGGTCTCATCTGCTGTTTTTTCAGTGCTTTCTACCGATTGTCCTGTAGGTTCCTGAATAATTTCCGGTTGAGATTCCGGTTGTTTTTCCTGTTCGGGTTTGCTTACTTTTTCAAAGCTGTAAAGATAAAGTTTGTTCCCCTTGATTTCAAAATAAGAAAGGATATTTTTATCCACAATTTGTGCTTCCGGATCTTCAAAAACAGTAGTCATCCCTTTTTCAGGAATATATTTTAAAATAGAATTATTGGTGATCACCAAAATAGTATCATTTTCTCTCCTGAATCTTTTCCCGTTTACGAGGGGAACTTCAAAAATTTTCTCAAACTTTGGCGTGTAAATTCTAACGTGATTCCTTGTTAAAATGTAGATTTTATTTTCATAGACCAGCATATCCGTAAGATCCTCAAAACTGATATCAAAAGGATAAGAGTTGATGGTTGTATCATTTCTGAAATTATACTGTATCAGCCGTTTTGTACTGTCATCTAAAAGCCATAACTGCTGCTGATCTTCAGCGTACACCATTCTTATAAATCCAAATTTCTGCTTAAAATCAATCCGCTGGATCTCATTCATATTCTGATCAACAAATTTCATTTCCTGGGCATTTTCTGAAAATAAAGGAACGTTCAGTGGATTCTGAACATTTTGTACTTTATAAGGAACAGTAAACATCAATTTCCCAAGCTGCTTCCCTAACGAATCATATTTGGTAAAACTGAAGTCTTTACTTTTATAGATATACAGATTTCCATAATCATCCGCAAGCATATCTTTAGCCTCCTTCAGCTTCAGGGTATCCAAAGGAAAAACTTTCTGCGCTGCGGATGAGCAGAAAACGAAAATCAATAATAAATATATTAGCTTCAAATTGTATGGTATTAAAGATAATCCTCCTTGTTGGAATGCCGGCAATTTACATACTTTTTCTGTAAACTGAAATTAAGTTTTCAATGGTCATTTATTTTATAGCAACCTCATAGATTTTAGCCCAGTTTTTTCCTGTCACTAACATATTTTCACCCTTAAAAGCAATTCCGTTTAACACATTGTCATCATTCCTCTGATTATTTTCTTTGGTTATTTGGGTAAAATCAAATTTTCCGACAGCTTCTCCTGTTTCAGGATTTATTTTCAGAACAAAAGGTTTAAACCAGACATTTGCATAAATAAATCCGTTGTGGTATTCCAATTCATTTAATTTTTCGTACGTCTCCGTTTTTCCTGCTACGGAAACCGTTTTTACCACTTTGGAAGGATTACTGACATCCAAAAAGTAAAGATTCTTTGAACCATCGGTAGCGATGAGGTTTTTTCCGTCATAAGTTAGCCCCCAGCCTTCTCCGATAATATTGGGTAGAGGAAATTCTGAAATTTTTTCCAATGTATTTTTATGGTAAACAAAACCAATTTTACTTTGATAGGTCAACTGGTAAATCTTGTCTCCAACCACCGCACAGCCTTCAGAAAAAATATCGGCGGGTTGTTTTTTCACCATTGCCGGAGTTGCAGAACCCAGTGTATATTTTATCAGCTGGGAAGCTCCTTTCAGTCCATCACTTTCATATATGGTATTGCCTTCTGCCAAAAATCCTTCCACAAAGAAAGTAGGATCATGCGGATAATCTGCTATTATGGTATACGAAATATTTTGTTCGGGATTTTTAGCAAAAACATTAATGGTAGCATCCTGGCTCAGGGTTTCTCCATTTTTAGTTTTAATTACAAAAACCACTTTATTGTCCCCTAATTCAAAAAACTGAGGATCTACTGTAAGATTAGCTGTTTCTTTATCTCCAAAGCTTATGCAAATACTTTCTGCATTATCTGTCACTTTTTCCGGAAGGTCCAGCTTATCTCCAAAATGATACCCTTCTGCCTCCTTTGCATTATTATAATCAGCCAGGGAATCAAGCATTTTTTCATTATTATTACAAGATACCAGCAGAAGAACTGCTGCAAGGCCGGTTACTATATTTCGTCTTATCATTTTTCAAAAATACTAAATTTTAGTCCTTACATAAAAATAGCGCTCCATGGGAACGCTATTTTTATACTTTATCTGTGAAATTATTTCACCTGAACTTCATAAATTTTCGGCCAGTTTTTACCTGTTACCAGCATATTTTCTCCTTTAAAAGCAATTCCGTTCAACACATCATCACTTCCTTTGGTATTCTGTTTTGCAATATCTGTAAAATCAAATGTTCCCACCACTTCTCCGGTAGCCGGGTTGATCTTTAGAATAATAGGCTTTTGCCACACGTTGGCATAGATAAATCCGTTATGATATTCAAGCTCATTAAGCTGATCGTATGCCTGGGAACTTCCTGCCACCGCAATATACTTAATCAGTTTTGAAGGGTTAGCCGGATCAAGGAAGTATAAAAGTTTACTTCCGTCTGATGCGATAAGGTTTTTCCCGTCATAGGTTAATCCCCATCCTTCTCCGAACAGATTTGGATACGCAAATTCTGAAAGCAGTTTTAAAGAATTTTTATCATAGATATATCCTTTTTTGCTCTGCCATGTCAACTGATATACTTTATCTCCTACAATGGTACTACCTTCAGAAAAATCTTCCGGAGCCTGCTTTGTAGAAGCAAGCGGTGTAGTGGTTCCCAACGTATATTTCAGAATCTGTGAGGATCCGTTCTGCCCGTCACTTTCATAAATTGTATTTCCTTCAATCTGAAAGCCCTGAACAAAATTCTTAGGATCGTGAGGATATTCTGCGATAATCTGATAGGCAATATTTTTTTCAGGAGTTTTTGCAAATACATTGATGGTAGCATCCTGATTGAGTACTTCCCCCCCTTTTGTTTTAATATTGAAAGTAACAGCATTATCTCCCAATGTGAAAAATTTCGGATCCACAACAAGATTGGTTGTTTCTTTATCTCCAAAGCTTATGGTAACACTTTCTGCATTCTCCGTCACCTCTTTTGGAAGTTGAAGTTTATCACCGAAGTGATATCCTTTTGCTTCCATAGAATTATTATAGTTGCTTAGTGTATTAAGGATCTCCTTATCCTTATTACAAGATGCCAATAATAAAATCGCTGCGAAACCTGCTATTATATTTTTTTTCATTGATATTCTAAATATTTCTCCAAAAATAGCAAATTTTATTCCGTATTGCCAACATTATCCACAGCTTCACCAAATTGTAATATATACCCGTTATTGTCATAGATTGCAAATTCCCTCATTCCCCATTCAAAAGTTTCTATTTCATAGCAGATTTCTGCTTTTGCATTAAGTTCTTCCCAAAGTTCATCCACATTATTTACATTAAAATAAAATGAGCCTGTAAAACCTATCCCATGGTTTTTCTCATGTTTATTGGGTTGGGAAACCATAATATATACTTCATCTTTACGAAGCGAAGCCCATTGCCATTCATCATTTCTGCCCATTAATGTAAAGCCCAGGATATGCATATAAAAACCGATGGTATCATCCATATTTTCTGTCCACAACATAGGGCGCAGTGCTTTAAATTCTGTCATGATTCCTGTAATTCAAAATTTGTTTTATTGATTTTCATATTAATAGACAGCCATGTTTCACCATCTATATTCACTTCACTTTTGGTTTCCGGACCAATCCCGAAACCTACTTTCCGGTAGCATTCAATAGCTCCTGTATTCCAGTCATATACATTAAGTTCAGCGGTTTCTTTATCGAAATGGCTGAACCCATATTCGAGCAGTTTTTGTACTACTTTTTTGCCATAGCCTTTTCCTCTGTTATTTTCATCCCAAATTAAAATTCTTCCCAACAGGAACGTATTTTCTTTTAAACAGATCTGTGCATGACCAATGGTATGGTGATCTCCATCCGTTATTTTAAATAAGGTCCTGTTTTCATCCAAAAGATCGGCTTCCAACTGTTTTTCAGTTAAAGGAAAGTGATAGGCAGGACCGGCAAACTGAAGAAGCATTCTTTCATCTTTTACTTTTGAAATTAATTCTGATGCATCCTCAGTGGTAAATAAAAATAAGTCGATCATCGCTTTAATTTTCTAAATATCCTTTTAAACTTTCTCCAATAATCATATTCCAGCCTTCCGTAAAGCTTTTTCTTGAAAAACCTTCACCCAAATTATCGAAACTCTCAATACCCTCATGAACCAATGTAACCACTGTTGCGTTGTGTTCGGAAAACACTTCCCATGTTACCACGGTTTTCAGTGGTAAAAAATCGGGATAAGCCCAGCTATATTTCAATATTTGAGAAGGAACAATCTCTAAGATCTCACATTGATGGTGATATTTTTTAGCATCTCCGGGTTCATAAAAATTAAATATCTTTCCTACTTCCGGTTCAAAATCCGGAATATTGAAATACCAGGATTTCATTTCGTGTTTATCCGTCAAGGCCTTCCAGACCTTTTCCGCCGGAGCATTTATCTTATATTGGACAACGATGGGTGTATTCATATTAAATTAACTGAGGTTAAGATTAATGTCAGAAGGTGTACAATGATCAGTGTGCAAACCCTGTAATTTTTGCTTCATCAAAATCCAGCTGCATTTCAATAGCCCTCATCACATGGTCATCAAATATTTTTTCCTTCTTCATTCTGTGAAGCTCATTTCTCTGAGCCTGGATCACCTGGCGCAACACATCTTTATTTTCGTTGATTGCCGTCACATAATCACCTGTAGAAGCCATACACTGAGCTTTATCGGCCATCAGCATCATTTCATTTTCAAGTTTATGTTTTTGGTGTCTTACCAAGCTGTTTCTCTCCGCCAGATCAGAAAAATCATTATCTAAGGTATGCAGCGCGGTTTCCTTTAGTTTACGCATCAAAATCACTTCCTGTTTTTCTTCAGGCAGTTCACTTCCTGCATCTTTTATATTTAACAATTTCAGAATGGGCGATAATAATAATCCCTGTCCCACCAATGTGATCAATATAATAACGAAAGTTACGAATAAAATAATATTCCGGTGCGGGAATGCCTCTCCATTGGGAAGAAAGGCAGGAATAGAAAGTGCTGCAGCTAATGAAACCACTCCTCTCATGGCGGCAAAACTGATGATAAAAGGTTCCCGCCAGTCCGGTTTTGGGGCTTTTAATCTCAATTCTTTTGAACAAAGCCTTGGAAAATACATCAAAGCGTAACTGTACAGTATTCTTGTTCCGATAATCGCTCCTCCAATGACCACACTATAGAAAATTCCTTCTGAGAATGTATAATCTGTCAACCCTTCCACAACAATAGGCAGCTCAAGGCCGATCAGGATAAAGATGATCGTATTCATTAAAAATATCAGCACACTCCAGACATTTCCGGACTGGATTCGTGAAGTATGACTCAGGTAGCAATGCGAATTATAAGACATTAGCAATCCTCCGGCAACTACCGAAAGGACTCCTGAAAAATGGAAATGCTCTGCTCCTACATACATGATGTAAGGAACAATAAGTGTAATAACGGTATCTATATTAGAATTGGTAGGTATCATTCTCAGTAAGGCTCCAAACAGAAAACCTATAGCCACTCCCATAGCGATCCCACCGATGGCCATGGTAAAGAAATCCTGCACGGCATCTCTCCAGATAAACTGCCCTGAAATAACTGCCGCTAAGGCAAACTTAAATACAATTAAACTGGAGGCATCATTAATAAGACTCTCCCCTTCCAGGATGCTGGTTATCTTTTTCGGGATTTTCATATGCTTCAATACAGAAGTAGCGGCTACTGCATCAGGTGGTGAGTTTACTCCTCCCAACAGGAATCCCATAGCCACTGTAAGCCCCGGAATAATAGAGGATGAAAGATAAGCCACCACTATGGATGTTAAAAATACAAGCCCGAAAGCCATAGAAAAGATCTGCTTTCTCCATTTATGAAAATCCTGCCACGAGGTAAACCATGCAGCTTCAAATAAGATAGGAGGCAGAAATATAAGAAAAACAAGATCGGGTTCTATCTCGATACGCGGCATTCCCGGAACAAGGCTTATTAACAGCCCTGCAATCACAAGGAAAATAGGATAAGCCACTTTCAGCTTCTGCCCAATCATTACTAATATCATTACAGAGAGCAGTACTGCAATAGATATAATAACATAACTGTGAATCATTTTGATTTAGTTTTTTTAAGTGTTATTTTGTTAACTCAATAAAAAGTTTCTATCCATCTCACAGATCTTCAACCTCCGAAAAGAAGAGAAACTTTCAACCTTTTACCCATCGTTTAATCCGGATATCCTAGAGTACAATATTATTTTTCGGGAGAATTGCCGGCGGAAGGTCAGATTCATCCAGCATATCTCTCATATCAATTTCAATGGTACGGCTGATCTGCGTAATGGGTACATCATTAGGGCTTCCTTCAAAAGGATTTACAGAAGCTTCCCCTACACTGTCTAAAGTATGGAAACACCATGTCACCAATAATGAGAATGGAATATTAAACCATACTGTCCATCCTTCCAGCGTTGTTCCTTCTCCTAATTTATCAAACTCTTTCAGTAATCCAAAGGGAACGAAAACAATGAATAACAGCAAGAGATAAGTGGTAATGGATGAAAAATTCCGTGGATAAGGAAAATTTTTAATTCTTTCTGCTTTCCCCTGGCTATCTGTAAACTTTACCAACTGTTGGTTGATCTGCGTCCACTGAAAGTCGTTAATTTCTCCTTTTTCATAAGCTTCGGAGAGTTCTTTGCTTTGGCTGGCCATCAATTGTGTGGCTCTGTTTTTTTTGCTTACAATATATTGAAGTTCCGTTTCCGAAAGATAGTTTTTCAGCTCATCCTCCAGTTTGGAAAGTTTCTCAGGAACATCATATTTCCTTGAATATTCATCAAACTGTACGGTGTTCATATTTTCCCAGGCTCTCGGTTCACGAAGCTGAAATCTTAAAGCCGTAAGCCAGGCATAATGACGAAGAAACATCTCTTTTACTTGATGGGGATTTTTTGAAGAGAGCGCATCTCTTAGAATATATCCAAAACTACGGCTGTCATTAATGATAGCTCCATAAATCTGCCTCGCTTCCCAAAGCCTGCTATAACTCGCATTATTTTTAAATCCTACAATAAAAGCAACTGCCGTTCCCATGATTGCAATAGGTTGCCATGGAACATACAGAAATTTCCATCCCAAAAAATACAATAAGGTGGGAATGGCTGATAATAGGGTTAAAACGTAAATACTGCGCCTTGTCCAAATAATGAACTCAAGGGTTCCAAATCTTTTTCCTGAATGCATATATGCTTTTTTTTGTGTTAATTAATCTACTTACAATAATGACTTTTTTTCATCAGGCATTCAGCATCATCGGGTCATTACTAATTTTTCGTAAACGGGATATTATTATAAAAACCGATCTGAATCTGTCCACGGTTTCTGTTTTCCTGGATCTGGTTCATATAGCCCGCTTCTATTCTCATATTCTTATTGATGACATATCCTAAGGCTCCGTAAACCCTGTTTCTATCGAACACAGGATTATTGAAGTGGAGGAATATTTCATTATATACAGAAGCATAAAGGGTTTTCGGCAGCATTTCTTTTTGGGTAATCGGTATCGTTACTCCCAGCATATAACGGAATCTCATTCTAAAGTCTTCTTCCAGAAAACGTTCTTCCAAACGGTAACGGTGCTGAAGATTGAAACGTCCAAACTTCTGTTTTGTAATAAACTGCTGGAAAATCCTGTGTTCTATATTTTCTTTTTTCTCTCCGTTTACATAAGGCTGGCTTAAAATAAAACCATATCCCAACAAAACATTATTGTTATTCTCAGTAAGGTCATATCCAATTCCCGTACGGATTAAAAGCTGTTCCAGATTTCCGACTCCATCAAAGTTTCTGTACTGGATCTCATTATGGAAATTCAGCTTTTTGCTGATCTTATTATTTCCAAAATACATATACCACGCTCCAAGGTCACTTTTCTGTGCCCATGTAAATACCGAGCCCAATCCTAATATAGTGAATGCCAACTTCGTAAAAACCTTTCTCATATTTATCAATTACTATTATCTATCGTTTTAACAAAACTAATAATTTAAATCAATAATAACAAACAATATTTACATACACTTTAGATTAAATCCCTTTAAATCTGACACTTTCATATATGCTGTAAGTTTATCCCGGGATCTGTTCTATCAGAACTTCATCATTATTTTTACTGAAATAAGTACAGGTCATGGTGTTCAGGTCCATTTTCCAGCCTTCCACTCCATTATCCGCACAGTCATTACAAAATGTCATATAATCAGTTCCTCCCTTCTGATGAAGTTTTAATCTCAGTTTAAAATTTTCAAGGTTTATATTTTCTGAAGCGGTGATATTATGATATTTGCTTCCGGTTTGTACCGACTGGTGATCTGTATCAAAATATTCAGTATTCCCATCAGCTACGTAAGCGATATAGTGGGAAACACCTAATTTTTTTATGGCCTGGATATAGGAAGGGAAATCTGCTCCGCTCTTTACCTTTTGGTGCTCTATTTTAATATCTTCAAGTATGAATTTCATCTATTTACCATTTTTAAATGAACAGATAAAAAGTGTCTGTCTGTTCAAATTTAGAAATTTTTGGAATGCCAATTATTATTCAATAAAAAACCGGCAGTATGACTGCCGGTATATTGTAACTCTATTCAGAATACAGAATATAATTTTTATGGATGCTGCTGCATTTTAGCAGGATCATCATAGTTTACCATCCAGTTGATTCCGAACTGATCCGTAAACATTCCGAAATAAGCTCCCCAGAAAGTATCTGCCATTGGCATTGTTACCTGTCCGCCTGCAGAAAGCCCATTGAATAACTTATCGGCTTCTTCTTTGGATTCTGCATTGATAGAAATGGAAAAATTATTTCCTTCTTTAAAGTTTGAAGCCCATTCTCCACCGGTATCGCTTCCCATCAGTACTGTTTCTTTAGAGATAGGAAGCGCCACATGCATGATTTTATTTTTATCTTCTTCAGAGGTTTCTTTGCCTTCCATTGGAGGCATTTCTCCAAAAGTCCCGATATAAGGGTATTCTCCTCCGAAAACCGATTTATAGAAATCAAATGCTTCTCTGCAGTTTCCATTAAATGTTAAATAAACGTTTACTGTTGCCATGATGTTTAAAAGTTAAGTTTTAATTAGTTTTGATTTAGATTTTTGTATTTTCAGGAGTAGAAACTACCTGTGCTGATCTATCAGGATCATATTTCCATCCGGATCTTTAAGATAGATATGCTCCGGCCCTGAAGTAGTTTCATCCGCTGGCCTTTCAATCTCTATTCCACTTTCTTTTAAGTGTTTCTGTATGGTTCTTACATCGTCAAAAGAGTCGAGATTCTGGGCATTCTGGTCCCATCCCGGATTAAAAGTAAGCATATTACCATCAAACATTGCCTGAAAAAGGCCTATCAGGGTAGATCCATTTTTCATGATCAGGTAATTCTGTTCTGTATCTCCTGCCATTGAGGTAAAACCCAGTTTTTCATAGAAATCTTTGGACTTCTGAAGGTCTTTTACACTTAAGCTGATTGAAAACGCTCCTAGTTTCATATTTTTTTGTTTTTAAAGCAAATTGACTTCCTGCCAATACAAGTGTCCAGACCAGTATTCCTAAAATCCAGAACCAGATTGGAGTAGGTAAAGATACCATCATATAAATGGTGATCAGTAAAAAAATGCTTCCACAGATTACCGCTGCAGTATGTTTTCCGCTGTTAGAAATTTTTGTGGCTGTAAACCCGGAAACAAATGCCGCTAAGGCATATGCAATAATGATATAGAACAATGCCATGAACGGTGCTTTTCCTACATATTCTTTTAGAGCTTCCCTATTATCAGGATCCGTTCCTGCAGGAGGTGGATATAGCTGATGGCCTATATTCTCAACAATCGTAATACCGATAGAACCCACAATAAGCCCTACCACAACAGCCAATATCTGTCTCAGGATACTCATTTATTTTTCAGATTGGTTTTAAAATCCAGACTACCGTCATAGCTTTTCCAATCACCAACAAATTCAATATACTGCCCTTCTACCTGTTCTGTTTTCTTATTCCATCTGAAAGTATAAATGAATTTACCTTTAAACACCCCCGAATGTTTTCCTTTATTTTCTTCTGCCCACTCATATTCTCCGAATACCGTTCCTTTTTTCTTGGCATCTTTATATTTTGAGATGGTAATTTTCCCTTCAAATTTTGCATAGTTAGCATCTACCAGAGAATACCCGGATACAAAATATTCCTGATCATTCTTTTTATTCTGTTCAGAAATAGTAATTTTCAGTTTCAGCTCCTTTGCTTTGCTTCCTATCACTCCAGCATAAGGTTTACTGTTATTTAACCACACATTCGAAATATCAGGCATTTGCCCCAACACAAAATTGGCAGCAAGAATGAAGACTAATAAAAGTTTTTTCATAGATTATTTTTAAACACCAAACTGTGATAAGTGGTGATTCAGATGTTTTGCAAACATATTATTCCACTCCTGAGCATTTAGTTTTCCAAAAGAAAAAGATTCCTTACCGTCAAAAGCAGCAGCTCCCAACTGTTGTGTTTTTTGGATAAAACCTATTAATCTGGTTTTCTCTTCTTCAAAGTTTTTTCTTCCTGTAATCAAAAACTGAGGAGCTGTTGGGGAATCTCTGGGATACGCTTTTTCTCCAACGATCTTAGGCTTTAAAAAAGTCTTCAGAATAAATTTCGCAATAGCTCCCGGCTTTTTATGTTTTTCAGGCTCATATACCATTTCATAAGTTACACTACAGTGGGCCAGCATCTGATCAACCGTCATCTTCCCCCATAACCCGTGGGTATCTTCAACAAGCTTATGTATTCTATCAATATAGTTCTGAGCATCTTTTGCGTCAAACACGTTTTCCATATTTTCTCTAATTAAATAAAGACAAATATATCAGTTTTTTCTTTTTGATTTTATAGTTAATAAAAAAATGAATTGTAAATGATAAAATGATGTCATGGGTGGAAAACTGACGCCATCAATAGCCGCTAAGCCTAGTACCGATCATTAACAAGGAGTGAGATCAGACCCGAGTAGTGAAGACCACAAAGGTCAGGATAAGACAGTTGAGATGATAGCCACTGTTTTTTATTGACATCAATCACTGCAAACCAGCAACTAGCAACTAGCAACTAGCAACTAGCAACTAGCAACTAGCAACTAGCAACTAGCAACAAAATTCAACTAAAAAACACTAGTCCGCATCCTCATGAGAAGCAGTCTCCACTCCTGTTTCCTGAGGCACCTTTTTAAAGATAAGCCAAAGTTTAATCTTTAAAGCTATCCAGCCTATAACGGCATATACTACTACAAGAATGCTCAAATGTTCCAGATAAGGAAAAGTAAGCTCTACTGATCCTTTTTGAATCAATAAGATTTTAAATGCCTGTAAAAAAGGTGTCAGTGGGATAATATTAGCTATAAACTGTACAAAGGCAGGCATTGCACTTAACGGCCATGTAAATCCACTGATAATGAATGCAGGTGAAGCGATAACCATCAGGATTTGAGTCGCTTTTAAGGCATCCGGAATCAATATACTGATAAACACTCCCAAAAATGATGCAGATCCTACAAATACCGCAGTAAGAAGGATAAAATTGAGTATTCCTTCCGGCATCGGAACTCTAAAAACCATGTGCATAAAGTAGTAGATTCCCACAATAAGAATGGAAAATATCCATATTGGAATCACTTTAATAAGCATTGTTGGGAATGCCCATTTTTTCATTTTAAGATATTCTTTTACAAAAGACCCTCTTTCAAATTCTGCAGCAAAGCTTACCGCCATTGCCAGCAGTATGACCTGTTGCAGTACGACAGCCAGCATTGCCGGCCACATAAAGATAAGATAGTTTCCTGTAGTATTGAACAGCGTGATATAATTTGCTTTGAAAGGCTCATATTGTGTAGCTGCCTTTGCTGCCGGCATTCCGGCTTTCTGTAATGCTTTAATGGAAGCTCCCGCCGAAAAAGTTCCTATAGTAAGCTGAAGGGCTTTGGAGGCAAAGTTTGCTGTAAGAACATTTCCGGTATTGATATACACATTCAGTTCAGGATATTTTTTCTGAAGCATATCCCCTTCAAACCTGGAGGGAATAATGACTACTGCCGCGGCCTCATGCCTGATCACTTCATCTTTAATACTCAGCGGTTCCTGAAGGTATTTGATAATTTTAATGCTTTTGTTATCATCCAGCATTTCCGTCAATTGGTTAGATAAAGGAGTATTATCCCTGTCAACCACAAGGACGGGGGTATTTTCAACTTTTCCGCTTTTGTAGACAAACCCCAGCAAGGTTGCATAAAAGACCGGTGCCAAAAAGAACACTGTCCTTAAGGTAGAATTGCCGATAAAAAGCTTGAACTCACGTTTTAAAAGACGGAAAAATTCTTTCATTTATTTATATTTTAAATGACCAGATGGTAACGTTCTAAGAAAGTTATCCATCGTGCTCCGTTTCATATTATTTATTTAAGGATAACATTAGCATTAACCAGGATATTTTTAGCCTTATTCATATCTTTAGGCTTTACTTTGATCTCATAAATGGCATCCTGCAGCTGGTAGTCAGGATAAGCTGTGGTGATATCCGCATATTTTGTCAGCTGTTTGATGTATACAATATTTCCCTGCAGGTTTTCTTTGTTATAAACGACCTGCATACTGACATCCTGTCCTTTTTTATATTTTGAAATGGCGCTTTCCGGGATCGTAAACCTGAAGAAAGTACTTTCCGGAATATATCCGTTGAATAGTGCAAAACCGGCTGTCGCCAATTCTCCGGTATTCAGGCTTATGGTTTCAATCTCCATATTATTGGTGGCAATGATATACCTTTCTGAATAGGCAACATTAGCTTCCTGCAATGCTCCTTTAGCCTGGGATGCCTGCCCTGCGGCCATTTCCACTTTTTCAACACGGGTTCCTCTTGTCACATCGTCCAGCTCTGCCACTACGGCATCATATTGGGCTTTTGCTCCCTGAAGTTTTGCATATACCTCATCATGAGCCTGTGGAGACATCAGGCTGTCACGGAACATATTGTTGGCTCTGCGGTAGGACTTTTGTGCAAAATCATACTGCTCTTTAAGACCCTTATATTTTGCCTGAAGCTGTCTCAGCTGATCTGCTGTGGCTCCGTTTTTAGCCATCTGTTCCTGGGCTGTTGCAGCGCTTACCGCACCCTGAGCCTGAGCTATTTTTGCGGAAACTTCCGGAACATCAAGCTGCGCAAGGGTATCTCCCTTTTT
This sequence comes from Chryseobacterium sp. WG23, assembly GCF_024586575.1. NCBI lineage: Bacteria > Pseudomonadati > Bacteroidota > Flavobacteriia > Flavobacteriales > Weeksellaceae > Chryseobacterium > Chryseobacterium sp. WG23. The sequence continues at coordinate 262,241 of NZ_JALCZE010000002.1, forward strand.
TACAGTCTGTCCTTCGGAAACATATATTTTCACAATTCTTCCGGTCACTTTTGGGGCAAAAGAAATCACATCTTTTTTAGTCTTTCCTTCCGGTTCTTTTATTTTTTCATTTTTACTACAGCTTCCGAACAGAAACAGGGCAGCAAAGAGTACAGCTATATTTTTATGCATCATTTTAATTTTTAAGGGATTAAATAAAATTTGGTGATATCCAGCTCCTGGGTAGACCTCATCAGTTCTATCCCCGCTCTTCTCTGGTTGAAAATTGCATTCTGGTATTCCAGTTCCACGGATTCCAGATCATTTTCAGCTTCAATAAGCTGTGAAGATTTGCTCATACCATAACGGAATTCCTTTTCAGCCTGTACTAAAGCATTTTTTGCCAATTCTTTTTCCTTTGCTTTCAAAGTGATTTGTGCGGTAGCAATATCATAGTTGGTTTGATTGTTGGCAAGATTCAGTGTTAATTTTTTTAAAGCATCTTCTTTTTGATTCTGCAGCACTTCTTTCCCCACTTTAGCAGTTTCTTCAGCATGTTTCCCTTCTTTTCCGTCAAAAATCTCCCATTTAAAGCCTACTCCGGCTGTAATTAAAGGAAATACATTGATATTGTTAGGATTCCAGTCCAGCTTTCTTCCTTCATATCCTAATACCGGAACAGCAGGCACTACATTTTCAGAAGACTTAATCCGGTTTCCATACAGTCCGATATAATAAGCAGAAGCCATGAGCTGTACTTTAGGAATCATCCATGTTCTTTCAGATTTTATCTTATAATCTGCAGCAGTAATCCCATGTTCCAAAGCACGGACCTCCGCCCTCTGCTCTATTCCTTTTTCCGGAGAAAGTAAATCTACCGGAGTCAGGACAGGCTCTATCATTCTTAGCCTTTCTCTATTGATTCCTGTGAAAATATAAAGCTGGGTAAGAAGCAATTCTTTTTTCCCTTCATATTCTACCATTTTTGCATTCAGAGTTGCCTGGGCAAGTTCTATTTTCTTATGATCATAAGGAGTGATCAGCCCATATCCTAAAGCTTTATCTGCTGTTTTTTTATTAATATCGAGTCTTTTTTTGCTTTCATCCAATACTTTTTTAGACTGATGGATCAATGCCAGTTGGTCATACGCTCTCGAAATACTGGCTGCCACTTCATCTCTTGTTTTCTCCAGAAGAATATCTTCAGACTTTTTCTTTTCTTCTACGGCTTTCTTAAGGTATTTTACCTTCCCCCCGGAATACAGCAGCATTTTAGCTTCAGCTTTGGCTACTCCCGAGAACCCGGATACATTAAAATTATTGTTGAAAGTTCCTTCCGGAATACTGATAAAGGGAGCCAGGTTAATTTCCGGCGACGTCAGTCTTGCTGTTCCGTTTAGATACCCCATCTTTCCACTTAGTTCCAGAGTAGGAAGAAAGATATCTTTCAGCTTATGCTCGTCAAGATCGGTAAGTTTATTTTGGGTAACCTGCATTTTCAGGTTCGAGTCCCGAACCATTGCACTGTCTAAAAGTTCTTTAAAATCCGGCGCAGACTGTGCCCAGCCAAAAGCAGGAAAAGCAAAAAAACCAAACGTAAAAATCAATAAATTGTTTTTCATGGTTTATGTTTATAACAAATATAATGCAAAATATGTTAAAAATCTCACAAATAAGTTAAAGAAAACAGTGAATATGGGCTAAGTTTAAAACAAGTTTAACCACAATCATTTATTTATCAAAGCCCTCTCCAAATCGTTTAGTTTTAATTTGAATTCTATTTAAGGGGTAAAAAAATATTAGTTCTGTTGTTTATGGGAAGAGAAGAGCATCTTAATCTAATACAAATCAGGTTTAATAAATTTCTAATTTAATTTATATTTAAATAATGATCAATAAAAGCAGGCCCTCTCTTACAACAGAAATGCTCCGATAAAATATCGAAGCATTTCCTTCCTTGATTATAAAAAAAGTAAACAAACTAGTCTACTACCCCATTTTCTGTTTGATGTTAGAATACCTCAGCAGCCAGTGAGTACATTTCATCACTCCCATCCCTTTGAGGACCTGCTGCAATAGAATTTCCATAGCCACAAATTCCATATAAGTTCATGGCAAAATCTTTAGGGCTTTTTACCGCTCTTACTTCACTTGAATAAAGCAGGTAATAGTACCCCCACTGGTTGTTCCAGGCTTCGGTATCTGTATTCTGCCACTGATCAAAATTAGCAGAAGTAAATGATAAGTTCACTCCCCTGCTATTGTGGGTAACCTGTCCATGCCAATGTGAGTAGCTGGTAATCGTTACATCCGTCGAAGGCTGATTAATTAGCCTTACCTGAAGTCTGTTATTCCCAGTCAGGGCATTACTTCCTGATGTGGTAGATCCTCCTACAATTGCAAAACGAACCATTAAATTTAATTCAGGAATAATGAGATCCGGTTTCGAGTAAACACCAGCTGAATTGGCAGCATTCCTACCCCGATACTTAGCCTTATACACAGTGCTTCCATGAGTTTCTGAATTTTCCTGTCCCCCTGCTGATTTTGTCCATTTTGGTGCGGTGGGCGTACCAATATTAACATAAATTCCAGCTCCCATAGAAGCACTTCCTTTATGGTAGACTACCAGGCCTGTTGCCGGATTAGGAATGGTTGTCCCGTCTGTAGACGATATAAGTGTAAGCCTGGTAGGTAAAAATCCTTTATTGGGTGATTCCAGATGCAATATTGCAGAAAGATCCGGTGTACTGGTATTTATTCCCACTTGGCCATTAACTAGGCTTAGACAGCAAATTGCGCACATTGCTAATATTTTTCTCCCTTTCATTTGATAATTGTGTTTTAAAATTCCTTTTTTCGTTATGTGTTTGTTCTAATAATTGTAATAAATAATATCTCTTTATCCTGAATTATAATAAAAATAAGAGGGGCTCATCGGTGTGTGTTTTTAGAATCATTATTTTTAAATTTTTAATCACCCCTCTTTTTCTGTACATAATGAATACACCTTTTATCTGTATCCATTATTGATATAAAAATTTCTTTTAGAAGATTATGATTTAAAAAGAGTGAGAAAATTGCTACAAAATAATTTTGAATAATCACTCACCCTACAAAGCATCAAATCAAATAAAAAAAATTCATGACTGTTATAATCCAGATAATAATTATGACTTGCTTTCTGCTTTCCAATCTTTTTCACCTAATATTTCATTCATCAAAAACGAATCATTTACATCAAAAAATCACTTTCTATGTAATTTGTATTATTAGATAGGTTATATTGAATAAAATGTGTGAAAAAGTGTAAAAAATTCATTCTCCATACAAATAAGTCATTCAACTATCATGTTTTTTTATAATTTTACATGACAAACTTAGTGGTACCGTATCTAAAATAATCAGCAAAACAAAAAAAGATAAATCCATAACAAAAAAAATAATAAAACACTGAAAATGAATGAATTAAATTTAAATTTTATATTTTCATATACGATAATATCCTCCATAATCACATATGAGTTTATAAAAAGTGATTTCTACTTGTAATGATATTGTATTATGGAAAACATTAAAGACAAATTACGTGAGTTAGAATATTCATTTGCCAAAAAGCTCATATTTTTACTCTTACTGAAACAGATTATCATTGTATTTTCTGACCTTTATTTCGTGGGCAGCCAATACTTATTTTATGATGTAGTTTTAATATTAACCGTTACTCCCTGTTATGTATTCACGTTGGTTTCGGAAAATTATAATTTTCAAAAAGTAGGTAAGTTCGCAGTAGGCTATCTAATGCTTTTAAATATCATTTTGAGTATTGTGTACTACGAAGACTTTCCAAGCGTTATTTCCTATATTTTTATGTTCCCTGTAGCCCTAATGTTTTATTATAACATCCGGAAATCTATTTACATCTCAGCATTTTTCTTTCTCACGATCCCTTTAAGCTTGTTATACAACTATTATTTTGTTCATAACGTGGAAAAAAGTGATCTTTTGTATTATAATTTTTCAAATACTTACACAATAGCCTGCGCATTTATCTTGTTTTCCGTTTGCTTCTATTATCTTATACAGATTCAAAAGTTAAAAGCAGTTTTAGTTTTTTTAGAGGAAAATACTATTACAATTGATCCCTTTCCTGTGCTGGAAAAGAAAGAAAAAATCAAACTTGTTCAGGAATATTCTTTGGAAGAGACAGATTTCCCTATCCCGTTTTATGAAGATTTATTTTCAAAAATTGAAGATCATATGAAAATCCAAAAGCCCTGGAGAAATCCGGACTATAATCTGAAACAACTCGCTAAGGATGTAAGCTCTAATACCCAGTATGTTTCTTCAGCAATCAACAGCTGCACCAAAAATAACTTCAAATCTTACCTGAATGATTTCAGACTGAATGCTTTTATAGCACTTATTAATAATAAAAATGAAGAATTTTCATTAGAAGATGTATATCTGACTATTGGTTTTTATAACAGATCAACTTTCAACAGGGTTTTTAAATCTAAATTCCAAATGACCCCTCAAGAGTATATCAGTACTAAATCCATCTAAATTATAAAGCATTAAAGCTTATAAAATCAGATTAAAATAGTTAGAGTATTCCTGGAATAAGGTACAACAAAAAACTCCCCACATTGCTGTGAAGAGTTTTTGTTTATATAAGCGAGCTGATTATTTCTGAACTGCTTTTTTCATGTCAGCATCCGGACGTAAAACCCTGTAGCGCACTTCAAAATCTTTAGGCACATAGAATACAATTGGTAATTTACTGTTGTAGCCCATTGTTTCCGGCTTAAGAGTTACAAACTTCTTTGTAAGCTTCTGTCCCGGACAACCCATTAATGTACCTGCGGTCTCTCCTTTGGATTCCACTTCATAATAGTTGTATCCCCATCCCTGAAGATCCTGGTTTTTCATTTCTCCCATCATGAAGTACTTATTACAGTCCAACATTTTTTCAGCCCCTACAAAAACCTCAACTTTTAAATCGTTTTCATTTTTTGCTACCGGTAACTGAATATATACTTGTTTATATCCTTCTTTAGCTTTTGGGAACATTTCAATCTGTAGTTTTTCAAACTTTTCAGCTTTCTTTTGTGCGAAAGCATTTACCCCAGCCATCAATATCAATCCTGTAATTAAAGTTTTTGAAAATTTCATTTTATTTGGTTTTAAAATTCTAATTACCTCCTATAGCCAAAAATCATTCCAAAATCTGAACAGCGGTTCCTTTTGTATGGGCATTCATCTGCGGAGCATAGTAATTCTGCATGGTTGTGATCCCGTTAGAGAACTTCCCGGATGCATTGGCAACTACATCATATTCAAAAACATATTTTCCTTTTGGCATGTACTGGATATAGAAATTGGTAGAAGCATCTTTTGCTGACTGGTAATAGCCCAGATTATTTTTCCACTGATATCCTGACAGCGCATCGATAGGCTCAAAACCTGCAGCACGCATATCTTTAATATGAATAAATTCCATAGCTCTGTCTGTATTCAGAATCATTCTTACCGTCACTTTATCCCCTACTTTTAATGGGGTTTCAGGGGAGATTTTCTGAAGCTCTTCTCCGTTTACTGTTTTTACTTTTTTATACAGCTCTTTGGTTACGGAAATATAGTTTTCTGAAGATTTAATCTTATCAAGATCTTCATAATACTGCCAGAATAATCCTCCCTGAACAATTCCGGGACCAGGTTTGGTAACCGTCACACTAGCCAGGTTTTTATCTATTCCATCTGTTTTTACCGTTGATTTCACATAGCCTGTAGCCTGAGTCTGCGGAACCAGCTCTTTTCCACCCCAAATAATGGTTGCTTTATCACTTTCGGCACCGGTCCATGATTTTCCTGAATTTAGTATGGTAAAGATCACTTCTGAAGTTCCTCTTGAGCTTCCCCATGAATTCACTTCTTTCTGTGTCACCAGCCAGATCTTCATTTCTTCAATCAATTTCTGATCGTTAGGTTTTAGTTTATTGAAAGCTTCCAATGCTCCTGCATGGTTCACGACTTTTGAACTGAACCATCCCCAGTCATTTAGATTCTGCTTCCAGTATACACCCTGTGTTTGTGTATCTGTAGACGTTTCTTTAAGGTAAGTCATTAATTTATCCGATACATCTTTCAAGCCGTAATCATTCATCAGTAATGCAGCACGGTGAAGGCCGAAGAATGTAAAGTCAGTAATTTTTGCCGTTTTTGCTTTCTGTTTTACCAGCGATTTCAATGTAGCTCCTTTACCTTTCAAAGGATATTGTTTTTCCCAATAGTTTCGGGTATCCAGATAATCTATAGCCCAGTTATTCCAGATATCTCCATTCTTCGAATCATAATATTTGCTGATCTCATTATCCACATACTGAATCAGGTTGGCCACTAAACTCTTCTGTTCTGAACTTTGGTAGTCTTTCAGATTATCTTTTACCCATGAGTTGATTTTTCCCAGGTTTTTAAGAATGTATAATGAAGTTCCGTAAGAGCTTGGATATCCCGCATACCATGAAAAGCCTCCGTCAGGATTTTGAAGCTTTTTAAAATCATCCCAGTCCTGGTTGATTGAATTTCTCATGGTGTTGGCATCAAACAATAATGCCAGTTTCTGCATCTGCTCCCCTTCATTTTTACTTTCCAATACCCAAGGAGTCTCTTCTAATAACAACTGCTTCAGCTCCTGATTTTTTTCAAGATTGGAGTTTAATAATCCTTTGTTCTGATATTCTTCAAAAATGGTTTTCATTTTCGGATTAGCCTTGAAAATTTCAGAAGCCACTACATCTGCAAACCATTTATTGAAGATTACATCTGCAGAGCTGTTTTGGTCATTTTTAAGACTTGGAAGGGCAAACATAATTTCCCAGATCGGATTGGTAGTCAGTTCCAGGGTATTGGAAACATTAGACGCCGTTGCAGACCTATTATTTTTAAGGTTATCCAGTACAAATGTTTTTGTTTCGCCTTCTTTTACAAAAACCGGAACAGCATCCGTCACCAGCATTCTGTTTGGCAATACTGCTACAGCCTGCTGTTCTCCGTCAGAATAAGCTCCTGCTTTTGCCACTACTTTTAAAATAATAGAAGATACATTATCCGGAACTTTTAATTTCCATGTTAATGCGCCGTTCCCGTTTTCAGGAAGATCAAAATTCTGCGTTCCTGATACCACTCCAAATTTTGAAGAGATATTTTCATTGGTAAACGCATCTATAATCTGCAATTCTGCAGAACCATTTAGCTTTTTATCCGTTAGGTTAGATAATTTTGACTGTAAATTCAACTCATCCCCTTCTCTTAAGAATCTAGGATAATTTGGAGTAACAGAGAATTCTTTCTGTGTTACCACTTCTTTTTCCAGGGTAGCTGTTCTTGCATCTTTGGTATGTGCCAGGAACATCAGCTTCCATTTTGTAAGGGCTTCCGGAGAAGTAAACTCAAAGTTTACATTTCCTTCGGCATCAGTTTTAAGATTGGGATAGAAGAATGCTGTTTCGTTCAGGTTCTGACGAACAGGAACTTTTTCCAGCGCTTCTTCTTTATCTGGTTCAGCTCCTCCAACAGCATCTGCTTGCTGCTGCTCAACAATCGCAGCGTTTGTTTTTCTTGCCATTTTTTGTGTACTATACCCCCTCACTGCTACTTGTTCAATACTTTTTTCTCCTGCAACAGGAGGAGCTGGCATAACTTCTAGCCCAGCAACATTACCTCTTAATTCCTGAAAGATTAAATTGCCATCAAACCAGTTAAAATTAGGAACTTCAACATAATTTCCGTTAAAATATTTCAGTCTTTTCTGATAACTTTTCTGTTGCAGATAATTTCTGACATCATAAGAGGTAAGAATACTAAATGGTACATATAATTTATTCCAGCTAAAAGTATTGGCAGCAAACTGATCCAGGGACATATCGTACATATTGGCTAATACCTCAGCATTTACCTTTTCTTTCTGATTTCCTGTTACTTTTACCGTCCATTTTTCTTTCGAATCAGGTTCCAGCTTATCTCTGAATGTTATGGTTTCAATTTTTAAAGGCTGTTCGGAATCTTTTATTTTTAAAGCTACGGCCTGGGTATTCACATCATTAAACGCAACGACCTGGAACTGGATATTCAACTGTGAAACTCCTTTGTCTTTTGGAACATCAGCAGTATATTCCAACAGTCCTTTTTTAAGCTGATGGGTTTCTGAAACTGTTTTTCCTGATCCATCCTGAACAAAGACATTCACCCACGCATCAGGAATCGCAGAATACACATATATTTTCACTTTCTCACCCCTTGACACTTCATCTTTCGGAGCTATAACAGTCAGGAATGTTTTTTGTACAGGTTTCAAAGAAGTTTTGTCCCAAACACTGAAATATTGGGAAGATTTAATAGTATCCTTTCCTTCTATATTGAATAGCTCCAGCTGATAATCTCCTGCCTCAAGCTTTCCTAAGTCTAATTGAGTTGAAAGCTGAGCATTATCCGTTGATGCCGGCTGTTGTTTTTCTATCAGAACTTTTTCTGTTTTCCAGTTTTTAATTTCATCATTCTTGTCAAACAGATCATGCGGAAACTTGCTGATAAATTCTTCTTTTGAATATTTCGGAAGATTTTGAATTTCAGACTTAAAATTATCCCTGAAAATACGATCCGGTGCGCTAAGTTTAGATAATTTAACCTGGTAAGATTTCTTAAGATTCTGTTCGTTATAGTTCTTTGTTTCTACTTTCAGGTTTACATTTTCACCAGTGAATGTATTTTGAATATTATCGGCTTTAATGTAGTGAGAAACTGAAGCTACTTTCAGCTGGGTATTGGCAGACTGTGTCTCCCCATTAATGTCTGTCACTGAAGCATTGATCTCGTAATTATCAATCTGTATGCCTTCCAGCTTTTCATCTTTTTTAAGATCCAAATGAATCACAAATTCTCCTTTTTCATTCGTTTTAGTCTCTCCAAGGATAGAATTTTCATTGGTATCATTCTGTGGATACCATGAGAAATACCTCCACCTGATATTGTGCTTTTTAATTTCGTAATGCACAGTGGTATTGCTTAACGCCACTCCCGAAAACATCAGTGCTTTTCCTTTCAGATCTATGGTTTGTCCATATTTATATTCCTCTTTTACAGGATCGAAACTTACTTCAAACTTAGGTCTTTTGTACTCTTCAACCCTGATGTCTTTATAACCCTGGGTTTCTCCGTCTGTTCTCAGGTAAAAAGTACCGTTCAGCTTACCTTTTGGAAGAATAAAGCTGCCATGATAAGAACCAAACTCATTGGTGGTAAAGTCTTGTGAGGAAACGTCCTGGCTATTGGTATCCACCAGCGTTATTTTCTGCTTCCATCCTGAAAGTACAGATTCCACTTCTTTTTCCAGCTTCGTATTGACTACTTTGAAATATACCGTCTGTCCGGGTCTGTATATCGCTCTGTCTGTAAAGATCTGCGCCGTAGTACGGGATTGTTTGTTCGGATTATAATCTTCCACATTTCCTCTGTTTCCGTACACCTGCATGATCTGGAAATCATTAGTCTTAGGCTGTTGGATCAGGAAGGTTCTGTAATATTCATTGCTTGCTGTAGAAGGAAATTTAAAAACTCCTTTTTCATTGGTCTTCCCCTCTACTTTATTTAATGTTTTATTCGCTATAAATTCATAAAACACAAGATTTTCATTAGCAGCAGGCTGTCCGTTTCCACTATTCACCAATTTCAATTCGTTGGAAAGCGGATTTCGGTCTGTTTTATTCTGATAGATAATTTTGTTCCCGGACACCAGGAAGTAAAAATTCTGTTTAGCATCTATATTCTTTAAATCTGCTCCTGCCACCGAATATTCCACAACATACACCCCTGAAGGAAGGGGCTTTATCTCCAGCGAAGTTTTGTGAAGCTGATAATCTTTAGGATCCGAAAGCTGATACGTTTCTTTTCTTACCAGATTCTTTTTAACCTTCTCAAATGTATTGCCGTATGAGTTTTGAATATACTGGAGCAGTGAAGTGAAATTATCTTTTACTTCATAAATATTCAAAGAAAACTCTTCAACATTTTTATATTCTGCCATAAAGTGGATCGGCAGGTTGTTCTGGGTCTGCTGCTCATATTTAATGTTCAGCAATGGGTTGATAATCTGATTTTCCTTATTTTTAATATTCTCCAGAAACGGAGATTTTGGATATTCGCTTTTAGCCTGTGCAGCAATGGCAATGGCTTCTTTTGTTTTCTTTTTGGCAATCAGCTCATTCATGATATCTTCCATGATGAGCACTTTATAATCGCCGTCTACATTAGATTTTACAAGTCCCCTCAGCTGTTCAAGTTTATCTTTACATTGATTAAAATTACAGTTTTCAACCAATTTTTCTTTCATAAAGTATAACTTCGGATTCCCTTCATTCTGTGCAATCAGTTCATCAAAGACCGCATTGATTGACGTACGGTTTTCTGCAAGTTCATTCTTTGTGAATATATTGTTTTCGGACAGAAAAGAGATCTTCTTCAACGCATACCAATCAAATAAGGTAGGAAAATAAGCTATGTTTTTAACCCCTGAAAATACTTCCTTATATTTTATTAAAGAGATTTTTTTCATTTCTGCCTTCTGCTGATCAAGATCCTGATAAGCTTTGGTTAAATAATTTTTAAAATCCAGTTTACTCCAGGTCTCAATTTGTGAAAGATCCTGGGAATTGATATTCGTTCTTCCGTCTATTTTCCAGGAATTTTGGTTGTAATAATCCAGAAAAAAGCCATTTAACAGAACTTTGTATACCAACTTTTCTTCTCCTTTCAGCTTTTCCTCCGCTTTCTGAAGTTTTCCAAAGAATTTTGAAGCAGCATCATTCTGATCATCATCTACGGTTTGGTTTACAATACTGAATTCCGCCTTTAAAGAACGGATCAGCTGGAGTGCATTATTTTCTTTCATTGCCTGGTTTTGTATGTCTAAAATAATGGGAAGATTAGATTTGTAAGCTCCCTTGGTACTGTTTTCAACAATTTTTTTCCACTGGGCATCATAATATTTTTGCGCAAAAGCCGGTGAAAAGCACAGCATTAGAAGCAAAAGCATAAATATCTTGGAAAATCTTTTCATATATATTAATTTTGATAAATGAACATTTTAAAAATACTGAAAAAAACCTTCATAGACAGCCAAATTTATGTCTCTTTAATGGGAACTTTTTTTGCAGTATTTTTCATGAAAGAGCAAAACACATTCCGTTTGCCTACAATCCTGTTAATTTTCATCACGTATTTCAGTGGGTATCTGTACACTAAGTATCAATACACTAAGCATTTTCTCAAAATACTGGTTTTAAATGCTGTAGCCGGGATCATTTGTGCTTTTTTAATCATCCATAATCACAATGAAATAAGACTTCTGAAATGGTTTATTATTGTTGTACTTGGATTACTCTACAACAGCTTTTTTCTAGATGTGTATATCCGGAAGATTCCGTTACTGAAGGTTTTTTATGTAGGATTAGTCTGGGCATTGGTCAACTGCTGGCTGACACTCCCTGAATTTGATATTCCGATTTTCCTGATCAGTTTTTTCTTTATCACGGCATTGGTTCTTCCTTTCGACATCCGGGATATGAACAGTGACACGGTAAAAACATTTCCGATGCTGATAGGTGTTCAGAATACCAAATATATTGCTTACGCGCTGGTGTTCATCAGTACTCTTCTTGGAATTTTTTACCTTCAGCCCCTGTATGCCGCAGCATTTTTCTTATCCGGCATCTTCACTTATATTCTCATCTATTTCGCTGATAATAAAAGAGATGACGCTTACTTTTCATTTGGAGTGGAAACCTGCTCTGCACTTCCTTTTTTATTTTTACTAATAATGGAGTATTTTTGACGAATGATTATCAAGAAACTCTCTCTTTACAATTTCAAAAACCATTCAGAAAAGAAGTTTGAATTTTCGCCGCAAATTAACTGTTTCGTTGGAAATAACGGTGCGGGAAAGACCAATATTCTGGATGCCCTGCACTATTTATCGGTAGGGAAAAGTTTTTTGGGAAACACCGACCTCAATAATATTAAAAGAGAAGAAGATTTTTTCACCATCGACGCTGAAGTGCAGCATGAAGACAGTGAAGATATCATTAGAATCACCCAGCCTAAGGAAGCTAAGAAGGTGATCAAAAAAAATGATAAAAGCTACGACAGAATGGCTGATCATATCGGGTATCTTCCGAGTGTAATGATCTCTCCTTATGACTCCAACCTTATCTCGGATTCAGGGGAAAGCAGACGGAAGTTTCTGGATTCTATGATCTCTCAAACGGATTCCGAATACCTTTTTGACCTGATCCAATATCAGAAAACCATCCAGCAAAGAAATGCTTTGCTAAAATATTTTGCTAAAAACAGAGTATGGGACAAGGATTCATTGGAAATTTATGACAGTCCGATTACCCAATTCGGAACCAAAATTTTTAAGAAAAGAAAAGAGTTTGTAGAACAGTTAAATCCTATTGTCCAGAATTTTTATCAGATTATTTCTGGAGGAAAAGAAACCGTATCGGTGATCTATGAATCTCATTTATTAGAGAAGTCTTTTGAAGAACTTTTAAAAGAAAATATTGATAGAGACCGGATGCTTACCTACACTTCAAAAGGGATTCATAAAGATGATCTTCTTTTCGAAATGGACCGTGTTTTAATCAAAAAAATTGGCTCTCAGGGGCAGCAGAAATCTTTTCTGATCTCCTTAAAACTGGCGCAGATGAGTCTTGTAAAAGAGCTCACCAATAAAACACCTATCCTTCTCCTGGATGACATCTTTGATAAGCTTGATGACACCAGGGTTTCCCAGTTGATTGAACTCGTGAATAAGGAAAGTTTCGGACAGATCTTTATTACCGATACCCACAGGGAACGTACCGAAAGTGTGGTAAAAAAAATTAACGAGGAAAGTATAATTTTTGAGATATGATTCAAAGAATTTACATCATTATATTTTCACTGCTTTTTTTCTTTTCTTTTAGTCAGAAGAAAAGAAAAAAAGCAGTAGATCTGCTGGATGATTATCATTCTCATCAACATGGTGAAGTTAATAAAGATTTCAAGCCTATCCCACTACAGAAGAGAATCAGCAGGTTTCCTTTTAATAAAGCTGCTAAAATTAAAATTATTTCTTATAATCTGGATTTTAGTGGAAAAAACAACTATGTACCTCCTCCACCCACTCCAAAAACAAAATCAGACAGTTCTGATCTCAAGGGATATTATGAAAGTTTTAAAAAAAGTCCTGAGCCTGTTGAACTAAGAGAGTTGATTGAAAAAGAATATCATGAAGGAATAAAGGAATCAAAAACCTTAACAATCACAGAAATATCAGAACTTACTGCGATCCTATATGATACCTGCAACAAGTATTATATCGATTTCACCTCTAAAAGCGGATGTTTTTTCCCAAGAAATGCCATACTTTTTTATGATGAGAATGATAAGGTTTTTGCTTACTTTGAGATTTGCTTCGAATGTTCCGAAATAGAATCTTCTCCAAAAGGTATGTTGGAACCCATTGAGACCTGTGAATTTCTTTATCCTTATCTAGAAAAGTTTTTCAAAAACAAAGGATTAACAACTGACTATCTACAGAAAAAACAGCATGAAAAATAAGAAAAAACGTGAATATCAATCGTCTGAACTTGTAAAATCTTTTGCCAGAATCTATGGTTTTGAGGACAAACTGGTGGCCTTTGAAATCAAAGATTTTCTGGAAGATTATCTTGATGCCAGCCTCTTTAATGAAATCAGGAGTGTGAATATTGAAAAAGGATGCATCATTATTAAAATTGACTCTCCTTTATTGAAAAACGATTTTAAAATGCGTAAAAGCTTTTATCTGAAAAAGTTTCAGGACAAATTCGGAACAGATAAACTGAATGACCTTCAAATATTGTAGCTTAACTCTATTCGATTTTCACCCTGTTTTTTTCACTAAAATAAGGAAGTTATCTCAAAATTAATTGATATATTTAGCATTATAAAATAAATCAAATTACCATGAAAAAAGTACTTTCTTTAAAAAAGTTAACAAACAAAGAACTTAAACAAATTAACGGAGCTGGGCGCATGATATGCTGTCAAACGTATTGTGATACAGGAGAATGCGCACTTTGGGGACAACTTCCGGCTATGTGCCCGATTGTAATACCTTGTATCTAAAGACTAAAACAATGTGTTTTTTGAAAAGAAAAACAGAATATCCTCTCCGTAAAATACTGTAATTTCTTTTTACAGATGAACTCATAAAAAAAAATGCTACCTGGAGTAGCATTTTTTATGTATTGTATCTATATCCTGAAACAGTTTAATGTTCTTCAGATTTATTAGAGATTGTATTGCTCATGAGGTCATCTGCTTTTTTATCCAAGCCTGAGCTCAATGGCAGGAAGAACTTCAGCGGATGTTTCACAAAATACCTGAATATTTCCTTATATATTTCGCTCACCTGACCGAAATTCATTTTTCTTGATCTAAAGGCTAAGAACATCGATAAACTAAAACTCACCAGGAAGTTGAAGAATCCTATCAGGAATACGGTAAAGAAAGATATCCAAAAAGTATAGGAATCTACTGAGAAATCTTTTCCGTAAAGTCCTAATGCAAAGTTTCCGGCTGCGAAGGTAATGTGTCTGATATCAAGATCCAACCCGAAGAACATTCCTACCGGAGCAGTGGCCCCAAGGAATACACCAAACCAGAAATTGGAAACAATTCCGGGCCAGTTTTTAGCGTAATATTTCGACAGTCCTTTCGCAAACTTCTTTCCGAGAAAATTTCTGATAGACAAATTTTTGGCAATTCTTTCCGGGATCTGATAAAATACAGAGTTGTTTCCAATATTCCCTGAGATGATTCCTGAAATAAAAAGATAAAATCCGGCAATACTCGCATGCAGAATTGCTTTGGATTTGAAAGGATCGAGGTCTTTTAACAGCTTATCGGATCTCTCTACTGCAAGATTTTGAGAGAAAAAGACATCCAAACCATAAATAATGGCAAGGGCAATAGGGAAAGCCAGCAGTACATTTCCTACAAATGCTATAAACTGACTTCTGAATAATTTTGATACCAGATGGGCAAATTCCGTATTGTGTCTTTTGCTGTTTCCTTCTTCAGACAGTACTTTTGTCATCGTAGCGGCAGTCATTGCAGGCTGTTTTGTGGCCAGAGTAAATCCCATCAGATAAATCATCACAAATCCCATGGCATAGTTCATAGAGTATAGGAATGCGTGCGAAAAATCACTTCCGGGGATATATCCGTATAGCATTTTTAATACGCAAAGCGCTCCTACAATAATTCCACCACCACTCGCTTTATAGAACATAGTCATATATTCTTTACGGGTAGAGGTGATATAATGGGTTCCTGCTTCTGCCGTATGGTTGGTAATAAGATGGGAAATCAACCTTGTACTGTCGTTGATCAGGTCTGCTATATTATTTTTATGAGATTTATAGTTCAGGATATTAAAGATCAATTGCTTTGATTTGATCATCACATCTTCCTCCGTATCAATAACAAGCAACTGCACAATTTCATAGATCCTTTCCGTCTGCTGGCGGATCTTCAGCAATGATTGATTAATCTTTCCTGAAATACCATATTTAGCTGAATTTTTAAAAGCTATGTTTACAAATTCCTGACAATGTTCTGTATAGATTTTGATCTGCTTATACCGGCTATCTTTAGAGTGCAGCTGTAAATCGGGATCTGTAGTAAGGTCTTCGGCTAATGCCTCCAACTCATTCTGAAGGGCAAGAAACGGATTATCAAGATTTCTGTACTGTGGGGCCATTCTCACCACTTCCACTTCCATAGCCATCCCTGTAACCCTCCAGGAAAGGATATTCATAGAGAAAATAAGCTCCTTTTTAATGTTGGGCTTGATTATAAAATCAGAAGCTCCTAACATTACCAAAAACTCATCCATCTCATTTTCAGGAAGATTATGCATGTATTTCAGATCCGTTTTAGGCCTCATACTTACATTATCAATCATATACCACACCGTCTTTTCATTTTCTACGGGAGGTAAAACCTTATTCAGGATCCTTTTTTTAAGTTCCGGAAAGAAAGCATTTTCAGAAAGGATATTGGCTTCTGTCAGGGACAGGTTGAAAGGCCTGCCTCTAAAAATATTGTGTATATAGTATTTAAAATTCTCAGCAAAATTAGGATTGCTTCTGAGAAAATTAAGCACATAAGTAAAATCTGCCCTTTTAATGCTCTCTAAAAACTCTGCAAATGGTTCTAAAGAAAGGGTTTCGTTCTTAAAAGAAAAGTATTTTTTAAGAACTGACTCAAAATTTGTGCTGGAATTAAACAATTTCATTAGTACAAAGATACTATTTCAAACTCACATTCCTCATCTGCCTCATGATCCAATTATGTTTCTTCCTTAAATAAGGGGATGGATTTTTAGGATCATATTTTTTCGGATTGGGCAATACTGCGGCAATCCACGCTGCATCTGAAGCACTTAAATCCCTGGATGATTTACCAAAATAATATTGAGCTGCAGCTTCTACTCCAAATACACCCTGCCCCATTTCAATAGAGTTCAGGTACCTTTCAAGGATAATATCTTTGCTCCATACTTTTTCAATGATAAAGGTATATACGGCTTCCAATCCTTTTCTTATCCAGCTTCTGCCCTGCCAAAGAAAAACATTTTTTGCCGTCTGTTGGGAAATCGTACTTCCTCCTCTTATTTTTTTGCCCTGTTCATTATGCTTCATTGCTTTTTCAATCGCAGTATAATCGAATCCGTTATGATCAAAGAATTTCTGATCTTCGGAAGCAATGACTGCCTTTTTCACATTGTTTCCCATTTCATCATAGGAAATATAATCTCTGTGTAATTTTCCGTACTCAAAAAGCCCTCCTATCTGGGTAATGGTAACAGGCGGATTGAAAAATCTACCCCAAATGATAAAAACGACATTCAGAACAAGAACAATGAAAATCAGCTGTTTAATTTTTTTCCACATAAGTTATCGTAAAAGGAAGTGCAAAAATAAGCAAATAGTACGAGTTACTGCAACTCTTTCATATAGGTTAGCTGATAATCCGGCAGAAGTTCGGGATGGAAGATTTTAATATAATCTTTAAGGATAAGATCTGCTCTCACCACTCCACTTTCAAAGAAATCATTGGCTTTTTGCTTTTCTTTTCCGGCAATCGTATATATTTTCCCTTTATTGAATACATTCAGTTTTCCATAGAAAGCATTCATTTTCAGCATTTCTTTTTTTGAAGCGTGGCTTCCTGCATTCACCCAATACTGTACATTGCCTGTTTTCGCGTAGACTTCTTCAAAGCTCATCGTTAAGGCCTTTTCATCTTTATTGTCCTTTAAGATATAGGAAGCATTGGCATCAGCAATATAATGGGCAACAGAGGTATTACCCCCCGGAAGGTACCAAACATTACCATACATTTCATTAGCTAAAACAACAGGTTTTTCTTTTGCTTTTAATGCCAGCTTTTTCAGATCACCATAATTCTTTTCCACTTCCTGGTATTTTGCCTCCGCTTCTTTTTCTTTTCCTAAAAATTCTCCAAAAAGTTTTATATAGGCTGTTTTTTCCATGGGTTGCTGCTCCATGTACTCATCGAGAAATATCACCTGAATTCCATTATTTTTTAACAGTTCATATGTATTATCAAAACTTGCGATATGATTGGTAAAAATAGCATCCGGTTTCATAGAAATAATCTTCTCTACATCGTATTTCTGCTCACTTCCCACATTTTGGATCTTTCCTTCTTTAAGCAGGTTCAGAATTTTTTCCGAATAAATATATTCCGGACTTGAAACTCCAATGATTAGGTTTTCTGCTCCAAGGGCTGAAATATAGCCAGCCATACTCGCATTTAACAGGATAATTTTCTTAAAAGGAGTCTGGTTTTTATTAAAATTATAGGTAAAATTTCCCGATTTCAGTTGCAGAGCCCCGTCATGCTCTTTAAATTGGGTACGATTGGAGATATGGGTCCAATCTAAGGACGAAATTTTTGATTCTCTTTTACAGGCAATTAGCGAAAAAACCGTGAATAGAAGTAAAATTCTTTGTTTCATCTTTCAAAGAAAAGAAAAAAGTGCTATATTTGCAAACCGTTAAACAACAAGGTAACAACGGCCTCGTGGCGCAACTGAATAGCGCATCTGATTACGGCTCAGAAGGTTACAGGTTTGAATCCTGTCGAGGTCACAAGACGGGGGTTTAAATTTTTCGAATTTAAATCCCCTTTTTTTTGCTTAGATAACTCCCTCCTAATCAGTAAGATATTGTCAACAAAAGAATTGATTTTGCTAGTTTGAAAATCGCTTCCATCAAAAATTATCTTTTCAGGGTATATCAAACTTACAATTGCTCGCTTGTCTATAGGGCTAGCATTTATATACCTTTCTGAAATATTTCCAACTATTTTTAGTGCTTTGCTAATTTTATCTTCTACCCCTTCTTTTTTATCTGACTTTACCAATTGGCTAAGTTTATATTCAAGGTCATCCAGTTCTCCTTTATATCGATTTTTAATATCCCTAAAATCCTCTTCATCAATTTTGTCCGATAGGTACATATCCCGTGCCTTACTAATTCTATCATTTAATTCAGTGATTCTGCTCTTAAGATTACTACGCTCACCATCAAAATTCTCAGAAGTAGACTTTGTATTTTTTACGATGATCTTCTTTAATATTTCTAGGATTCCTGTCGGAAAATCATATTTGGAAAGCTCTTCTTCAAAAAGTTTGTTAACTTTATCAGAATGGTGTCTAAATCCGCAGGCTGTGTTACAATGATAATAGTAATAATGTTTTGTATGCCCCTTTGAACTACTCGCCGTCAGATTCTTTCCGCAATTAGGACAAAGCAGAAGACCACGGAGAGGATATCTTTCTTCATTGATTATTCTGCCTCCTGGCAATCTAAGATCTTTTGTACCTTTCTTTTTCAGGACATGCTGAACCTTTAAAAACAACTCCTCTGAAATCAATGCCTCATGTTTTCCTTGTACAATATCCTCCTCTTCATTTTTATAAGCACGCACATATATTTTACCACAATACGTAACATTCCTCATTGCAACCATAAAGGCATTACTTGAAATATTTTTACCCTCTCTCTTATTCATTTCAACTCTCACCTTTGCAGTGGGAAGATGGCCTTTTGCCACTTGTTCAAAAGCCCAAATTATATTCGAAGCTTCTGGTTGTTTAACTGCAACATACTTTCTACCATCCTCAGTACACTTGTTTACATATCCGTAAGGGGCTATCCCCATCAACCGCCCCTCCTTAATTGCACGTCGCATACCATTGGTCACGTTTAGTGCTCTCCTATCATTCTCTACTTCAGGAGTTGACAGGTAAATAGCCAAGAGTACTTTATTTTCGGGTATACTTAGATCCAATGGCTGTTCAATTGCCTGAGGTAATACATTATTTTTTTTAAGGTGACCAATCATTTGGTAGGCTTCGGAGGTATTCCTGCTGAATCTGTCCCATTTAGTAAACAATATTAACCGCTCCTCGCGATATCCGCGACTCCTTTTGAAACTTTGTAGATAATTTTTCCATTCCGGCCGATCAAAACTTTTGGCAGAATGGTCTTCGAAAATTACTCTGTCGATCTTTATAGCTAGCCTATCACAGTGAAGACGCAAACGCTCTTCCTGATCCCTCTGCGAGTACCCCTTATCCGCCTGTTCGTCTGTAGATACTCGTATATATAAATCTGCGATCATAATTCAGTTATTTAATTTGGTAATGAAATTAGAAGTGCCAACAAGAGAATTGGCAACCGTCTGATCCTTAAAAATTTACTAGAAAATCTAATTACACAAAATTACAAAAAACTTTTAATCGGGAGAGAATATTTCCTTGATGGTGATCCATGCCAATAGATGCAAAAACTCCATAATTTTAGTAGCTTCCTCTTCATCCACATCAATACCAGCCTCTTTTAACATTATCATTGACTGTTCAATGGGCAACTCATCTAATTTCATAAGGTGGTCAAGTCCAATATCTTTTAAATTTGAACCATTCCCACTATAACTGCTTCCATTTCTTCTTTTTTTTGTAGCCATTATGCATAATTATTTTCGGAATCGAAAAATTACCAACATTGCATGGCCACCATTTAAATCAGTGTAGTATTTACCCTAAATAGCCTACATTTTCCTAATAATCTCTGTTTAATGGAATGCTTCGTTTTGCATTGATTATCACCAAGAATTGCTAAATTTATATAGGCGAATAGTAATGTTATATAATATGGGTAATTTGTTCGAGAACAATAAGTTTGAAATCGAGGTCAATGGCTTAAAAGTTGTTGTAAATGAACACACCGTACGGGATCAGCAGATTTTTCGTCTCGTTTTTGACGATAATAGAGCTCCCTTGGTAATAACTTCAGCCAAAACGTGGGCAGGTGAAGTCTGGACTAGTGTTCCACAAGGAAGACAAATAGAGGCAGAGCTATTCGGTAGAGAAATTAGTGAACATTTAAAAACTTAATCGTATGTGTTATTACAATGGACAACGGGTATCTAGAGACGAATTCATTCGCTTAATGGATCTTGAAAAGGCGGTCATGAATTATGATTTTTTAGATCAAGAAATACATGAAGGCTTCAACTACGGAAATATCGCCGTTTTACGACCAACAGAAGATAAATGTAACTTCGACATCGTGCAAATGGAATGGGGCTTCATTCCGACGTATGTAAAAAATAGAGAAAATGTAAAAAAGATGCGTTTTGGCTACAAGGACGATAATGGCAAATGGCATCAGCCTTATACAACGTTAAACGCCAAAGGTGAAGAACTTTTATTGATAGATGAAACTACTGGTCGTGAAAAAATGTTCCGGAAAGCAGCGCTGGAAAGAAGATGCTTAATCCTATCTAGTGAATTTTACGAATGGAGACATATTTACCGTCTTAACAAGAAAACCAATAAACCCCTGAAAACAGCAGACAAATATCCTTACCATATCGGACTTAAGGGAAAGGAATATTTTTTCATTGCAGCTATCTGGCAAAATTGGACTGACAAGGATACAGGCGAAACGGTGGATACGGTAGCGCTTGTAACTACCGAAGCAAATCCGCTCATGAGACAGATTCATAATTCAAAAAACCGGATGCCTACTATGTTACCGGATGAACTTGCGTGGGAATGGATGATGGAGGATCTGAGTGAAGAGCGCATTACAGAACTTGCAACTTATCAAATCAGCGCTTCTGAAATGGATGCTTATACGATCGAAAAAGATTTTAAGACAACCGGCACTCCAACCAAAGCCTTTGTGTATTCGGAAGTCCCTGAACTTACCTATGAGGTTTAATAGAAGAATTCATACTTATTGCTAAAAGATCAATTTCCAAAACTATGAAATCGAGGGTATGCTCAATTCCTTTTGATATGATGTCGTCCTCAGTATAATTAAATCGCTAATGTCTACTTAATCCAAGAAGGAGCCGGACCATGTGGAAACTTCCATTCTATTCCGGTTTCTTTCGTTAAAGAAGCTAGTTTGCCCTGAAATGTATCATACATGTAGCCATCTAGCCATTCAAACAATGGAGCCCATTTTTTAGGAGCGCCTAACCATACTCCTACTTCAAGCTTGGGATTTATAATAAAGCTTGAGTCTACGTAATTAATTTCTATATCTTTTTCAAAACTTGAAAGTTCTCCATGATGAGCATACTTAGCATGCCTAAAGTCAATAATTTCGTTATGGATATGAAGAAGATCTAGCGGTATAATTTTCGCTTCAAGCTTACTAGTTCCCGTTCCTTTACCAAAAATTCTTCCATATGATATAATTATGCTCGTTGCGAATGCATCCATCTGCATGATATCTTTAAACATGTCATCTGACTTACGAAAGTTGGATAAACATGAATACCAAAATCTGATATTAGCAACAGCATAGATGTTTAATAACATTTTACGCATTTGCTCAATCTGTTTACTGTATTTTTGTTGAATTTCGTTAATTTCTTGTTGTGACTTTTCCATTAGAACAGGATAGTTTTTAAATTGGTTATGAGTTAATTGTGTTAATAAAAAAAGATTTACTTTGACAAACTTAATAAACTGAATTTATACCTCTAATATCGTGATAACATAAGCATTCCTTTCAATGAATCATGTATAGAAACGCCTTTATGGAAAAGACAATATTCTAAAATATGTCACTCCATATTTTTAGAGGTCGAAAGAATATGTTATGTTAAAACGTATCTACTTTTGGAACGTTATAGTCTAAAATCAACGGTCCTTCTAAAAAATCATCGCTCCTAGCAATAATTTGTAATTGCGCTTCAACTGGATTTTCGAATAAAATAGCTATCTGCCCATTAAAGATATCTTTTGTTTCCGATTTCTGTTTCACTTTCACAGCCACTTTGTCAAGTCGTTCTGGGGTACGTTCAAAAATATGATATTTCTGATTATTGCTATGCTCGACATATGTATTTAATAGTATATTTGGTGGAGCAATATCCACTAAAAAATTAGGCATAAAGTTGCTCCTCGAGGCTACCTTTTTTTCTTCGTGAATTCTTCTCGCAAGATCCTGCGTCTGTACTACGTCGTATTCTTCTGATTTTAAAATTCGTATCTCCACATCAAACTCAAGCGATTTCTTCGAATTATTGATTGCATCAATTCTTATATGCCTGTAACTGGTTCTACGCAAATCATGCTCTGTAAAAAATGAATTAGCAACGCGGAAAGAAAGATCATTTTTTCTATCCTTTACCTTAGTATGTCTTGATGCATACATTTTTTCAAAATCATCACGAGTTAATTTTCGAGTAGAAGTTCCCATCCTTACAAATCCGCTACCTGTATCAAAGCGGAAGCCATTTATATGCAGGTCTTTTTTAAATAAGTAGGGGAACTTATCATTCTGAAACAATCTAAAATATGCCAATTTATGTTCGTTAAGCATTAACTCACAATATTCAAAATTGATTTCCGGTTCGATATATTCATTAATATATTGCTGATAGCTAGCTTGATCATTAAGTTTATCTATTGAAGAAAAATCAGCAGCCATCCCATTTGATTCTTCAACTCCGATGATGATGTACTTATCATCCGGGGAAATAACATTGGCAAAAGCTATCATATCTTTTAGAAATTCAGGCTTTTTGGGTGCTTGCTTTTCTATTGGGTATTGCTCCTTTTTGAAGTCAAGATGGGAGTATTCGCTTTCGTTTTCAATTTTATTAATGACAATATCTTTAATTTCAGATTTCATATTATAAAAATAATAACTCTATGGTAATTTAATGGCTCAAATTGCTTTGAAATAAAAGCATCTTTTATTTTGATGATAGCGGTCTGGCAAAATGCTTACTCACTACTAAAACTATTCATTTCGCCGGTCGAAGTCGAGTAAACCTCGATCCTTCTTTTGCATGGGTCTTTGATAAAGTAGTAATTGGAAGTTTTATAAAGAATATATCTACACTTTTCACCTTCTCTCATAATAGGTATATCGGAGTAGCTCTTCAACACGATATCCATTGTAGGTTTGTGATTCATTCTATATTTTGCATCAAGATTTGCTCTCACTTCAGCATAAAGAAAGGCAAACAATATTGCTAATCCAAATCCTAGATTTCTGCTTTCAAAGAGATAAATGTAACTTGCAACTCCACCCAAAACTAGAAAAATAGCTATAATTCTTAAATCAAAGTGATAGGCTTTCAATAAAACAAGCAATCCTAATAGAACAGTGATTACCGTTACATAAACAGTAAACTTTGAAATCCGCTGTTTTTTCTGTGTTCCGTTTTCTTGATCACCATTTACTCCCTCATCACTTTCTAATTGCTTGCTCCTTGTCTTTAATATGATCGGAACCATAATAGTTAACATTAAGGATAATACTGTTGATATATATATTATCGGCATAAGGTTCTCGTACAAAACAGCAAGCGAATCTTTTATTTCAAAATATAAATAATAGGGCATATTGCATCTGTTAAAATATTCCCATATATAAAAGAATCCCAATGCAGGCAAGATCACTACCACTTCAGCAATCTTGATAAAGGGTTTGTCTTCGGGGGCTTGATATGTTTCATCGAGGTGATTCAACCAATTCTGCATCCGATCTTTTAGAATTCTAGTATTCATCTGTTAAATAATTAGTTAGTATTTTTACGTCTATTTTAGCTTTTGAGATATTGCAATTTTTATTATTAAGGATATTTTTCCATCCAAGATCATTAGGAAGTCTCAAGAGTAACCCACACTAAACCTGCTAGGAGCTTCATAGTACTGGTGTACCTTTTGAGACAGCCTCTACTAATAGTTTATTTACAAACTGATCCACAACAAACTACTGTTCATTCAAATAAATTCAACGTTTATTTGTAAACCTCGCGTCCCAGAATTTCTGAACTTGAAATTCATTACCGCTATATTTTACCATATATTTTCTGACCTTCTGATAATTTGGAACCGCTTCTAATGTTTTGTTTGAGTAGTTAGTATGTTGAAGAAACTCGGCAAACCAAATCATTTCAAATCCTTCCTTGGCCAGACTAGCCATCATCCTATCTTTATCAATAACCAATAATTCCTGGTAATTTCCTCTGTTATCTTTTATCTCTTGTTGCGTACCAATTACTTTTCCATCACGATCTTTAAACATACCGTCTGACAAATCGACAATGCCAACTAACTTTCGTACTGCTTTTGCTGGAATTATTGATGATTGCTCGCCATCACTTGAATCATCTGTTGTTACTTTAGTAATAGTTTTAAGAACGACTTCCTCAGCTCCCTCCACATTTATGAAATAATCCTCACTTTCAATTTCTCCTATCCATTCCATCCACACAAGATCCGTTGGATTACTGTAGGTATGGGTGTCAGGATGTGCTTCAAGACTGTCCAAATTTTCGACGAAATAAAGTTCGTCTTTGGAATCGCTTAATCCATCCATGCTGCCTTTTTTAACAAAAGTCGCACGCACAGTCAACAGCCCCATATATAATTCCTGCGAGTCATGAACTTTTGTACTGTTATATAAAGCAAGCATCGGCTTTTCCCCTTTTAGAGCAAAGTCGTTTTCACTAAAATCTATCCAATCACAAAAATTTAAACCTGGCTCAGCCTCAATAGACTCTTTAATAAAATCAACTATTTGCTCATCATCTTTCCTCTCTTTTACAAGAGGACTTTTAATAATCCATCTTGGAGGATTTCTCTGTGTTCCAGCTCTTGACCGAAAATATTTTGATTCAGCCGGATTTGGAATAGGTGACAATAACGAATAATCACTGATAACAACATTTTCCGCTAAGTCTGCCGGAGGTAGGTTATCGGAAAGGTAGCCCTGTAAATAATGGACAGCAAGCCAGGTATATTTTTCTTCATAAGTGAAAATCTTGCTTTTACTTCCATGTGTATCATCAGTAAATGAATTTCCTTCACCCCTATTAAAACCTAGATTTTTAATGTAAGCAATTGCAGCTGCCATTCCCCAGACATGGGGATACAGCTCCACAATATTATTTTCTAAACTAAACCGATGCAGAAATTCAACAGCCTCATCGGTGTCTTCGTGGTCCAAAAATTTATTGTAAGCTTTCTTAATCACATACCAAGCCAGATCACTTACAATTGGATAAATCTGTTCACTGCCATCTTCCAGCACATCGCTGTCCAATGGGATCAAAACATCATTTGCAAGTTGTATTGGCCTCGAGGTTTCAACTTCGGCGATGTTGAGCAAACCTAAGCCATATGCCCTTTCTACAATTCCCCGCATCCCCTGTCTCACAATTACATTTCTATGCTCCACCACACGATCAAATATATTATTGAGTGACCATCTGGCTAATCGTACTATTGAAATGGGGTCTTTTAACTTCCCTGCTAGTGCTAACATTATGGATGCCAAGTCTTCCTGAATCTGTGGATCATTTTCCGGAAACAGTTTGTCAAGTAATTTTTCAAATTCCTCAGGTTGTTTCAATGCCCACACAGTCAAAGAAGCACGTAATCGGCTGCGTAAATCCTGGTCTATATTTGAAAGCGCCCAACCAAAGACCAATGGTGTTTCATCATACAAGGAATATGGAGAAAGGTCTAAATATTCACCAGCAAAAGCAATAAGAGCGTCCTTTACTGAATACGAGCCACCATCTTTTACTTTTAAAATAAATTCTTCATGGTGATCTAATCCAGACCATTTTTTATCTCGTTCAAAGGTGGTACTCCGCTCTTTTAAAACATTATGAAGAAAGAGTCCACCGAATGGATTTCCATTAAAACGACTCGCAGGCATAATTAAATTAGTAAGGACATTAAATTGATTTTCTCCAGGACTTAATAGCATTTCTTCGACCTCCGCCTTATATTTTTCCACCTGTTCGCCCTTAGCATTGACAAGTGCTGTTAAACGCAAGGAACTAATTTTTTCCTGTGCGACCCCATCAGTCAGAAATCCATCATCACCAATTAGCTTATTCTGTGAAATAAAAAGACGGTCGACCGTAGACTGTAAAATTAATTGGGCAGAAATTGTTTCTTCACCCCCCAATTCCTGACCTATATTTTTAAATTCAGTTGGAATATTAGATATTGTACCATTTGAAATGTCGCTGGCAAGTCTTCCTGCAATAATCATTTCAATTACAGAATTACTAAGCATTCGGTAGACCCATCTTTTCTTTTTCATCCCAATTCCCTGATCAATTACCTCCGAACGGATTACCATTCCATTATTAACTAGAAAATCAATTAGAACCTCAAAGGAAGACAAATATTCACCCACATTCGGTTTTAAGACATTACTCAATTCAGTATGATCCAGCTCACTTTTTGTACAAAAGGCATCTGAGACCGCCTCAAGGGCATCCCTGACGGGAGTACGGCCCTGACTGAATTGTTGTTCACTAATTGATTTAAAAGTCTCCTCTATGCGGTCGATTTTTCTTTCAAGTAGATCCATTGTTGCAGTAAGGATATCTTCCTCCTTTTCAATAGTCTGACCTTGATACTCTTCACAAAAGAGCCTCAAAGCAAATAATGAATCAATTCCACGTACTTTTGTGAATGAGTCGATCCGGATATTAAAATGCTCTTCACTAAAATATTCTTCAGCAACACTCCATACTGGTACATCACCCTCTCTAGGCAGAAAAACAGTTGCAAAACCTTTCCCTTTTGGAATTTTCGTTTTCTGATAAAAGTAACTTCTAGCAGAAAAAACAAACTTAAGCCTTGGATAAGTACGCATAAAAACTTCTGCCTCTCGCATACGGGCATACCATATACCCTCCTTGCCGAAATCTTCTTCTAGTCCATCAATACAGATCAATATCTTTGTGTGCTCAAAGTCTGGGTCTGATTTATTTGTTGCCCGCTTATGTTCAGATTGTATTGCGAGTGCCTGAAATGCAGAAAACATTTGATCCTTCGTCCATCCCGGCAGGGAAAGAGATGAACTTAACAGACTTGTCCAGTCATTGGACTTTGCTCCTTTGGCTTGGATAATAATAGCTGGAAAACCTTTCTTAATATGAATGTCAACAGCATTTGTCAATCCGTGTGTTTTCCCTGTTCCCGGATCACCTAGGATAAGACGCATTGTGGCTGAAAAGGAAGATTCGATGTCTTGCTCCTTAAAATCAGTATATTTTACAATTAGGTCTATCAAATCAGAAACAACTCCATTTTGTCCGTTTAAAGGAACGATGCGCTTAAGTTTGCTCAATATTCCATCAACATCATAATTATTTTGACCTTCTACTTTAAATAGATCATTCCCCATATCAAGGGCATCAATCATTGCTTTTAAATGCGAGATTTCCTTTTCAAGATGTAAAATAAAATTTGTTAATAGGTCTTGCTCTATTGATACACTTGCTTTATTTTTTATAAATGCTTGTATTCTTTTTATGATCTGGTTAAGTAAGTCCTTAAATTCAGCGAGATCAGCTGTAAAAGCATTTCGAAATTCCTGTGAAAAAGATAATTCCTGAATGGTCTTATGGATTACACCCTGTGCATGTAGTTCTGGTATATAGCGTTGTTCCAGCCATCCTACCCTGCTTAATTCAAAAAGTTCTTTTAGATAATCAAGTGAAACGACTTCCTTTTCAAACCAGAACTTATACATTCCCTCATTTCCAAATTGTACAATCTGGAAATCCAGATCATGGTCAAACCACCATGTAATCTTTAATTTAGGATACTTTTCTTGCATTTCTTTAGTAAATGCTTCTACTAAATTATCTTCATGTTCTTTTGCAGGTTGCTTAGGTTCACCTTTTTTGCCTCTTACAAATTTTAAGGAAGAAAGATCCCTCGGGATACATACAATATATTCAGTTATTTCAGGACGCAGTGTCAATGCTGTTCTAACAGATTCTTCAATTTGATTAAACTGTGTTTTAGTCAATGGCGCTCTGAACCACTTTGCCTGCACCGCTAAAATACGTCCGTCTTTCAAAATTCCGTAAGCCTCAATACCTCCGTCCCCTGCAGCGCCATTTACAGCCCTAAATTTAATGAGGTCATCCCCATAATTACGTTTTAGATAGCTTTCAAATAGTTGATTACAGAGCATTTCAAAGGCCGCATCATTATTGTTTCCGTACGTCAGAAAGTTATTCCAATTCATATTTCAGTTAATAGTTTCAATTTTGATCTTTGGACTTGGGTATTCCTTGGATCTAAACAATCAATAGTTCTCCTTAAATATATAAAAAATCAAGAAATTTACTTGCCATTTTTCCCTCAATTTACAATCATCAATATCAATAATACAGTAGAACGAGCACAATCAATTATTAATATTTCCAGAAAACAGTCTTAAGCAATAATCCTTTTGTATTGAATTATTAAAACTTTAGTTTGTCATTTCTTAAAATCCCTTATTCTTAAGTTTAGTGTAAGTATTTATTGAATTTAATAAGGTGTAGAACACCCACTCCAGTTGTTCAGCATGTAAAAGATCTTTTGTTGTTTCCTTGTTATGTCTGATATCAAAATTGTTGACAATCTGGAAGAAATCGGATACATCTCGCGCAGCAAGAAAGGTTGTTAGTTCCTTTCTTAAGGGCTCCAAAACATAACTTAGTGTTTCACAAGCTGAACGCATCTTATCCATTGACTGTGGTTCATCAAAAAATAATTGACGTGCATGGTTTATTTTTTTATCAATTTCAATATTTCCAGTAGATATTTCTTGACTCACAAGCCCAAACAATGGCATTTTGGGTAGTCTTTTTCTTACTTTTTCTTTTCCCTCGTTTGTAAGCTTCACTCCCCGATACAAATTCCTTCTTTGAGAAAGATTATTCGTTGCTCTTATTTTTAGAAAATTATCTTGCACCAGCTGATCCATAATTCTTTTAAATTCCTCAGGATCTGCAAAGGCTAGAGTAAAATCCTTACTGGAATAAAACTCAAATTCTTTGTTTTCCATGCCACCAGCCTGATATAGATACATAAGGAAGGAAGCGCATTTTTCCTCAAACGCTGTGGGTGGATTTAATTTTTTATAACCCTCCCTAATAAAGTTGCTGTCAATTAAGATTGGATCTTCACCTTTCAGTGTCCTATCCTTACATATTCCAGCAATTAGATAACGTTCGAAATCTCCCTTAAGAAGTTCATCATAGGCCGGCAACGTTATTTTTACCCGCCCAACTATCTCTGTTTCATATTCCATAAAAGGCCCAGTTACAGGTTTCAAATTTTCCTCTGTCAGAGCATACCCTGTAAGTGCACATCGGTCAAATGTCATGTTCATATTTATTTGTACTTTTTGTTAATATATTAGCCCTAGTCTATCAAAAAAAATGATTAAGGTCATTTATCTTTCTACATAGCAAAACTATATGACATCTGCGCAGTCTTTTTGCGCAATAATTAGGTCAATCCGAAATAGTGAGTTTTTATTTCATGTTAGATGAGAAGAGATATGAGCTGTATAAATTTAACGAAATATTTCTACCTAATGCATCCGTCTCCTCTTACTATTGGTTGCCTTTATTTTATAATAAGCATTCTTTAGAGCATTTCGCAACTTTTTCGTTATTTCAGACATTTTTACAAATGTGAAATGTGGGGGAAATGTACCCTCACGTTGAAATTGCCGCACCTCCTGTACCATTGCGGCACAGCCTAACTGACGGTCGAAATAGCATCCATATTCACCATTTCTGTTAAACCACATATTTGGTCTGTTCAACACATTGTATGGATTGTCCTTTTCCCTGAACAGACGATAGTCCTGGTCATACATATATTTTATCCCCTCAATCGCCACCTCTACCGTTATTGATCGCATAAATGGTTCACCTTCATACTCCCACAGAAGTTTGGCTCCCTCACGATCATAAATTTCAAGATGATGCATGTAAATTTGTAGGTACCTGTCGGGTCTGGCTTTAAACTTTCCTGGATTTCCCAAAGCCAGATTTCTTGTATATCTGTCAAAGACAGCCTCTAAGCTATCTTCATCATGATTCATTTTTCGTGCATCGATTATATTGCTATGATTCTGTGTATCTATCAGGATTTGGTTTACTGCGTCCACATAGAAATCAGCATCACGGTCAACTTTAATGACCGGCAATTTTCTAATATCTCGTTCCATTTTTCTATTTATTTTTTTTCTAACAGCATATTCATGTCCTAAAGCACACATAGTCTAAGTAAGATCTGAATTCGATCCCACAACGCTTTTTACGACCGCTTCGCTTACTTCTTTTTTGTAACACTACATGTAAATGGTCAAATAAATACATTTCGGGTAGATAAAACATGTGAGCGTAGTAGGATGCGTATTTAAGCCTATTGTTTCCAAATTGAACTTAAGCCGCTAGTTCAAATACATAGTAATTGTATAAGATAGCGTGCCCCGTCAAGTACTTCTTCATTCCTTTTCCAAAGCACTTACGGGCCGTGCTATTCGCAATATCTGTTGCCCTGCAAAAAGATTCCGCTACTGGCCCTCACACAGGAGATATCTTTCACGAATAATCAATCTTTTTAAACAGGTATATTCTTCCTTTCCCATCACAGGCAAAGCACATTTACCACCTCTCTGTGGTCAGCACAGTAAAAGAGCTTTATGCTTCCCAACCATAGAAGATTGGCAAATGGAAATCCAGTGCTAGTACCCTATTCCATTCCCCAATCCCCTATCGAATTTATAATTACTTGTACAGCTATAAGCTTTCTCTTATATCAATGATTTTTCACACTTGGATGTTTTTCTGAATTAACTGCTGTTAATCATTTCCCCAAAGAAAAAGGACTAAAAGGCAGCCAAAGTAGTGTAAAACCGCTTATTTCCGAGTGCATAATGATCCGCTACGCGTATCACCCTTCGGGACTTATAACTCTCCAAACGCGCTTTTCCCCTAATTGTCTGCTTTCTTTTTTTCCTTTTTTTCTTTTGAAAAAATGATTCGGGGCCGAGCCTCGGGAGGACTGGAAGACGGACAAACGTAACAGGATTGTACAACAACTAAAACAAAAAGTTATGAACATCACAGGGAGACTGACAGCAGATGCGAAAGTCAGCAAAACAACAAAAGGTAAAGAGGTCGTGAACTTCTCCATCGCTGTCAATGACAGCTACAAAAAGGACGGACAGCGTGTAGAACATACCGCATATTTTGACTGTGCATACTGGCGCGCAACAAAGGCAGTGGCGTGGCTTCAAAAGGGGTTACTGGTCGAATTAACAGGACAGATAAGCGTAAGGGCATGGAATTCCAAGGACGGGACTGCAAAGGCAGGAATAAATTTTTATACCGTCACCATTAAACCCCTAGCAAGGAGCGCAAAGAATAACGATTCCGTACAGGACAGTACAGAAAGCAAAAGTGGCAGGACTATGACAGGTCAAGACGAGGACGATCTACCATTCTAAACCAAATCAAAAAATCAGTAAAACCTTAAAATTTAACATCATGGCACACAATCTTAATTTCAACAACAGAACAGGTAAATATTCATTTTTCAGCGTAAAAGAGAAAGCATGGCACGGCTTAGGGCAGATCGTAGAAGACTACCCGACAAGTGCAGAAGCCATCAAACACGCAGGACTGGATTATGAGGTCGAAAAAAGTCCCCTATTTACCAAGGGATCAGGAATCGTACAGATTTCAGAGGGCATTGTCATACAGGACACCGAAATCGAAGTTCCAAACTACTTTGCCAATGTCCGTACAGATAACAATACCGTACTTGGTGTGGTGGGTAAGGATTATCATATCGTTCAAAATAAGGACGCATTTACATTTTTTGATTCCATTGTAGGTGGTGGAAGTGGCATATTGTACGAAACAGCGGGCGCACTTGGGCAGGGAGAACGTATTTTTATTACTGCCAAACTCCCGAATTATATCCGAATTGGCAATTCCGATGATGTGATTGAAAAATATATCTTCCTGACAACCTCCCATGATGGAAGCGGAAGCATAACGGCAGCCTTTACCCCTATCCGAATCGTTTGTCAAAACACGCTAAACGCTTCACTCCGTAACATGAGCAATGTTGTCAGGATCAAGCATACCGCTGGGGCAAAACAACGCCTGAACGATGCACATAAAGTTATGGGACTGGCAAACAGCATGACAATGCAACTGGACGGCATTTTCAACAACTGGACTAAGGTAAAAGTCAAAGACAGTGAAATTCGCAAACTCATACAGGTTGCTCTTTGCCCGAATAAGGAAACATTTGACCTATTGAAAAAAGGTGCGGAGGACGAAATTTCAACGATGTTCAAAAATACCGTTGACGATGCATTTGCATACGCTATGATCAACGATACCCAACAGCTCGAAACAACAAAGGGAACATTGTTCGGAGCCTATAATGCCGTAACCGGATATTTTCAGAACGTACGGAACTACAAGGATTCAGAAGCCAAATTACAGAGTATCGTTTTGGGCGGTACTGCGCAACAGAAAAGTCAAAAGGCGTTTGACCTCTGTACCTCTTACGAAAAGGTGGGAGCAGATATTTTCCAGTTTAATTAATCTCAACTTCAAAAGTGGCAGTGTCACCACTGCCACTTATTAAACTTTATCAAGATGAAACCATTACACGAAATGAATACCACGGAGAGAGCCTTTACACTCGCTCAGATGTTTCCCCAACACTTGGAGGAACTTGTAAACTTTATCAAAAAGGAAATTGAACATCTTAGGGAAAAAGAGCAAGGTATAAGACTTGTTTGGCAAAGCACCCAAATAACTGTCGACCATTGGTACAACGTGATCGATGATGTTGAACAGGTCATAAGGAAATTTAATGTTACCCTGTACCGAAGCCCCCGAATTTTTTCGGATCAGCTTTTCTACGGTCATCATGCAATGTTCATGATCCATTGCCTGATTAGATATTACGCCTACAGTCCACGACAACAGCTCTCCGTTGCAATCAAACTCCTGTTTGGAGATGAAAAAGTAGTCACCATGCAATTTTCAACCGAGCAGATTTGAAACATCGAGAAAATAGAATCATAAACGGATAAAAGTAAAAACGTATCAAAATGAAAACACTGGATAAAATGTCAAACTTAGATAGGGCCTACCTGCTCGCACAGTTATTTCCCGATGAGCTTAAGCAATTAACAGAGTTCATCAGAAAGGACGCAGAACGCTATACTGACAAAAGAGAATATGTCTATTCACAATGGACGGACGGACTGATAACCGCAGAATTTTGGTACAGGTTGGTGGAAAACTGCAAGCGTGCCTGTATCAACAACGGTTCAAGACTGTACAGAAACCCAAGGGTTTTTCGGGATCAGTTTTTTGACGGTTACGATGCGCTATTCAGCATCAATGCCCTAATCCATTTTACGGAGCAGGCAGAATGTAGTAGAAAGCTAAAATATGCGATCTACTTCCTGTTTGGAGAAAGTAAGCTTGTCATGATCGAACTAAAATCTGAACCATGAAACCAACAGCGAAAATAACAGACTTTCTGTTTCTAAAGGTTTACAGTGAAATAGGACGGAGCAATTTTGAAATTGCAATCGTCAACCTGACTAAAGAGTGGATCACGAGAACGAAAGAGACAATGGAACTTGTAGAAATGCTAGATATCAATCCCATTGCGGGCTATATCGCAAGGAAAGAACATACAGTCCAATTCCTGGTTCATAAGACCACGCAGATACCTTTTTATGAGCGATGGTTCGGTGAAAATGAACTGACTTTTGTACAAGCTACCCCGCACGAAATCGAATGGCTCTGTAATCAGAACGGCTCTGTAAAAAGTGATGTCCTGCTAGTCCATTCCAATGGAATGGCTCGGTATCAAGCGTTTGAGGATATGCATTTCAGGACATCCGAGTTCGACCTGAAACTGATTCAGGAAATATTAACCTTTCAAAATTAATTATTATGACACGTTCAAATCTTCATATCACTTTAAGCAACGGCGAAGAAATAATTTGCGTCGCTGATAGCTCAAGCGCACCAGAACAGGGCTATATCGTAGAGGAAATTCTTTCGCCATTACTAGCACTCAGCAATAGCAAAAGGGAGCTTTCATTAATCAAAAAGCACTGCACAATGGATGAAAGACGGGCAAACGCATCGTATAGATACTACATCAACCTTGTCACTAAAACAGTTACCATGTTCGAGGAAAATTTTAACTATCGTACAGAGCGATTTAGAAAAGGTAAAGATTTAACGGAACGCTATACAAGCTACGTAGAAACACTAAATGTACAGGATCATGAAAAATAACATTGATACAGAATATCAGGCTTTGTGCATCATTTCAGAAATGATAAAAAAATTCGGGTTACTTCATGTTCTGAACATTTCAGAACATGACAGAATCACCCTGCAAACCGTAAGGGAGGATCTCGAAAAAATCATTCAGGCTAATGGCTACCGAATGAATTATGACAAAAATATAAAGAACACAATCATCAAATTATAAGCAATGGATATTCTAGCAAAATACAAGTTTGCAGATTGGTTATATAATCGATTTGTAGAACACTACAGAAAATCAGAAATCGCAGAAGCTTTTATGTATCTCGATGTTTTGACACGGTACAAAAATTTCGCACTAGAAATACGTAAACTTTCAGACCAACGCAGACATATCAAAGAACTGCATTCAAAAATTACGAAAGCGTTGAAAGCTGAAACTGTACATAAGCTATTACTCGCAGGTGATGAGGGTATAGCGGAATTTAACAGGGAAATGAAGGAATTTGAAGACTACTTAAGAAAAATCGGTCTTTCCGAAGAATATATAACTGAAGCTGTTAGCGATAAAAAGATGAATTATGGAACCAACTAATTTTTTCACACAACTTGCGCAATTGGACATCAACGGACAGATTGTGCTAACAATAGCAAAGGGAGCAGAAAACAATCTGATAGTTTCGACATTGATCCGTCCCTTATCCCCTGCTGATGCAAATAAAAGCCCAATCATACCCTATAACCTGACAGCTACAGCAGAGGAACTGAATAACTGCTATTTCGAGCGAGTAACAACTCCGCTCACAAAGGCAGGGGAAATTATCGACAATATGGACGAGTACATGAAATCACTGGAAAATCTCACCACCACGTCCCACAGGGAAAAAGCCAAAACGGGAAAACCACAGGGCGGAACGGACAAAAGGGTTCAAAAATATGAAGAAGCAATGAAAAAGGCGGATGATCTCGAAAAACAGGGGAAATATAGCGATGCATGGTCAGCACTTCCAAAAGCGTCCGAATACCCTGAACATGCTGAACTCATCAAAAATAGGCAGTCCTATTTTGAACAGCAGATCTGGCCTGACCTGTTCGGAAACAATAATACCGATAGCACCAGTAATGCTGGGAACGAAGTCGATAATTCGGAAACTGAAAATGTTTAACTAAAATTTGATAACAATGCTACTAGCAACACAACTAAAAAGAGTATTCATACTCGTAGATAAGGGAAACGAAATCACTCTATCTGACCCCGAACCAAAATGGGCAGAGCAGGATGTTTTATTTTTTTATTCCAATATGTACCCGATTCTAACAACTGCAAAAATCTCTGCTCCTGTTATTCAGGATGATCAGGTTGTTTACAGATTTGAAACCGTTATCGGAACAAAGGGCTAACTAAAAATTTTAATACAATGAGTCATGCAAAAACAATATGCCGACACGGTAAAACTACCGAGAAAAGAACAGCAACGTCAACTGCATCGGACGTTGGGGGAATACCAAAATTGGCTAAAACGCACAAAGGATGCAGGCGAAATACGCAAGGACAAGCGTCAGTCAGTGCCCCCTGCCATGTTACCAATGCCTTTTTAAGAATGCAGTTCTTACCTCGATTGCAGGAAACAGAAGTAGTGCAGGATTGTGACAAAACTAAATTAGAAAGGGAATTTTATAATTCCCTTTCCATAGTCACCAAGAAATACGGTATAACTATACAGGAAAATAAAGCCATGCCTTTCCCCTATAATATTTCTGCTTCATTAGCTGAGTTAAGAGAGAAGCTAAAAAAAACAACAGAAGATTGGAGGGAAATCAGATTGATACATTACAGAAATAGGACATTCTTTGCCCGTGAAGACAGATTCAGCACAGGTATGACTTTATACTACATTCCCGTAGTGCCACTTCATACTATACTGGAGGATAATCAAAACTCACAAACTGGCTTACTGATATTGTCTATTTACTCCTATCTATATCAGGTTTTGGGGATTCCTTACTACAGAAATGACGATTGCTATCTCAATTCAACTTATGAGTCCTATGAGGAAATGATAGTTGATGAGGAAAATGAAGACGAGGACATCTTGACCGAACTTAAAAATGCCAAAATCGTAGGGGATTTAATGAAAACTAAAATCGCTGACCCCAAAAATTTAGACCTATTTGGAACTCGGCTAAAAAGCTTTAAGCCCAACAATGATTTTGATAAAAAAGCATTTAAAATAGCGAAACAGGTTTACAAGATTCATACAAAATATCCAAAGGAACGCATTGATCGTAAATATTACCCCTTACGGTTCAGGGAAGATGTAACACATGATAGTTACTTCGTAACTATGGATAATTATGTTTCTTTCTGCGCATCAATTAAGGGAAATCTGTTTGAGTGTATGTGTCAGTTCATCAATGAGGATTTACAGGAATACGGTGATATAGATGAACCAACACGCTTTTTGCCTTACGACGAAAGTGTAATTAAAGGAAACAATTTTGATTTTGAAAAACAGGTTTTCGACAGACTTGACGACTTGATAGAACTTTGGCAATGTTCAACCTTATAAATATAACATCATGAAAGATATTACAAGCAATTTCGCAACCTACTATCATCCTAAATCAGCCCTGATCTTTTATCAGGCCGATGGGGATGCCAGTAAATCCTATGTTGAGCATTACGACATGGACAAGGGGGGTACTCCAATAAATGCTCATCCCCTGACAGTTCGTGAAGCCAGAAAACTGGCGGAGTCTCTTCATATTGATGAAGAAAAGGACAGACTATTAAAATCTGACGGGATTTTGGATAGCAGTATTTTATCCTTTGACGCCAAACTTGGTAAGGTCATTTGGTTCACAAAAGCACAGTACCGTCCGCTACATTTCAATAAGGGGTTAGGTATCGTATCGGGCAACGCCCACACTCCTGCCCTGTTATGGGTCGCTGACAGGGAATCACTTTCTCTATTTGCGTTATCTTCAAACAGAAGACCAACACCCAATACAGAACTTTATCATGCGCCTTTCTTTAATGTGTATCAAAATGGAAACGTCTGCATGGGTACAGTGGAGATCGAAGCAAACGAAACATCATCCATAAGGGAACTAACAAGATTATGGGAAGCATATTTTTTCAATAGTTACTTTTCACACCTAATGTCTGAACACAACCCTATCAAAGGAAACTGCGTTATGCTGTGGGAAAGTTTGGTCAATGCAGATAAATTGTTTCCTAATGAGGTTCTTCTTAAAAACAATCAAAAACTTAAAGATATATTGCTATGAAAACGGTAAAAAAGAATGTTCATTTTCTTCACAATGAATTATTACGCCCAGCAAATCCTATCCTCGTCAATGTAATTGGCGCAGGTGGAACAGGCTCCAAGTTTATGACCGCCCTAATGGAGATTAATCATAGCTTACTGGAACTCGGACACAGTGGTTTGGATGTGCATCTATGGGATGATGATATCGTAACACCTGCGAACGTTGGTCGCCAACGATTCGCAGAATCTGAAAAAGGTCTTTACAAATCAATTGCGATTATCAACCGTTTAAACAGATGGTCAGGATTTAACTGGAAAGCGGAAACCCAAAAATTTGAACGGGATAGCCTCGGTAATATTCCTGAAAATGCCTTGGCAACAATTTACATATCCTGTACGGATAATGTAAGATCGAGATTTGAAATTGCTGATATAGCACGCACGCTAAAAAAACAGTACTCTTATCTCAGGGATTCGCCAAAGTATTGGCTAGATTTTGGGAACAGTAAATTTTCAGGACAGGTCGTAATGTCCACAATTGGCAAAATTGAACAACCCAGGTCAAGAATGTTTACCACAGTAGCAGAACTTCCATTTGTTACGGATGAATTTTCTGACCTGCTAAGAGCATCCGAAAAAACTGATGATACACCAAGTTGCTCACTTGCCGAATCTCTTGACAAACAGGATCTTTTTATTAATGCAACATTAGCACAAATGGGGGCATCCCTCTTATGGAATCTCTTAAAGTCAGGTATGACCGAACATCGGGGGATGTTCCTTAATCTTGAAAACTTTAGAACCCAACCCATCACCGTCGGCAGTTGAAAAATTGCCGGCGGCCAAAAGCCGTTGGCTTTTGGCGCAAAAATCGGCTGCAAAGGCTGTCCCCATTTCCCTATCCTATGCTTTGACAGCCATTGCGGGCTATTTGTGGGATACACAGTATCCCAGAATGCTTCGCAGAAAAGTTTTAATCGCTTTTACAAATCTTGAAAACC
The DNA here is from genome assembly GCF_024586575.1 of Chryseobacterium sp. WG23. Lineage (NCBI taxonomy): Bacteria > Pseudomonadati > Bacteroidota > Flavobacteriia > Flavobacteriales > Weeksellaceae > Chryseobacterium > Chryseobacterium sp. WG23. The sequence continues at coordinate 301,296 of NZ_JALCZE010000002.1, forward strand.
TTTATTCTGATGAAGGCTAATTATCAAAAATCAGTCATTTATCATTCTTTATATCTTTTATGAATTAGTTTGTACTCTCACAAATTCTACATCATTTCTGCTTTTAAAAAACTTAATTTTCCGAGTTCAAAAGGCTATTCGACATTGTCCCAATCCAAATTGGAGAAATTTCGCCCGGGCTTTCTCTGCTCACGCATGTACTGCTCCCAATCTTCCAAAGTGTACTTTTTGCCATCGTGGATTTTATGAATATCACCGCGATAACTGTCAAAATCTGAATCTACCATGTAAAAGATTTCCTCGGAAAGATCCTGTTCACCTTTAATGGAGGATTTAAATGTGATATGCTTTATGACATTAGCAGCATTGTCAATGATAACTGTAATTTTTGAATCAATCGAGAAATCACGTGATATATGATAATCTTTAGCCTTACCCCTAAATCCCTGATCCGTAAGCAATCTATCCAGATCTGCCTCTTTTAAAGTGACCCAGCCCTCAAGGTGAGTTTCTTTTTCATTATGTTTCCTACACTCAAAAATAGTTTCTAATGGCAGATCCAAAGGCATTGCGAGGTAATCAAGCCCCTTATAATGCATTCCCACCTGATAAGTACCATCAGAGTCTATAAAGAACGGCAAGTAAACACCATTTGAAAAAGTATCATGCTCCATACCTAATGGTGTATTAAAATATAATTTCTCAATGACCATCAATAGAACCCTGTTAGATGGATTGCGATACTTATCCCTAAAACGATTCCACTTAGGTTTAAAATTCTTTTTATTGGTAATTGCAGCAATCCCTATATCACGAACATATTTCCACTCAACCGGACTGAACAATAAAGGATCGTTGGTGTTGCTGCTCTTATAGCTCAAATTGGTAAACGTAAAGTTTTGTTCGTCAGCATTCGCACCCACTTTTTCTAAAGTGAATGTACCGCTGGATTCTATGTTAAATAGCGATTTACCTTTGTAGGAACTCTTCTTGTGAAATGAGAATCTATATTCTACAGGGTCTAAAAGTTCAGACATGTTTTAACAATGGATGAAAATCATCCGATTTATACGGTTTATACAGTATAGTTATCTGGGTTAGCACTTTCTATATAACCCTGCTCAACATCTTTCTTCATCGACTCAACTACGTCTAATGGAACCATATAATGGTTTAGCATTTTTTCTTCTGATTCCTTCATCTTTTCGGTTTCTTTCGCAGCATGGTATAACTTGAACAATAACTCATCTTCAGAAAGAAACTGATACGGGTCTTTAACGTAATTACTTCTGAATGCAACATACTCGTTTATTTTGTCAGCTGCTTTTTCAAATTGCCCAGTCCGTATCAGTGATGAATAAAGTCTGTTGTACGCAAAAGATAGCCATTGCGCAAAGATTTTCCTTTGATCTTCTGCAGGGTATTCATTTCGGCTCTTATCAAAATTAGCAAGAAGGTATTCAGCCTGCTCAATTGCCTCATCATACCGTTCAAGCTTATAGTATAACAGTACAAGTCGCAAATACCCCATTTTGAATGGCTTCTCCTTGGAAACTGATTCTTTATAGTATTTTTCAGCCAGCTCATTATCGCCCTTCTTTTCAGCGATAAGACCTTTAATTTCATGCGCTTCCGCGTAATCAGGATCGATTTCCAAAGCCTTTGTACAATATTCTTCGGCCGTATCCATAGAATCCGCATCAAAATATGCACTTGCCAAAAGAGCTAAATACTTCTTCTCTTTTGGGAACTCGTTATTTAAAATATGTAAGTTGGCGATAGCTTTCTCTGTCTCACCAAACATCTTTTGATTACTTATTTTCTGCAATAATTTATCTACTTCTTGCTCTGTCATTATTCTAAATTTAAATTATAAACAATACTATCCTCTAAAAGTGTTACCGGGAGGAAATTTGCCATGTGTTGCTACATAGCTATCGATCAAAGAAACTTCTTCGGCATTTGCAGTGGCATAGTTCACATTTTGTACATACCATTCTTTCGGTAACAATTTTCCAGAAGATAGACTATTTAAGATATATTCATCTTTGTCTCCATTATATAATTGGAAAATTACTAAATATCGCGCATATACAGATTTAAAAGATGTTAATCCATATTTCCATATTGCACCGCTCATCATAAACTGATTTACAAATCCTGCTCCATAAGTGTAATTTCGTAGTAGACCAGGAGTACCGACGTGGAGATCATAAACATTATATATGTCTTTTTCCCTTCTTCTTGTCCTTGGTTTTGTCTGCGGTACCGTGATCGGCGGTGCTATCGGAACTGTAATAGGCTCTTCGATTGGTATATCTGCGGGAGGAGCGACGGGCTTGGGCAGCTCTTCATCTACCGTCGGCGGCGGTGCTGTCACAGGAGGTGCAGTGACAAACTCCCACACCACCTTTGCAGCAGCAGCAATACCACTGCCCACCGATGAGAAAAAGTCACATATATCATCCCAAAAATACCATATTGCAGCAATCGCCACAACAGCTAATATGATCCATCCAATAGGATTCCATGACATTGAAGTGCCTGCTGTTGTTGCGCTTGCAAAAAATCCAGTGGCTCCGCCTGCTATTGCTAATTCCATAATTTCATTTTTCGTTTATAGTTGCCCCGAGTTTTTACAGCTGATAACACCACCGTAAGGACAGATGCATTTTGACGCATCAGATAATGGCTTTTGATCCAAAACTTTGATCTTTGGTACTGTCTTGACCCATGTGAGTGGAACTCCCGACAATTCTAGGTTAAGCCTACAGATCCCTTTCAAACCACAAAGCCCGAAATGGGGAATATTTAATCCGGCGATATTGTCCTTGTCAGTCGCAAACTTTCCTTCCCGGAGTTTGATCTTTGGATTGGAAGTAACAATTAATGTGGAAGTCAATAGTCCCTTATCACAATCCAGTATTGCTTGGTCTTTAAGATATTCCATTTTATGTCAATTTTACCTCTATTCCACCTTTCACGTGTATATTCTGGTCATTACTGATCGTAATATCACCGCCTTTGGATGTGATAGCTATAGTTCCTGCACCTCCTCCCTTTTCTGATGGAGTTGCATGCATTGCCAGATTGTTACTTCCAGTTACAGTTATATCTTTTCCTGAAAGGCTGATCGTCCCATCATCCTTCATCGTAAATGAACTATTACCGATCGTAATAGTAAGACTCTTTTTCCCCTTAAAGCTTATATTGCCCTCTTCATCCATATCAAAGACTGACGTAGCGGGACTGTTTTCTTTCGCCCCAACATTGATTGAACTCTTACTTCCGGCGTTCACAACATGGTTTAAATTTGCATCTGTAGTTGCATTTCCGGCGCCATCAAAATGCATTTTTGCCCCTCCTTTGTCTTTCAGGTTCATGGAACCTGAACCATTGTCATATTTTAGTTCGGCTCCGCTACGTCCACTAAAAGACATCACATTATTGCCCGTTCCGCCACCAGCTCCGATCTTCCCATGAAACATTCCACCCATCACAAAAGGACGGTCAGGATGTTGATGCACAAAATTTACGATGACTTGATCACCTACCTCAGGAACAGACATAAAACCTCTATTCGTTTTTACGTCCTCACTACTGCCAGCATCAGGAGTCATAACTCGGATAAATTCAGAAACGTTCTTAGCACTTTGCCAGTCAAATTGAACTTGTACACGGCCCTGGTTTAAAGGATCAGTATTTGAAACTACCTTAGCGAACTGAGGTTCTGCTTTTGGGATTGTAAATTCAGGTCTTGGGATGTAACCGGAGTCAGCAGCTATTGCTTCAAAACTTCCATTGTAGTAACCTCTTGCGTCAACTTCATGTATTACTTCCGTCAATAAAAGTCTGGTAAAATAGGACGTTTCATTGCTATCTGTCTTTCTCATTTCTATATCTGCAATACATCCCGGATATAAGAATGGAACCGTAGAAATACCAGTAGTCACAAACACCTCAGCGGCTTTACTTCCTGCTGTACCTTTCTCTGAGGCTTGAACATCCAAAAAAGAATTAACCTTTATGGGAGCAATTCGTAGGGATGGAGTTTTAAATGTACTTTCCGAAATTTCATAAGCTCTGCGGGCAATATCCGATGTATGTTTAATATCCGGATTTCCACCTGCAAATTTCTCATTTTTACGACTATTATAACCATAGAATGAAGGCTTAACATGTTGTGCTTTCATCCGTATTTTCACGTCACTTAAATTTCTTCCGTAAACCAGTTTCACCGGATTTTCTGATGGTGGGAGTTGTCCAAAATGCAATACCTCACCATCGTAGTAGAATTGTTCACCGTAAGCCTCCGCGATTCGGGCTAAATAATTGTAATGGGTTTCTTCATACTGCGAGCTATAAGCCAGATTACCGTAATTTGCATCTACCCTGAAATCAAACTTACTTGAATCCAGACCTTCACCGATCACCTGTGAAGCTATGCTGTTTAGACTTATTTCCTGTGACCCTCCAAAACTTTGAACATGTGGAGCAGCATCCAGCAGAACCGTTGGACTAGAACCGATAAGTACAATGTTTCCGAGGTTTCCGTTGTCCTGGCTAAAGCCGACTTCCGTCACTACCCCAACAAAATTTCTTTCAGGGCTTTCATCTACGTCCTTATATTTGAAAACGACAGTAATCCTTTTACCAAGAAAGTTTTGAGCCTTCTCCAAATTATGGTTTTCTGCCTCCCCCAACGTATCGTGGGCCAGGATAAGCTCAAAAGTATGATGTTTGACGGCGCTTTGTTGCAGCTTAAAATGCTTAAAAAAACGAATCGGTTTACCCTCAATAACTATTTCAAGCTTAACCAGTCTATTGATTCCGTTGACTTCATTTTCTGAAATCCCCGCAGCGTTAAATATTTTTGAGGTTGGCTGGTTATTCCATAACCGATCTTCGGTGACGGATTTAGTATTGGATACAACTGGTTTATCGAACATTTTACCAGTTGTATTAGCTCCCTGAAAAGAAGATTCAAGTGAAGTAGCTGTTTCTATACCCTTCTTATCATTGTTTGTAGAATCTAAATGATCCATATCTTTTTGAAACATGCATAATTATTTTTTTCATTTATGTAATTGCTTTGATAATCCACCGATAAATGGTGATACTAATATTTCAGGGGAACAGTCGCTGGGTTCCAATATCTAATGAAGTCAAAAAATGTTGGTGACTGCTTCTGAGAATGGTCGATCAAATTTCTATGGAACTGAAATTCTTCTTATAGCGCTGAAATACGCTACTTAATATGGGGTTGTTTTTTATTTTTTTTCATAAGGTCTTTAGTGATTTTGGTTTTGCAATATAATACCTTAGAAATTCACAGCAAAATGAATTAGGTACTTTTTTAAAATTTGTAGTAATTCTACGAATCAATACTTTACCTAGTTCTTAACAGAAAATTATGTATCTAGCCATTCAAAATGAATGCGCTAAAATGAAAAATTTAATAGCTAATGGTTAGGCAAAGTACTGATCTTTTCAGACTAAACTAGATAATGTACGGATTTAGTACTGTGTACGTCTTTTATTTTGCGCCATAATTCTCAATTACTTTTTTTAAATCTATACCTTTGCCAAGCACAGGCTTAAAGATATCCCCTACACTTTCTATCCGCTCTATCGCATTAAAAATTGTAAAATCACTCATTTTAAGCCCTTTTTTTACTTCCTCCCAGTGCAAGGGCATTGAAACTGTAGCGCCCGGTTTCGGACGAACAGAATAAGCTGCCGCAATAGTAGCATGAGGTCTATTTTGAAGAAAATCAAGATACATTTTACCTTTACGATCCTTAATGGCCCTTTCAAGACTAGTATATGCAGGAAGTTCATTATGTACCAATGTAACGATAACCCGCGCAAATTCTTTGGATTGTTCATAAGTATACTTGTTACCCAAAGGAATATAAATGTGTAGTCCTGTTGATCCGCTTGTTTTGCAATAAGACTCTACACCCATATCATCCAAAATCTGTTTCGTTACCTGAGCAGTCTCGATCACCTGGTCAAAGGAATTCTTATCAGGATCTAGATCAATAATGCAAAAAGTCGGATGTTCCGGCTTTTTGATTGTACTGCTCCACGGATTCATTTCAATGCATCCAAGGTTAGCCATGTAAAGCAATGTTGCATCATCTTTCCCCACTAAATAATGTTTGTCTTTATTATCTGAATCACTTTTATAAAGGTAAGTTGTAGCCCAATCTGGAGCAGTATCCGTTACGTTTTTAAAGTAAAAGCCCTCTCCTTCTATTCCGTTAGGAAAGCGGTTCATGCTCTGTGGTCTATCTTTTAAATATGGTAGTATAAACGGTGCAACTTGATAATAATAATTGATCAAATCACGCTTTGTAATTTTATCCTTCGGCCAGAACAGCTTATCAAGATTTGTAAATTTTAGTTCCGTCCCCTTGATCTTTTTGACCTGTGTTTTATCGTTTGGATTCAGCAACGTTTTTCTTTTCGCCTGACCCTGCGGAGATATTATGTCGTCGTCAGAGCTGGAAACAATATTTGCGGTTGACACCTCTTTTTCAAGAACGATATTTTTTGGATTTTTATCTTCACGCATACCATCAAACGAAGGATGGCGCATCACTCCGTCCGTTGTCATCTCCGTAAAACTTACTTCACAGATGAGTTTTGGCTTTAGCCAAGTTGCGTTTGCGTGTGGAGGATTCGGTCGGAACCGCGAAGGTTTGTTTACGTCAGGCTCGTTGCTGAATGGAGATTTATCAGTTATTAATTCCTTAAACTGTTCCATCATTTCCTTTTGCATTCTATCATTAAAACCAGTACCTACCTTCCCGGTATAGACCAATTTTTTTCCTTCGTAAACTCCAACAAGTATGCTGCTGAATAATTTACTGGAGCCTTCGTTTTTGGTAAAACCACCGATGACAACTTCCTGTCTTTTGTTTGCTTTAATTTTAAGCCAGTCCTTCGTTCTATTCTTCGTATGATATAAGCTATCCTTCCTTTTCGCCATGATACCTTCAAGCCCCATTTTTTTTGCAGCTTCCAAAAACCGGATGCCGGAAGTAAAAAATGACGTACTTATCTTAATACTGTCGCTATCTGGCAATACCTCTTTCAAAATTTCTTTTCGTTTACACAATTCAAGGTTAGTAAGATCCTTCCCCTTATACCACAGGATATCAAAAACAAAGTATAATAGGATACCATCAGCTTCACTACGCCAATTTTGCAACGCGCCGAAATTAGCCTGACCATTCTCTCCAACCACTACTATTTCGCCGTCTAAGATAGCATCTAGATCCATTGTTTTCAGCTCATCAAAAATCGGATAGAATTTATCGTTAAAGCTTTTATCATTTCTGGATTTTATCTCAACCTTATGTCCTTTTAAAAAGGAGACAGCCCTGTAACCATCCCACTTGACTTCATAAAGCCAATCATCACTGTCAAACGGCTCATCCACAAGGGTGGCAAGCATCGGTTCGACATTGTCATAGAATGTCTGCTTGGGAGCCTGTTTCAGTATCTTTGCAATATCTTGTTTAGGCCCAGCTTTTTCTTCAGAAGCTGCAAGTTGCTCATCAATTACTGCTACAGCTTTATTCTTAGCCGCAGGCTTATCCTTAACTGTACTTTCTTTCCGTATAATCTTTTCGCCGTAAACTTTATCAGGGGACTTCTCCATCTGCGCAATACTCTTTTTTGAAATCACAGATTTGTCTTTCAATGTTATGTCGTCCTTGCTGGCATACTTATCATCCAACTTCATTAATAACCAGCCATTCTCGCCCCTTCCATAAGCCTTTACCAATGCAAATTCTCCTTTCAACTTCTTCCCGTTGAGTTTGAACTTTAATTTACCTGAATATAACTGATGTATTAGGTTTTTCTCCTGCTTTTTCAAATCACCGTCAACTGGATCAGCTGGTTCATAAGTACCTTCGTCCCAGACGATCACAGTTCCCCCTCCATATTGACCCTTGGGAATGATACCTTCAAAATCTCTATAATCATACGGATGGTCTTCGACCATCATCGCCAGGCGTTTGATATCCGGATCGAGAGACGGACCTTTTGGAACCGCCCAGCTTTTGAGCACTCCATCCATTTCCAGACGGAAATCATAATGCAGATGCGACGCATCATGCTTTTGCACCACGAATCTCAACTCTTTTCCCGAAGATTTACCACCAAAAGGTTCAGGTGTTTTGTCTTCAGACCGTTTTTCACGATATTGTTCTAAAGCCATAATTCAAAGTTTTTACAGGATTGGAATGACATTGCAGAAATAAAACACTAGGCTAATCACAAGGAGAAGCCTTAGAAACAACAGAACACTGTTCAATTTTATTTCTTATGTCGTTTGGTTAAGTATGCCTCCAGAACTTTTCGTTCATTGGAACCAGTAGCTCTTATAGCACCAACGACTGCTTGAGAACTAACATTCATTTTATCCTTGAAATATTGGATTTCGTAATTCTCTGATCCACTTACTTTACTGCGGTCCTGTTTCCCTTTCTTTGATTTGTCGTCTGCCATGATATTATATTTTAATGATTTGTAAATTAAAGTTTGCAAATATTAAGCCGCAACTACATACGAATCAATCTACTGCATAAAGACAAGAGTTGACAAAAAATGGTTTTAAAGAACTTCCTTCTTAATTCTTAAATTACTGTCTCGATGGAAAGATTCTGCTCTTTATTGATATCTTTTACGCGCCTCTTGATGAAATCTGCTGGCCCGATCCCATTAATTTCACGAAATAGCTTCGAAAAATTATTCCTTGATGCCATACCACATTCTTCAGCAAGAGTTTCGATCTTATACTTGCGGTATTCTGGGTCATTATACAGCTTATCAGTTATGTACCTAATTCGCAATTCTATGAGATACTTCGTAAAATTCATGCCTTTGTACTCGTTTACGATTTGAGACAGATAATAATGATTTGTATCAAATCGATCCGCCAGCTTATGTTGTGTAAGGCCGTTTTCCCTAAAACCGCCCTTGTTCTCAAAATCATTTAATTTTTGCAGTATTTCTTCAACAATCTTTGGATCGATTTCAAGCTTATTATCCTCCTGCTTTTCATGTGTAATGATAGCCAAATCAGCATTATCTCTAGCGATGATCTTCTGCTCCAAAACGGAGTATTTGCGGCGGACTTTTTTTTCCCTTCTCTTATAAAATAACATCGTTGCTGCGAAACTAACAGCGACAGTACCTAGACCCCACTTAGCTAATTTATCTCTCGCGAATTGCTTTTCAAGCCGCTTCTTATCTTGTTTCAGCAAACGTGTATCATATTCTTTACTCATCTTCCGCAACAAATAATTGAAATCCCTGAATAGGACACTATCTACTTTTATCAGCTGATTTGTATAGTATAACTGTTTCTCTATGTCATTGTTCGCTTTGTACTCGTCAATTAGAAGCTCAAAGGTATCTCGTACTTCAGGAACAATAAAACCATGCTTCTGAAAAATAGAATCAACTTTTTCAAAATTCCTCAAGGCATGGGATTTATCCCCGAGACCAAGGTAGGATTTGCCTAAATAAGAATAGTTTACAGCTAACCAGGCAAAATCATTAATTTTCGAAAGGGCTACCGAGGAAGCTGAAAGGGATGCAAGGGCTGTGGAATAATCTTTTTTACGAAACTCGGAAATACCTTTTTCTTTCAGAAAATATCCGAATTCCTGCCGATGTTCTTTGTTAGGACCTATTTCTGTAAGTCCAACGTTAACAATTGAATCGGAAAGACCAAATTTCCCCATATTGCGATAACAAATAGCCATCTGGTGGAGACTATTATAATAGCCTCTTCGAGAATCATATATAATGTTCGGATGTTGTTGTTTGCTTAGTTCGTTCGCAAAATAATTCCTTGTTTTAATAAATATCGGCAATGCTTCGTCGTAGTACCCAATATAGCTTTTAACAACGCCGATCAGATAATTTAATCTGTTTCTATAATACGGATCTGTATCCTTTTCCGCATACGGAACTGCGACAAGAAATTCGTTCAATGCCAATTGGTATTTTTTAAAGTGGAAATAATAGACAACTCCTTTTTCGAGGTACGCAGAACTTACTAGCGAATCTTTCCGTGATAATTTGGCGGCAATTATTGTACTGTCCGCAAACTTGAGTTTTATGTTACGATCGGAGGAGAATTCAACTCCATCTGCATATCCCTGATATAATTTTCCATAATCCTTGTCCTTTTTTGCTTCTGCAATGTACTGTCTTATGAACGGAAGTGCCCTGACATCATTCTCTGAAAACACTTCGTAATTTTTCCTGATATAGTAATATTTACTGTACTCTTCTTTTTGGGCACAGAGCAATTCAGAGTGCAATAAACATAAAACAATTATGATATGAAAAGCGGAGAATTTCATAGGTCAAGTTTATATAAAATTACTAAAATTCGCCAAATCATGAATTATCAAAAACGAAAATCCCCAACATACCATAAAAACAGTTTAAAATACTGAATTTCAATACAATAACAATGCTCAAATTGAACAATTTGCGCATTCAAATTGTTCAACGGGCGCACCAAACAGTTTTTCCGTGTTCCAATGCCCTCTACCTTCGTTCACGAATTCGAAATAACCGGCCGGGATAATTCTTAAAATTTTGAAACAAAATGAAAACTATTATCTCAACAATATTAATCATCGCAGGTGCTGTCATCTTACACTCCTGTAGAGAATCCGAAATTGAGGAACCGTTAGAACTGAAAAAACAGAATATTGTCAATTCAAAAACAGAAATGTCAAAAAATAACGATACAATTCAGACCGAAGCTTTTTCCACTGACCCAGACCCTGAACTGGATGAATCGATAAAAGACCCACCAATCAGACACGGTGGTCAATGGAAAACCTCGAAATAAAATTCGATTTAGAGAAGAACTGAAACACGCTTTTTCAATAACCTAAAAATTCTGATGCCATGCGAACGAAAAACTTGATAGCCGAAATAATTATATTCTTACTCCTACTCATGTGGGCTTATACATTTGTTAGTAAGGTACTTGATTTTGATACTTTCAGAAGGCAGATCAATGGCGCATATCTTTTATCATCCTTGGGTTCACCCTTACCCTATCTTTTACAGGTACTGCATTTCTCACTTGTTGTACTGCTGATAAAGAAGTCTTGGAGAAAGATTGGACTTATTACCTCGCTATCACTACTTGTGTTATACACAGGATATCTGATCTACATTTTAAAGTTTGCACCAAGCATACCATGTTCATGTATCTCGCTTTACAGCAGGTTGAATTGGGACGATCAACTTTTGATCAACTTCGCGGTGCTGGCACTAAATATCATTGGTCTGATCATGTTTTCGTTTAAACGGCCACCACACAGTAGTCATATTCAGACCACATACTAAATTTAAAACTAATAATTAAAAACAGGGGAAGCCGAAAACCTGAAACCCAGAGTAGGCAAAAAACTAAAGTTTAGCTTTTTGATTTATAAAAGCACCAAACATCATGAAATCAATTAGATTAACACTTGGAGTTGCAGCAATTGCACTAGGTACGTTTACAGCTTTTTCATTTGCTCCGGCGAATCATGCGAAAGTAGACACAGTTGCCGACTTTTATGTAAATGCAGACGGATCAATGGGTGCACCGGTAGGTAGTTCTAACCAATGCCAACCCACTCGCCCGACTTTATGCTCACAAGAGTATAATATAGAAACGGGGCAACCTACGGGAAATCATAAAATAAACGGTGCAAGACCGTAAGCAAATTGAGGTCGCAATTTTAGCGACCTCATTTTTTTACATATTCTTTATAAACCTAATAAATTCAGCTTCACTGCTTCTCGGATCTGGTGGAATTCCTGCTAGATTTCCTTTTTTATCCACAACAAACAAAGCTGGATACCCCAAAATGTTTAAGGACTTAATGATTGGATGATGAAATTTTTGTTCCATTGTGTACAACTGTAGAGAACCACTGCTGCTATATTGGCCAATACCTTTAAGCCAAGTCTCTTTTTTATCTACATTTATGGAAATAAATTCAATATTAAGGTCTTTAATCTTTTTCTCTAACAAGTCCAGTGCGGGAGCCATCTGTCTACAGCCACTGCATCCGGTAAACCAAAAGTCAATAATTAAAATCTTCCCTTTAAAATTGGACAAGGAATGAATTTTGCCAGCTGTATCGGCAAGACTAAAATTAAAGAAAGGTTTCCCTACTTGTAAAGATTGCTGAGAACGATTATAAGTATTGGTTACCTCGGCTAAAAATGGATTATTTTCATCAGTATTTTTAACATAAAAGTCGTATACTTCCTCGCTGCTTTTATTAAAAATTCTAGAATTCAGATACGAAACCATTATTTTAGAAAGTAGATAATTTTTGACGTTTGCGGTACTTCCAAAATATTTAGTTATAAGTTTACTGTAATTACTAATACTATCTATTCTATATTGATCTCCAATATAAAGGATAGGATTTTTATATTCACTTAGTAGTATAAACTCTGATAGTAAACTACCGCCCGAATAGAAAACATTTTGCCCCTCACAGAATGGTTTCATTCTATCCTTTTCAATAATAAAGTGGTTGAAATAAGTATTCAATGAATCGTTGTCACTTCTCATTGCACTAATAAATAAACTTTCTAGCACACTTTCATATAACCCTGCTCTAATCTGACTCTTTACATCTGCATCTAAGTTTCCATGGTAACTATTGTATATGGAATCTATAACGGTAAGTTTTCTATCTGTTGTTAAAAACTTAAATAGTAAATTTTGATCCTGATATTTGGGATCGGTCTTATAAATTGCTAAAACTTCTTGAAGAATGCTCTTCTTAAAATCTACTTTCTCAATTCCTCTTCCGGAAATTTCTAGATTTAAAATCCCTAACTTTTTGGTATCATTGATAATTATATTTAAACTATCATTGGGAGAAACTACTAATTCAAACGTTCCCGGAAAAAAAATTGAATGTCCTGCAATTTCTATACTTACATTCATTGATTTCTGAATCCTAAAATTAAAATCAAAATATCCATTTGTTGTTACAATGGTGTCTTCTATGATCTGAGGATTATAAATAGATAAAGGATCGTAAACAGTTAGAACCAATTCCTTGGGATTGTTAACTGCATCTTTTATGAAGCCAGCAATTTTGGTCTGAGAATGACAAAGGAGTGACCAACATACCAAAATGCAAATGATACTTAATTTTTTCATGATAATTCAGTTTAATACGTATTCTGAGCAATATGGTTATAATTTATAATGTACTGTGGTATTCGCATAACGTATCTCGGATCATTGGGAGGAAGTGTATAGATATCGTCACCGATCTTCCTAATAAGAGTTTTGGCAAAATTAGGATCATTATTTAGCCTTTTGAGATCCTGCCAACGAAGACCTCTCGTTACTAGCTCTTTTCGGCGTTCCATTAAAATGTATTCCAAAATATCATTTTTTTTATGCAAAGGCATCGGGATTTCAGCTGATGTTTTAAAACGATTTTGTAATAATAATTTTATTCTTTCCATTGCGCCGTTTAAATCTCCAAGTCTTGCCCTGCATTCTGCACTTATTAGTAAGATTTCCCCTGTGGCCGTTCCCGAAAACAGCCCAGCGGTAAAGCTCCCCTTGAAGGTATATTTCCCGTCGTCTTGCAATTTGAAGAAAACCTGTTTTCGAAGGTCGTTAGCATTATAGCTTTCTATAAGTGATTGGTTTATTCTGCCTGTAATACCATTCGGAGAATATTTACTTTGCATGCTATAAATATGGATTTCTTTTGAAATGTCATAAAACGGATAATCATTTGCTAAATCGATATTGTTAAAATTCTCTATATATGGATTATATTTAAAACTTGAATCTGCGGATGAAGATGCTTGCTTATAATCATCCATATACAAAAAAGTCCTAGCAAGCAACCCATAAGCTCCACCTTTACCAATCTGCGTATTTAATTGTGAGGTATTAGGCAATAAGATAACAGCTTCTTTTAAATCCGAGAGAATTTGTTCATAGGTATTTTCTAAGGTACCCCGGTCAATATCTTCATCGATATCCTCCGCCAATTTAAGAGGAATACCCAAGTCTGTTTTTGCGGTTTTAAGGTCGTAATATTTACAAAAAGTTAGCGCGAGATTTAAGAACTGCTTAGCCCTATGATACAATGCGGTTCCTTTAATTTTATCGTATTGTTCTCTATTATCATTTGTACGGGTAATTTTCGATAAACCGTTAAGTACTACGTTACATATTTGAATCTGAGAATAAGCTATATCCCATTCGTCCCATTCTAAAATACCAATCCTTGGAAACTCTTGTGTTTTCCAAACTACCAAATCTCTATCAAAAGCATAATAGAGCGCATTATACTGTTCAGTAGTAAATTCGTAGTCATCGCAGGAAGTTTCTGTCGCACCACGTCCGTCATTCTGAAAATTATCAGCGTTCAACAATAAATCCATATCATTTAAAGTTGTTGGAACGATTAATTTTATATCCCGTTTTTCTTCAAGCCAGTTTTTACTACAGGAAATACTCAGATAAGTAGAACCCACAAAAACAATAAATATTATTAACTTATTCATAATCAATATTTAAAAATTACAATTTAGCCCAAATGCTATAGTCCTAATAGGTTTGGTAGTGGGAAAATCCGGATCTAATCCCGATTTATCTTTTTTCCAAATAATTCCGAGATTATTAACATAAGTAAAGACCTTAAGATTCTTTACGGAGCATTTTTTCAATACAGCATCACCAAAATTATATGACAATGAAATATCCTGCAACCTTATGTGATCACCTTTTCCAACAAGTATTTCGGAATTTTTATAATAATTATCAGCCACTCCATTGCCCGGGAAAATCATAGCTGGCACATTTGTAAAAACTTCATCACCCGGATTTTTCCACCTTTTGTAATAGTCACCATGACCGTAGTATGTACTATAAAGGGAACTGTACATTATGGAATTACGACGAAAATAATAGCCAAATCGATATGTTATATTAAATGACAATTCAACTCCATCTTTTACGATCGTATTTCGCATAGCTCCATAATACGGCGGCAACGCATTTCCGTTGTAAACAAGATTGTTTTCGGGATCTTCCGATAAATACTGTGTGATTTTCGAATATTCCATTGATGGTTGTCCATTTAACAGACCTTGAACTTGCCCATTTTCAGGATTCAAGCCAGCAAATGGATAGGAATAAATACTAAAAAGTGGTTTCCCAACAACAGGTGTATATCCGGATGTTAACCGCAATATTTTATAACTATCATCAACAAAACTAGAAAGGCTGGTTTGCTTTTGATATTTGGTAACCTTATCTAAAGCATAGGAAAAAAGAAATGTTGTATTCCATATGAAATTCGATTTCTTAATATTTGTCGAGTTTATTTCAATGTCTAGTCCTTTTCCTTTCATATTAGCAAGATTACCGCGATATGAGATATATCCAGTAGTAGGATCAATATCACCATTACCGATAAGGTCCGAACCTTTTCTTTGGAAATACTCGATGCTTCCAGATAAGACGTTTTCTTTCGTAGCAAAATCAAATCCCACATTCAACATTCTATTTTTTTCCCACCGCAAATTCTTATTTGGTGGATTTTGTAGTTGAGCACTAGGTAACCTATTAGTAGAATTAGTTACAAAGGTTGCAGTTGTAAATGCTGTTATAGTTCTATCAACATTTCCACTGTAACCTATTGTTGTTCTAAAGCTCAAAACTGGTAACCATTCAACATTATAAAACGGTTCTTTTGACATATTCCATTTAGAACCAATTGACCATAACGGTACGGATTTTTGATTAGTCTTTACGCCAAATAAATTAGATTGATCAACCCTAGCACTTGCTGAAATAACGTAACGTAAATCATAATTATAAGCACCATTTATGTAATATGAACGTATACGGTCAATAGTTCCTGAGTAGCCATCATTGGTCGGAATCTGTGAGGAGCCACCTTTACCATATTGGCTAAATCGTGTTAAATAATCTACTAAGACACTTGAACCAACATTGGGATCAAAACCATATAGTCTGGAACTTATACTGTTCGCTTTCGTTTCCCTAACTTCAAATCCAGCAATAGCATTTATCTGATGTTTATTCCACTGTTGATCGAAGTTCATTTGAAATCGGCCATTTAAGGCGTTTAACTGGCCATTTGTATTATCTAATCTCCCACCCAGTGGAATATTTCGGGTCAAAATACCATTATTAAAAGTAGTATACCTATTAATTTGATCTCGCATTACATATGTTTGTTGATCGAAAAAGTTCCTGCGCCTTCCCTGTTGATTCTCGTATTGTAAGCGGACTTCGGCTGATAATGAAGGTATAATGGCATATTTTATCGCAGTATTTAAACGGATTTCTGATTGTTTAAACCGGTTGTCCTGCATATTCAGTTCTTCTAAAGGCACAAAATCCCAATTCAACAAACCGGCACTCAATGCTTTTTGCTTGAGCACTGTGCTATGATCTTTAGTCACTACTACTGGCTTTCCATCATTATCAACAAGTCTTGCATACGGGTACATCATTTCTTGTCCCATATTAGTAAGCATAGAAATTACATTGGCAGTAGATTGATTATTCAAATTGTAGGAAAGTCCAGCAGAGATTTCTAGTTTTTCAACTGGTCGAAATACCTGATTGCTGTTCAAACTTACCCGGCTGAAACCACTCTCTTTTTCAGAATTTTTGTTTTTATCAAATCCTGATGAAAAGTAGTAACTGTATTTCTTTGAACCACCACTTATATTTAATGCATATTGCTGTTTAACGCTTTGTTGATAAAGATATTTGTTAATATCATCACGTAGGTCGTACTTCCTTAGTACATCTATTCTTGAAGTCGCTTCCTCTGCTGTAAGTAAGCCATTTTTCTGATCATTGAGGATACTGACTACAGGCGAATACGGTCTATTTGATGAAGTATTGCTAATAATAGTATTGTAAAACCCCTTATCAAATAACATCTTCTCGATGTCGATGAAATCTGTAGATGCTATCTTGGGAATGTAATAAAGATCAGGTTTTTGCCCTATCGTAACATTACTGGTTATCCCGATGTTCATGGCCTGGTCTTCTCGTCCTTTTTTAGTTTTTATGACGATCACACCATTACCAGCCCTAACTCCCCAGATTGAAGCGGCAGCAGCATCTTTCAAGATATCAATATCCTCAATATCGTTCGGATTAATGTTGTTGATGTCGCCCTCATATGGAAAGTTGTCAACAACAATTAAAGGTTGATCATTGCCAAAGATCGTTGCTTGTCCACGTATGGTTAGCTTTGGACTTCCCGAACGCTCATCAAATAGTATAGAAGGTGCTATGCCTTTCAATCTACTGATCACGTCCGTTGATACCTGTCTATTAAAGGTCGCATTGTCTACCTTGGAAAAAGACCCCGTTGCTCTTTCCTTTGGGATGGATTGGTATCCACTGGCAACAACGGATACCTCATCTATAACATTGCTATTGGTTGTCAAAGTTATGCGATCAATATATTTCGCTGAGACTGACAATGGCGCATAGCCTAAAAAGGTGATCCTTAGTTCAGATTCAGCATACTCCGCAGGCAATTCAAAATTACCATCATTATCAGAGTTCGTTACAAAGTTATTGCCCTTAACCTGAATAGTTGCCCCAGCTAATGGAAGCCCCTTTTCATCGACGATCTTTCCCTTTATGGTTTCCTTTTTTTTTGGATTGGGGGTATTAGTTGCTTTCCGCTCCTTTAATATGATAATGCCATCTGCTATTTCAAATACGATCGGCTGATTTGCAAACAGCACTTTTAGCGTTTCTTCTAATGATGCATTTTTCAGGTTAATAGTAATTGGTCCCACCTTTTTTAGCAGGTCATCATTGTAGACAAAATCATATTTTGTCGCTTTCCGAATTTCTGTAATAGCAGTTGACAGGGGTGCTTTTTGCAATGACAGGCTGATCTGTTGCGCCTTAATTGCTGTTCCGCTGGCCATTAGCATAAAGAATAAGGTACTCTTTATGCCAAGGCGCAGAAGTTTTCTCCTGTGGGAAAACATATCCACCCAAGGTGGGTTGTTTTCCTTGTTGGAAAAATCATGTTTTTTCATAGATTTGTGTAGGGTTAATTATACTTAGTTTGTCCAAAACTTTTAAATAGACCCAATGGCCGGAGTGCGCTAACACTCCGGCTTCATTAAGCCAACATATGAAACTATAAATCTTATCTCTTAACTTGAATCCTCCTTCCTTTCGATAGATCAATTTGTAAATCTGTAATCTTTTCAAGTGCATATAACACACTTGAGAGTTTCTTTTCTCTTGAAATAGTTCCGTTCACTTTGATAGCCGGAATGTTGCTGTAATCTACCTCAACATCATACCAGCGTTCAACTTGTCGAAGTACTTCCTTTAAAGGAGTACCTTTAAATTGGAAATCATTTCTTGTCCATGCCGTAAATATTTCGGTATCTACATTATTTACCAAGAATACGGAGGATAGGGAGAACAGTTCTCCTTGTTGTCCCGGTTTTAATAGCACTGGCGTATTATTCTGTGTATTGGTGAGTTCAACTTTTCCACTTACTAGTGTTGTCTGGATTGCAGTTTCGTTCTCATAGGAATTGATGTTGAATTTCGTTCCAAGTACTTTCAGTTTTTGATGTCTTGCGTTAACAATGAACGGTTTGTTCGCATTATGTGCCACTTCAAAATACCCCTCTCCTGTCAGTTCCACTACTCTTTCATTTTCTGTAAACTTATTGGGATACTTCAGGGATGATTCAGCATTGAGCCATACTATTGTCCCATCGGAAAGGGTGACTTTATACTGACCTCTGCGTGGTGTGGCGAGTGTAGCTAGCTGTACTTTATTTGGGGAAATTGCTGTACCATCTTGGTAGGAAGTTCCCTGCTCACCTACTTTGATAGCCTTTTTATTCCCTGCAAGATTGATAACCTGACCATCCTCAAACGTAAGTGTCGCTTTATCTGAGCCGGGAAGAATATCTCCAGTTAAAGTCGTTGTGGCCACTTCTGTTGGTAAAATCTTGTCTGACTGATAATATTTGTACAGCCATACGGAAATGGAAATGGTGAAAAGGACTGCTGCAGCGGTCATCAATCTGAACCAGATACCCATTGGTTCAGGTTTATCAAGAATTTTATTGAATTTTGCGAGTTCATCATCGGTCGAGGAACCCGATTCTTTCAGTTCAACAAGATCACTAGCCAAACGGTGCTGATCCACCAGCTGTTGAAAAATAGCACGATTGGATTCACTTTCTTCGATCCAGTCCTCAAGGAATTCCCTATCCCAATAAGGGAGCTTTTGTCCAGTAATATACTTATGGAGTAATTCCGTGATCTCAAATCCATCGAACAATTCTTCCTCTTTCATGTTTCCCGTTTATTATAGAAACCGGAAACTTATAGGGCTTGTCCAAAAGAAATTGAAAAAATTATAAAAAAAATGATAGAAATGCTATTCCTTTATTTGAAAGGGTCTTTTTGAGTATAGAAATAGCCCGCGCCTTTTGGCTGTTCACTGTACTGACACTGATATCCAGTTCCTCGGAAATCTCTTTGGGTGTGGCTCCATCCATCAGTTTTTGCATGATAATCCGGCATTGCTCCGGTAAAAGCTCGATCGAATGGCTTAGTTCCCGAAGTACTTCGGTATGGATCATCTTGCTTAATATATTCTCCTCTTCAAGTTCTTCAAATCCCTGCGTATACTTGTGAAGACGATTTAACCTCACTTTCTCTTTCTCAATAAGATTCAGGCATCTATTTTTTGTGGAAATATACATAAATGCCTTAACGCCCGCATAGCTCTTAAAGGTTTCCCGTAGCTCAAATGTTTTGAGCATAACATCAAGAACGACCTCCTGTGCAATGGCCTGATCAAAATTGAAAAGTAGTCTGTTGGCAAAAAAGATTAATGCTGGATGATAGAGCTGAAAAAGCGTATTCATTGCACCCCTATCACCGCTTTGGAATTTTGTTAGCAGTGCCTTTTCTTCGATCTCGTGTCTGGATGTCATAATAAGGCTATTGATAGAAGAGTAAAGTTAAGTAATTTTAAGTCTATACGGAAATTTTATGGCTAAAAACTAAGACCCCAATCGATCTCATTATATATATTCCAAAATTTAATTATGTATATTTGGGCATATAACAAAGACATTACCTAATTTTACTCAGACCTATAATAGTGTTAATTCTGGGGTTTTTACAAGTGCTTTCGCTTGGCACAACCAAAAGATAGTACGCGTCAAAATTTGAGCAGAAATAGCCTATAATAAAACTAGAAATTAAAATACATGCTTAAACAAAAATATATCTGGATAATTTCATTTTTGACACCGTTCATATTAGGATTTCTTTTAATATTGACCTATTGTCTTTTTAGGGATAACTATACTTTAAAATCTGTGGCCTTGAGTGACTGGCTGAACTATTTCGTGGCCAGTGGAACTGCGGGAGCATTTTTGAGTTTGATCATTGACAAAATTTCAAATGAAAGAAGTGAAAACCATAAAAAATGGCAGTCCGAAATTCCTGTTGTTACTTTGACTTCTCCTTGTGATCCCACCTCAAATTATTGTGATATTAATATAGTAGATTCTATTAGTGATTATGAGGAAAGAGGTAGCCAATATTTTTCAGTTATAAACATCGGTAAAACAAATGCATATGATCTGACAATAGAATTCTGCTCTGATATAGATTTTAAGACGAAGGTCTTTCATAGGCATTATATCCCCTATTTAGTTCCTCTTGCTAAAACTGAATACCAGAATCAATTTCAGGACTACATTTATTCAAAATATTCAGTTGATCCTCAGACTAAGGAAATCTCAAATAAAAATTTTGAAATATGCGGTTGTTTAAATGATTGCCTTATCTCTACAACAAATACAAATGAGAAATATTTCTTTGTAAAAATTTCTTATTATTCCAGTTTATCAAAGGAGAACCGCCATTTAATTACGACGATCTTACGGGTGAATTTAATCTGTGAAAAAATGATATTACCAGAGGTTAGTGTGAATGATAATATTGTCAAAATAAAAGGAATTACTATTCTTGATTATAAGTACTTATAATTCTATAACAGGATTGTAGCCTATAAAAATTTCCCTCTTGGAAGTCCTATCTCATGCTCCTGTGGATATGGGGCTCTGAAAGTCATACTCACATCTTCTTTCATACGTTGCTGTGCTTCGTATTTTTTATCCTCATCGTGTGCATATCTTGGATCAGGAATAAAAGGCATTTTTGCCATTTTGGTGATCGTAATGGTTGGAAAATGGAAGTCAACTTCCACTACTCCCAGCAATAAATAGCATCCCCCACCCTGAAATGGATATTTCTCAAGGCAATCTGGAAAATGCGCTGTATCAAAGTAGTCCCCATTAACATCGACCCAGGTACCGAAGTACATTGTTCCCCTTTTGGTAGGGACATGCTTTCTCGAAATCAGATAAGCAAGCATCTTCACCTGCTTTTTATGGTATTGCACAAGCTCATTGGCCATAACAGATCCTCTGTACTTTGTCTGCAACAGATCAAAGGGTGTACAGGACACTGGAAAACTTAATATCTCGATCTCGTCAAAAGCATCTTCAAACAGGTTTCTTTTGAGTTCCGGAAATTTAAATTCCTTTACAGGCTCCTCAAACAACGTCTCAAATCGACGCTCTGGTTTAAAATCTCCAAGCAGCACCCTTGCTTTTAAAAGCAACTCGTTCTTGGGTATTTCTGTAAACCGAAATGCCCCAATGAAGATTAAAATCTGTAAAGTCTCAATACCGATCGGAACCCTTTTAATAAAATCCTCTAATGATTTATACGCACCATTCTTTCTTCTTTCGTCGGGGATCAATTGCCCCAATCTTGATTCAACTTTTTCAAGATGCATAAATCCCAAATAGATCTCATCACCATAGATTGTCGTTTGCTGTTCACTCCTATTTACGCAAGGATTCAATATCTTTCCACCAGACATCCTTGCTTCGTGAACATATACCTCCGTCCGATAAAAACCGCCCATGTTATTGATCACGGAAACCATAAACTCCAACGGATAGTAAACTTTCAGATATAAACTCTGGTAGCTTTCCACGGCATAGGACGCGGAATGGGCCTTACAAAAAGAATACCCTGCAAATGATTCAATCTGCCTGTAGATTTCTGTGCTCAGTGCTTCTGGGTGTCCTTGCTGTTTGCAAGATGCAAAGAAATCATCTTTTACTTTTTGAAGTGCACTTAATGACCTTCCTTTTCCTGACATTGCTCTTCTAAGGATATCCCCATCAGCAGCCGAGACACCTCCATAATATAACGCGATCTTGATGACATCTTCCTGATATACCATAATGCCATAGGTTTCACCAAGCTGCTGTTCAAAAACTGGATGGAAATATTCGAACTTATCCGGATTGTTGTGACGAAAAATATATTCCCGCATCATCCCCGATTGCGCAACCCCAGGACGTATAATGGATGATGCAGCAACAAGAACCTTATAATTATCACATTTCAATCTTCGGAGCAGACCTCTCATTGCAGGTGACTCGATATAAAAACAGCCTATTGTCCTCCCCTGACTTAAAAATTCATTACATTTCTGTTCATCCTTGGAGATTCTAGTATCTTTAATATTGACTTTAATCCCCCTTTTTTCTTCCAGAAGCCGCACTGTATCATTGATTGTACCTAGACCCCGCTGAGATAAGATGTCAAACTTTTCAAATCCGATATCCTCGGCTACATGCATATCCCATTGTACGATCGGAAATCCCTTGGGTGGCATTTCCAATGCCGTAAAATTGGTTAGGGGTTCTTCTGAAATAATGATTCCACAGGAATGCATAGATCGTTGGTTCGGAAATTTTTCTAATAATTTTCCGTATTTCTGAACTTTCTGTACAATCTCATCCCGAAATACTCTTTCGGGATATTTGGACAGTTCATCAAGTTCTTCTTTAGGCATCCCAAAAACTTTTCCAACCTCCCGGATAATCGACCGATACTTGAATTCAACATTTGTTCCACAGAATGCAACATAATCTTTGCCATAACGGTCAAAGATATACTCCAGAATAGTGTCACGTTCTTGCCAGCTCCAGTCAATATCAAAATCCGGTGGGCTTTTTCGGTTCTCATTCAAAAATCGCTCAAAATAAAGGTCTAGTTCTAATGGGCAGATGTCAGTAATTCCAAGACAATAGGCTACAATACTATTTGCTCCGCTCCCACGGCCGATGTGCATGAATCCCATACTGTTACTGTATCTGATGATATCCCAGGTGATAAGGAAATACCCACTGAAATTCAGTTCATCAATAACTTTCAGTTCCTTTTCAATTCTTTTTGTTGCCTGTTCGTTATTCTTTCCATAACGTCTTTCCAATCCTGCAAAAGCTAACCGTGTTAAAAGCCGCAAATCATCCTTTTTTGAGCCGGTATAAAATTTTCTATTACGTGGTGTCTCAAAAGCAAAGTCAAAACTACATTCTGCAAGAATTGTTCTGGTATTTTTTATAATTTGTGGGTAATTCCTGTATGCATCCAAGATCTCTTGTGGTGATCGAAAATATTCGCTCTTTGAGCATATTTCGTTTTCCGGTAATTTTGAAAGCAATAAATTATTATCAATTGCCCGTAAAATCCGGTGCAGATTGAACTCCTTCTTAGTACTAAAAGTCACAGGATGTAATATGACCATCTTGGGAATCAGCTTTTGAAATTCCTTTCTGAACAATGAATTCAATTCTTCTTCCCTGACACCAATATATTCATTTTCTCGCAGGTTGTTGGGAATTTTACTGAGTGGGTAGATTACAAAACAGTTTGAGAAATCTGGTTGTACAGGCAACTCAACGCCTTCACAATTAAAGGATGTTAAGGCCTTGTTCACCTCTCCTATTCCGGAGAACTCTTTTGCTATAACAATATAGAGCAGCTCGCTTCCCCGACGTACCTCAACACCGACAATAGGTTGTATATCTTTTTCTTCACATTTCTTTTTAAATTCATAAATGCCCGTAACAGTATTGATATCTGTCAGTACGAGTTCTTTAATTCCCAATGCCAATGCTTGGTTGACAAGATCATCGATGGATAGTGTGCCATAACGAAGGCTGTGATATGAATGACAGTTTAAAAACATACCTGTGCATTTTTAACGTAAAAAGTTATAGCCTACAGCCCTGCCAACCGCATCCTTTCCAAAACGATTCTTGATATTGTCCATCGCCTGGTAGAGATTGATAAGCTCTGCATTATCCTCAAACAAATTCATCTGATAACTTCCATGTACTAAGTCCGTGAACCGTAGGCCGACTAACCGAAGACGCATACGACGCGAATAAACCTTCTCAAAAAGTTCCAACGCAACTCTCGCCAACGTATGATCTGAGGAGGTATAGCTCACGCGGGATTGCTTGGTCTCGGTATCAAAATTTGAATATCGAATCTTAATGACGACTGTGGAGGTCAACCATTTCTCTTGTCTGAGCTGGTGCGCCAGTTGCTCTGCCATGCCTGAAATAAGACTTTTCACCTCAGCAACATCCATAGTATCACTATTGAAAGTTCTTTCTTTAGAGATTGATTTTCTCTCTGAATACGGTATGACAGGAGTTTCATCAATTCCGTTAGCTTTCTTCCAAAGGTCAACACCATTTTTTCCGATCATCTGTTGTAAAACTTCCATAGGCATTTCCGAGAGCGTACCTATTGTTCTGATACCAACCCTTGAAAAAAGCTGAAAAGTGGCATTTCCAACCATCGGCATTTTTTTAATAGACAACGGATTTAAAAAAGATTGGACACCAACGGATGGTATTTCACGATGTCCATGTGGTTTTGATTCGCCTGTGCCAATTTTGCTTACTGTTTTATTGATTGACAATGCATAACTGATTGGCAAACCTGTTTCCTTTTCAATCTTAGCGCTCAGTTCATTCGTCCATTTGTAAGCGCCGAAGAATTTGTCCATGCCAGTAAGGTCAAGATAAAACTCATCTATAGAAGCTTTCTCCATGACTGGGGCGTTTCCTTCAATAACTTCTGTAACAGTATGGGACATCTTACTATATAGCTCCATATCACCTTTGACCACCTTTGCCTGTGGGCAGAGACGAAGAGCCATTTTCATCGGCATGGCGGATCTAACTCCAAAAGTTCTTGCCTCATAACTACAGGAAGAAACCACACCTCGATCCCCTCCTCCAATTATCAATGGGATACCATTGAGCTGGGAGTTTACAAGCCGCTCACAGGAAACAAAGAAGGTATCCAAATCCATATGCACAATAGACCGATTCATATTTACTAAATTATTTAGCAAAATTGGTAAGTTTTATCACAATTTATATTACATTTGCTGTGATAAATTATCACAAAATGTCAACACTCTCTATTCTAGCGGATAACATAAGGTATTTGCGACTGAAGCAGGTGCCTAATCTCTCACAAGAAAAAATCGCTGAGAAATTGATGATTTCCAGGGATTCATACGCAAAATATGAAACAGCAAAATATACTCCGCCATTAGATGTATTATTAGCTATTTCCCGCTATTATCATATCAGCACCGACCTATTATTGACGGTTGATCTGAGAAAATATAAGCTGGATGAAATGCTCAATCTCCCTGATAACAGGATCTTACTTCCTATTAAAACGGATTCATTGGGAGAAAACAAGATTGAAATAGTTCCTTACAAAGCCAAAATGGGCTATCTTAAAGGATATGCAGACCCCGAATACATCGAAGGATTACAGACAATGTCTCTTCCTTTTTTAAGAAACGGGAAGTATAGGGCTTTTCCGGCGGAAGGTGATTCCATGCCCCCTTATAAAGATGGCACTTACGTTATTGGCGAATACGTAGAAAGTATTTCTGATATAAAAGTGGGCAAAGTGTATCTTCTGATAACCCGTACCGATTTTATATTTAAGCGGATAGAGAGCGTCAATAAAAAGTCCATCACAGTAAAATCAAACGAAAAATTCTATGAAAATTATGATATTCCTTTTGCTGATTTATGGGAAATCTGGCAACATGCCGGTAGTTATTCACCACAAGAATTAGAAGTTATCGACTTTGCAAACGATGATGTAAAATCAATGCTATTGCAATTAATGCAGGAAATAAAGGAATTAAAGTCCGCTATTAAGAACTGAGCAATTCACTCCCGAAAATGATAAAATGGCTTTTTATACAAAACAATCGGGACTGTCAAAATTGCAGTTCCCGATTGCTCTTTTAAGAATACACCTTTATTCTGGTTCATATTTAACCCAGGCACAACTCGAAATATAAACTGCAAAATCGGTATTTCCAATATGGCAGATCGTTAACTCGTCTTCCCTATCCGTATTGAATTTCTTGGTAAATTCTACACCACCAAATTTAAACTTTTTATTTTCTGGAAGCGATCCTAATGTTATTTCCTTCATCATTATCCCAAAAATAAAAAACAAAAACGAGAGATATTACGGTTTCCCGTATTTTATGTAAATAGCATTAGAGCTATAACTTGATAAGCTTTGATATAAAAGAAATATCTGAACTTTTAATTATAACCCTAACACCAGAAGGATATTCGATCATAACTGGAGTTTCAGTGATATTAGATTCTTCCGCAACGGTATTAACGTTCATTAATTCATTTCTCACAACCTCTAGCGTATGGGTTTGCTGTTGTGAAGAATCTAGAAAGGTTTCATTATCTTTTACCAGAACAGATGACATCTTATCTGATACTCCGTGATGTTCAAGGTATGGATTGACAGGTTTTCCACTTTCTTTGTGCTTTAAATATGCAAAATAACTGTAGGGACGTGGTGTAAAATTTAAAAGCCAAGCAGCCATTTCTATACTTAGCTCAGAGGTGTTCTTGTCTTTTTTCAGAAAATAAATTAAAGGTTTAAATTTCGCTGGATTGATCATTTTAACGTCCATAAGCGAAATCTCATCATTCATCGACTTATCCATGAAATTTTTGAGTGTCCGCATATCATAAGGGTTTGAGGTCTCAATATAGCTCATAACACACTCATTTCTTACCTTCGCTGGACCGAGATACAGCATATTATTTGAAATAATCCCTTGTTCTTTGAGCGCCAAGTAATGGTTTCTCACAGCATCTCTATATTCATTCGTCATAATTGAAATTATTATATGTTCTAACTATGATTTAAAGTTCATAATTTTTGACACAAATTAATAATCTCGGATGCTACAAAAAAAATTGTTACAGAAATTATTTGAGTTTACATTTAAAGAATAATAGTAAAACCCCAATTAACGACTCAGCCTATTGTCTTCATATTTTTTTCGTTCTGTCTTTAAGGAAACCAGCCATTCAAGATACATGCCTTCTGGCATATTTCGATATCCTATTTCATGAATATGTTTATATTCCTTATTAAGTGTAGAAAGAAGTTGCATAGCTTTTGGTTCAGTAGCAACTAATTTTTGATATTGTTCCTTATGAGTTTCAGCTTTTAAAATCAGGGCTGTTACTAAATAGGGATAAACCTGTAATGCTCTTTCCGCGCATTTCAAAGCGAACTTACCATCATTTTCGGGAAAAGATCTGTTGTATGCATTGGCAAGATCCACTAAACAAAGTGCAAGGCTTTCCCGATCAGTCAATGCTTTCATGTAAACGCCATTCTGTATAGCATCCAAATGAATAAATCCTGATGCCATGAGCCAAGCATCCTGCGGGAAGATACCACTTGTTAATTCCGTGTTATACCAGCCAATAGACTTTATATTATGCTTAATGTAAATATGGTTTGGTGCAAGCGCCAAATTCGCATCTGCTCCAATTTCTTCCGCCAGTATTTTATAAAGATATGGCAGAGAATTACAGTTACCTTTCTGTGTATTCACCAACTTGGAAACAAAAAGATTGGAGAGGTCTTTGTGCCCAAACACATCATTAAAATCATAGGAAAACGCTTTATACTGGAGCGTATCCCTATTAATAACAATTGGCGTTTCCTGACAGATAACAGAAAATATTGCAGCGTATTTACTTACAGCTGCTTTATCTTTTCCTTCATAGGTCAAGTCCCTATTTTCTATTATTTTTTTTGCAAAGTTTGCCATGAATTTTATTTTCCGGCTCACTTCTGCTGTATCTAGTTTACCCTGGTAATATGCTTCCTCCACGCTCAATACAGCAGTCTTAAAACTATAAGCCTGCTTATCAGTAAGCATATTGTCTATTGTGAGAAATGCATCATCATAAAAGCGGTTTTCCTGCGCTTTAACAAGATTGCTTAGCATTACAAATAAGGTTATAATAAAGTACTTCATAATGTAGGTCTGTAAATTAAGAATATTAGTTATTGTTAGTATCAAGATAATCAAGAACCTCAATTACCAATATATCATCATCCTTTTTAGAATATTTTGAAAGGAAAAAATTTATTAAATTATCTAACTCTCGAATTGAACAGAGCCTTTCATAATTTACATTGTTATCTTTTATAATTTCTCCGAACCCTCTTTTTGATTTAAAGAATTTATAATCGCTGTCAGCGCCAATAGAATATTCGGCATAGATCATAATCTTATCAAGATCTAGATCAACAAAATTTTCACTTAATAATTCCTCTACTCGGTTAATTCTTATGGCTTTAATTATTTCTTCTAATCTCATCGTTTATTTGCATTTCATAATTAGTTTTTCTCAACTAGGTTCAATACTTTCCAGCCAGAAGGACCAGAATTCCAAACCCATAGCTCATTTTTCGTAATTGCCCCATCCCTATAAATAACTTTTTCCTCAATCAAATGCTGATCTTCCCTTTGATCTTTCAAAGTGAATACTCTTTCTATACCTTCAAAATTCGGAAAACCACTTATTTCTAAATCATCAACAAAAGATGTTTTCAATGCGGCTGTTATCATTGTAAGATTCTTTTCATTAACCACTACAGAATGATCAATCATAATATTTTCAGCCTCCTTTCTGAAATCTTTGCAGGAAAATATGCCATCAAGGTCCTTATTGTTATAAAATTCTTCGATTCTTATAATTGCACCTTCCGGTGTAGTCAAATCTGGCCTAAAGAAATCATCTCCGTCATCAATTCGTGCCCCGCAATATATTTCAAAATTCAGTTTATCTTCTTCTCCAAGCATATTTCTATATTGTCTTATAGTATACCCCCCAAGCATCCTTTGGTTCTCAATAATTAGCCAATCCACAGCTTCACTGAATGGAACGTTTTCGGGATTACCATTTTCTGCCAAAACTCCACTGTAATAGCCATCCTCGATCCTGACATCCTCCAACCACACGAAAATTTCATCCTTATTTTTAAACTTTATAGAAGTATAGCCCATATATCCTTCTTTAATTAGTTTATTGAAATGCCAGATGGTATTTTTTGCTTTATATAATAAATAGAGATATTCTTGATTTTCCTCTAACTGAAAACTTTTATTCATGTTTCACAGGTGAATGTCACCGTTGTTTTAGGGTTATATTATTATAGTCGAGCAGACATCTTTTAATTTATAACTTTACACATCGCATTTTGGGTTATACAATGCAGTTCAAACAGATCAATTTATCGAGGATTATTCATCATAAAATAGCTCTTATCCACTGTGCCGATTTCAAAAATCGTTTTGCTGTATCATCCCCCCATTGCGCCCCATAATCAAACTCAAAGTTTTTGCAATTGTCATTTTTCAAAACTGTATTGGCGGTTAGTAAAAGCTTTTTACTATCAATAGTTCCTGAAAGCTCCTGGAATTTCTTTTTCCAACCTGCGGATGGATTAGCACCACGCCCAGTATCAAAGAAATTAATAAGCTGAACTTTAATGTCAAAATCATCCCAATCGTCTTCAGCAATTTCTAAATTAAAAATGCCATTCAAGATTTTATAACAGCCCTGCTGATTTTCCACTTGAAATTTTTTCAAATAATCAATTAATGCGACATCCTTAGGCGAAACCAATTTTAAAATCTTTTTAAAACAGATAATATCATGGTGAAAGGTCTTTTGCTGAATAATGTGCAATATATTTTTCAAAGTTGAAAACTTAACTTCGTTAGTAGCCTGTTTAAAAATTCCACGAACATGTTCTATTTTTAGAATGTCTTCTATGAAATTACTGTTGGGCGAAACGAAATAGTTATCTCTAAGATAAACAGTAATATGAAAAAAATCTTCTGGTGAATATACAATCATCTTGTCCTTTACAAATTTGCCTATCAAATTATCTCTGAGTAATGCACCTAATCTTACAACATATAATGACCTCAAAAAAGCATCATTGAATACATTGTTGTAATGCAACAACTTAGGAAGGATGTATTTGTAACATTTCCTTTCGATTTCTGATGAAATGAGTTGGTTGAATTTTGCTTCCAATTCTTTTTCTGTTTTTACCTGCTCCTTCATATCATGAATCGCTTGCTCATGTTTCAATAGCAATAAGTAAAACCAATTTTGAATTTTAATAAAATCACTTTCAGAAATATTTAGCTCTTTAGCTAAAATTTCAGATTTCGCCAGCTCCCCCTTTTTAAAAATTAAATATTGTTCTCCCATTCTTAAACATTACTTAGCACGAGTTTCTAATCAAAATCTGGGTAAACAAAATTATACTTCCCAGTCTTTATTCTTTCCACTACAGCAAAGGGAGGAATTACAATTCCGATCTCTGCTTTTCGATTTTCTCCTTCCAGTTTAGCAACCTTTGTAAAACTTTTATCATTGATTTTCCATACAAACCAATTTTCAGAAAATTTTATGGGCTCTTCCCCAACTTTATTACCGTAATCATTGGTATCTCTGAATAAGATATCTTGTGTTGCAGCATAAATAACACTACTCCCTTCTTGCTTATAATAATGTTGTTTTACTCCGATATTAATCATGGTATGGGCATGAAAGTCAACATCTCCCGCTAGAAGTTCCGAAAAATCAGGAATTTTATCCTTTGGATATTCTTTTCTGAAAACACGAATAACATCGCTATTCAGCTGTGTCAAATCATTTGCTATGTATTGAAAATATTTTTTTTTCCCACTATCTAATGTTATTGAAAATATATCTCCGATCTTAGTTTTCACTCTTCTCGCCATTTTTTCATAAGGTTGTTTTGGTTATATATTTTATGATTGTTGAGTATCATAAACTAATAAGCCATCATCGAACCAAACATCTTCATAGCCTTTATCGTCCATCAAAAAACGATTCCCAGGGGGAAGTCCTAAATATTTTACTATGCCTGGAAAAATTTCAAGTAAATGAAAAATATGAATTGGTTTAAAAAAATCATCAGATTCAGAGTAATCCCCAGCCCAAATGTACCAGCCTGAAGTATCTCCTTCTGGAAAATGTCTTAATCCATTTAATGGCATTTCACCACTACCAAAGTTATTAGACATGCCAATTTTTAAATCAAGACCAGTATTAAAAAATGCTTGATTATATTTAATACAAATCTCTTTTTGCTCTTCTATATATTTATTGTCCATTTGTTCTTTGTTGTATTACTTTTTTCATTTCCTTTGAGTATTTACTCATCGCTGCACCTTGCTGTGCAGAACAAGTTTGACACTGAGAATTAACAGCATTTAATGATCTCATTCGTTTTGTATCAATAGTTCCCGTCTGGTAATGTTCTTTGACAAGTTCATATTTATGATTCGCTACCATTTTTGTATCTGTAGCTCCACACGTAACACAAGGCTCTCCTTGAACTGCCGCTCTTTGTGCAGCGGTTGTAGCATTATTTGGTCGCTTATATAGCGTATTTGTGACTGGCTCTGTAATAGCATTTTTTGTGCCACTTGCTTCTGCTCCTAACAAGGGCGCAACGCTGCCTGCCATCTCAAAAGCCTTTCCAACTGGTGTTGTTGCGCTAGGGGTATTCAGATTCATATTTGGATCTGGACTAAAAGTCGCAATCATCCAAACATCATATATCCCATTAATTGCCGAACCCACTGCTGAAAGAGTAGATGAAATGGCATCCCTTGTAAAATTAGATAATTGAAGTGCCCCAGTAGCGCCACCAGCCGGAAGAGATTGTGCCTGTCCATTAAGGCCCAAGTAAACGGAACCTGCATCACCTCCTTGCCCTTGTATGGTTGCATTACTTATTACAGAACCGTCAGGTTTATATTCAGTAAATCCTCTTGATTGATAATTATCCGCCGTCAAATCACTCTGCCATTGCCAGACATTATCTTTACCCAGCCCCCATCCTAAACCTTCTCTCCCATCTGGGTCAATATTACTAATGGGATTGTTAAATACATAATTATATGGCGTCCAGCTTGAGAACTCCTCGCTTAATGGGTCAGGGCTAATCCAACGGCCGTGTGTGTCTCCAATCGGCTGAGCGTCGGGATCGTCTAGATCCACTTCCAAGAAATCGATCACTTCACCTTTTTTTACATTGAAGCGCGCTGATCCGATTGTGACAATACTATCTTGATCATGAAATTCAAGATATTTTCCTTTACTTAATGTTGCAACCTTAGGATAGTAGCCATATTTTTTGAAAGGGTTCCCTGCCTCAATATTCTTTCTTCTTCTCTCAGCTTCGTCCGGACTAAGACTATCTCTGGTTTTTAGTACCTCAGTCATGTAGGGCCGAGATCGCTCTTCCTTGGTCAGTTTAACGGGATTTACCCATTCCTTTTGCTTTGTGTTTTTTTTCTTTTGTTTTTCCTGAGCTTGTGAAAAGCATACTAGGAACAGGAAAACAAAAAATAAAATCTTCCTCATAATTTATTTGTTTTTTTATTGTTTTTTATAACCATTCTTTTGGAATCTTGTAAATCTTGGGGGATTCTTTTTTAGGTGTTACTGGTTTTGGTTTATTTTTGGCTTCTTTCTGCTTTTGAGCATTTATAATTCTCATCCTTTCAGCAATTTCGTCGCTGTTTTGTTTATTCTCGGTACTTTTTAACGAACCAAGCCATTTTTCATATTGATCAAGTGGCATCTGGGTAAAACCTGATTGATCTATATAATCAAAGGCCATATTTATTTGGCGAAATTGATTTTCCAATGGAGGATAATTACGGATGTTTTGAAGCTGCTCCTTAATTTGAGGATCGATTCCGAACCTACTACAAGCCTGCATGAAGCGTACCTGATCTGTGTTGCTTTTCCATAATGTAGCGTTGATATTATTTGGATTGAGAGCTAATGCCTTATCCAAGACTTTGGACACAAATTCGTCGTAACCATACTTGTGGATATATCCGCTAGCAAGATCAACATAGGTCTGTGACAAAATCTCACGCTTATTCAGATTTTGCATATAGAGCTTATTCTTTAACGCTTCTGCTTTGATATATCCCGAATTAAGCACAAAAGAATTGGCAGAGAACATTCCATTCGTAAGCTCAACACTTAGCATTTCACCATCAGCATCTTTAAATCGTATATAAGAATGATTGGGAGACATAACCAGGTAAGCTTCTGCACCGATCTGTTCAGCTAAAATAAGGTATAGTAAAGGCATTGAATGACACTGCCCCGAATTTGTATTCATCAGTTTAGAAACAAACATTTTTGAGTAGTCCTTAGCCCCCATATAATCATCAAAGTCATATTTTATGGCTTTGTGGACTACTTTTCCGTTTAGTTTACTGTCCTCTGCAAAGTATTTGAAAATCGACAAATTTTTAGAAACATTGTCAGTATCTTCAATTCCACTATTTTTAATATCCCTGCGGATGATATTAGTAGCCTTTTGAATTTGATCCTGATATGTAGAATGAAATTTTTTATCATTATTATTGTAAGCATTCTCCACCAGAAAGACTGCATCTGCAATTGAGTAACCTTCTGGATCAAGTTTTGATAGGTTTTCAAAAGCATTATAATAGGCACCGGTTCCCTTCTTATCCGACATTGATGTTAGCATAAAATTTCTGGAAAAGGATTCCGCCCGAATCTCTTCGATCTGACGTTCAACCTCCTTATTTATGTGCTCTTGATCTGACTGCGAACTAACTTTCTTATGTGGATATACAACGGTCGGGTAATTATTTGCTCTAGGAGTTAAATTGGATGTCCCATTCCGAATCACCGAAACGCTATTTAAATTGGCTTGCTGTGGAGCTTCAGGAAATTTGGGGATTTGTCCATAACTATAGCATGCTGCTAAAAAACAGTAAAGTAATATAATTTGTCTCATCGGTTTAAATGTGTCCTATAGGTTGATTTTGGCTTCGCAATATATTTAATTTTTAAAACTAAAACATAGGTATTTTCACGGAACTTTGAATAATTTCCTTTGTTTAGCTATTAGTTTCTACCTCTTTAAAAGCAAAATTAAACTGGGCTAACGCCAAAACCTGTCGTAATATAATTGAGTTATTACAACTTTGCCCTGATGTATTTCTAAGTGAAAAACACAAAAGGCATGGTACTACGACGCTATGTTAGAGAGGTACTGCGAGAACCCGACAACCATATAGACGACCTAGCCCATGCCCATATAGGGGTACACGGGCGTAAGTCTGTCAAAAAATGGTTGTAAAGAAGATTCGCAGTTTTCTCTAACCAGTTGACAGCTTACGCTTTTATTTTATTTCGATAAAATTTAGGGTGTAAATATATAAATATTTTTAAGACGAAATTTATTTTCACCGTTAATGGATGTAATTTCTAAATTTATACATAAATATTGAAAATATCACATTCAGCACAAAACTATTCGAATAATCGAAAGTTTAACTACAAATCTATTATAAAAATTAATTCATTCAATAAAATATAGTTAAATTTGTAAAGCGAGATCTCCGAAAAACCTAGTTAATGAAATTCTTCCCTAAGCATATAATTGATGTAGAAGATATGTATAAATTGATATATAATACATATCGCGAACGCATATTTCATTATATCAAAGGAAAAGTTAACAATAGGAACGATATCCGTGACATCTCACAAAATGTGTTCTTTCACCTGTGGGAATATAAAGAAGCATTGGGAGGTACAAATACCGAAAATATTATTTTTAAGACTTGTAACCAAGAAATTTCAAAGTTCTTCGCAGCACAACAAAAACAATCATTGGGAATTAATTTTGAAATTCCAGAAAATCCCGATGATTCTGTCGATCAGCTAGATGCTAAACTCATAAAAGAAGAACAGCTCAAAGCAGTGCAAGATAGTCTTGAGATGCTCCCTCTTTCAAGAAAACAAATGTTTACAATGAATAAGCTCGACGGCATTACCCAGGAACAAATCGCCTTCCAACTTAATTTGCCAAAAAAAACGGTGCAAAAACAAATCTCAAAGGCTATGATTTTTCTTAAAAATTTTCACAACAAGTCTTAAAATGCGTTAATCTTAGTTAAAAACAGTTAATTTTTTATTTCAAAGGGGGGCTTTTTCTCATTTCCCAGCTAAATGTAATAAAGACCCTTTCATATGAACAATAAAGATCCACACATTGAACCACTCTCGGCTCAAGAGGCAGAAGAGGATTGGATAGCCATCATCTCTCGTATAAGGGCTCATGAAGCCAAAAAGCGAAAAAGGAAAATCACCCGATTCGTATCTGCAATAGCAGCCTCAATTCTACTATTAATCGGTACTATCCTCACTTACGAAATGTATGTGCTACCCGATGTCTATTATGCAAGGGATAATGATCTGGTAATAACTTTAAAAGATAGTTCTCAAATTACCCTTTCAAAAGGTTCAAAACTAACTGTTGACAAAACATTTCCTTCCGATACAAGGGATGTTTTTCTCGATGGAAATGCCGTTTTTAAGGTCAGCAAATCAAAGATACATCCATTTATTGTACACGCAGGTTCCTATGAAGCTAAAGTGTTAGGAACCGTCTTTAAAGTGACACAAGCAGGCCGCACGTTTAACGTGGATCTTTATGAGGGAAAAGTCCAGGTGAGCAACTCTGCGAAACCCCAAGAATCTTATATCATCCGGCCAAGGGAAACATTCACAAATATGGGTTCCAAGCAAGTTGCAGCAGTAACTCCTACAATAAATAGAGGTTACAAAAATGAAAATAAAATCGCCACCCTAGGATTTACTGACTTCTACTTACAGGATGCCCTTAAGATTATTGAAAAAACATATGCAATTACAATAAAAATCCCTTCAGATAAAGCCTCGTCAAAAATATCTATTTTAAGTAAAGAAGCTACAGCGGAAGAACTGATTGAGCGGATTTCAGTACAACTAAACCTAAACATAAAGAAAACCAATGTTAATACTTTTGAATTGGAGGAGTAAACTCCGGTCTATGATTACTGCGGACAAGATCCCAGACATTTAACCTATGTGAAATTGGACGAAAATTGGACCGACGGTTGCACCCGTCGGTCCCGTATCCAACTAATAAAACTAAACGGAATTATTAATTTTTAAATACAATGCAAAAATATGAAAATTTTATGCACTGCAGCTGTATTTCTGTTATTCGGCTGGCAGGGGCTACAGGCCCAACAGAATCTCTCGCAAATGAGGGTCAGTTTTGAAATCGGTAAAACACCTGCACCAAAAGCAGTTGAAAAATTTCTTACCGAAAATAACATACAGTATAATTACTCCACGGACGATTTGAAAAATTATACTGTTCAACCTTTTAAGTGTAAGAACGAGCCAGTAATGGATTGTTTAAAAAAGATGCTAAAAGATATACCAGTCGAGACGTTAATGTATAACAATAGCATCATTATTCGTCCAAAAAAAAACAAGGCCATATCTGCTAATATTGAAGCACATACCCCGACAATTATAAAAGCTGATACCATACACGAAACATCTAATATTCATAACATCGACGAGGTGGTGCTGAACGCAGGTTACTATAAAGTCTCAAAAAAAGAACAGACTGGAAGCATTGCAAAAATCAGCGCTAAAGAAATTGAGAACCAACCAGTAAATAATGTCTTGTCCACAGCACAAGGTCGAATGGCGGGGGTAAGCATTACCCAGAACGGTGGTACTCCGGGAGGTGGTTATCAAGTTCAAATCCGCGGAAGAAATAGCTTGCGAACAGTATCCAATAGCGGAATTGATGGAAGTCTACCCTTGTATGTTGTAGATGGTGTACCTATCGGCGGTGAAGTTTCTTCACCTTATGGCGCATCTTCGTTACCATTTGCCTCAATTAACCCTTTAAACAGTATTAACCCACAGGACATTGAATCGCTAGAAATCCTTAAAGACGCTGACGCAACGGCAATATATGGCTCTCGTGGTGCAAATGGTGTTATTTTAATAACAACAAAAAAAGGAAAATCTGGAAAGCCACGATTGAACTTGACGACATCTTATGGCATTAGTAAAGCGATATCGAATCTGACATTAATGAATACGGAGCAGTACCTGAATATGAGACGTGAGGCATTTTCGAATAACGGTATTACTTCTTACCCAGTTTCTGCCTATGATATTAATGGAGTGTGGAATCAAAACAGAAATACTGATTGGCAAAAAGAACTTTTCGGTAAAACCGCAACTTTTTCAAATAACCTGTTGTCGGTTACCGGAGGAAGTGAAACCACCACCTTTTTGTTGAGTTTAGGTCATAATGAACAAACGACAGTATTTTCTGATAGGTTTAATTACAAAACCAATACTATTTCAGGTAACCTATCGCATCGGTCGTTGGATAAAAAATTCCAGCTAAACCTAAGTAATCTCTTTTCACATCAGAAAAACAATTTTGTAAACGGTGATGTTACAAGACAAGCTTATATTTTACCAGCCAATGCTCCAGCGTTATATAATGCTGACGGAAGTCTGAATTGGGAGAAGAACACCTTTACAAATCCGGCTGCAGCTTACAATGGAACATATTCCTACGAAAATCTTCAATACCTTACGAATCTAAATACACAATATGAGCTAATTCCCAATTTAATACTGAAACTTAATGCTGGTATTAACTATCAAACATTTGAAGAATGGGCATTAAGTCCTAACACAATTAATAATCCAGCATATATCTCAGGCCAATCCAGCGCATACTCAAGTGCGTCCAAAAGTAATAACAATCGCTTTTCTTATATCATTGAACCGCAAATAAACTGGAATTTCAGCAAAGGAATTCACAAGTTAGATATTCTTCTTGGCGCTTCTTATCAACATGAAAAAAATGGGACTAGCTCAATGCAGGGCTCTGGCTTCGAATCTAACGTCTTTATAAAAAATATCGCCGCCGCGAAATACAAAACAATAAATGATCAGATTACGACACACTACAAGTACGCTGCATTATTTGGTAGAATTAATTATCAGCTAGCTGACAAATATATTTTAAATATTACGGGAAGACGTGACGGAAGCAGCCGATTCGGAACCAACAACAAATTCGCAAATTTTGCAGCACTCGGAGCCGCATGGATTTTCTCTGAAGAAAATCTTCTTAAAGATAACAAATGGCTTAGCTTTGGAAAGCTAAGAGGCAGTTATGGAACAACTGGAAGCGACAATATAGGCGATTACCAATATTATGACACCTATAGTGTGACCAATTCCCAATATGATAATATTACCGGGCTGATCCCCTCCCGACTCTATAACGGAGATTTCAGCTGGGAAAAGACAAGAAAACTGGAAATTGCTTTAGAGCTTGGCTTTTTTAATAACCGGATTAACATAAATACAGCATGGTACAATAATAGATCATCAAACCAATTGATCGGCTACCAACTTCCCAATCTAACTGGATTTTCCTCTGTGCTTGCAAACTTAGATGCGACAATACAAAATACCGGACTGGAAATTGAATTGAACGCAAAACCATTATCATCTGCATCTTTTCGTTGGGAAACATCATTTAATATCAGTTTTCCAAGAAATAAGCTGATCTCTTTCCCTGGTCTGGAAGGCTCTACATACGCCAACCAGTTCGTTATCGGACAACCGACTTCAATTATTAAATTATATAATCTGGAGGGCATAAATCCAAAAACTGGCCAATATATCTTTACAGACTACAACAGTGACGGTAAAATTACAGCGGACGATAAACAGGCTGTAGAAAATATCGCGATGAAGTATTTTGGTGGCTGGAACAATTCATTTAAATACAAAAACTGGAATTTATCATTTCTCTTTCAGTATGTAAACCAGTCAAAAAGAAATTATAATGCGAATATGCCTTCTCCAGGGCTCATGAATAATTTACCTGTCGAAGCTTTAAATGTCTGGTCTCCTAATAATCTTGCCGGTATTTATATGCCCTATAGATCTTCATCAAATCCTATGCATTCACAATTCCAAAGTAGTACGGCATCTGTCTCAGACGGTTCTTTTATACGCCTGAAAAATGTAGAACTTGGTTTTACCATTCCGCTTAGGGAAAGTATCATCCGCGAGGTCAGAATATTCTTTCAGGGACAAAATCTCATAACGTGGACTAAATATTTTGGTGTTGATCCTGAATCAGGTTCGGGATCGTTTCTACCACCTTTAAAAACCTACACCTTCGGTGTAACATGTAATCTTTAAAAAAAAAGTAATGAAAACAATAAAACATATCATCTTTGCATTGATCCTTGCAATCATTCAATATTTATTAGTTTCCTGTGAAAAACTAATCGAAGTAGATTTACCTGAAAATCAAATTGGTTCTGAACAAGTTTTTGAGGATGTCGGTACAGCGAACTCAGCTTTGGCTGGACTTTATGCAGGCTTGTGGGATAATTCGCCGTTGGCGGGTGACCAATCGGGAAGTCTACTATCAATTTATACGGATGAAATGGACTTTTTTGCACTAAATTCCAATCCCGGAATGGCAGAAATTTTCCAAAATCAACAAATAGACAGTAATAATTCAATAGCAAATTATTGGGCAAATGCTTACCAAAAAATTTATCAAGCAAATGCAATCATTGAGGGTTCAGAAAAATCTTCTTCATTACCTGCAACTGACAAAAATAGAATAATAGGAGAAGCCCTGCTCGTGCGCTCTGTTCTTTACTATTACCTCAATCAACTTTTTGGTGATATACCTTATGTAATATCAACAGATTACCAAATCAATAAAAATATTTCCAAAACGAACGCGTCAGAATTACTCACTAAGCTTGAAAATGATGTGAGGAATGTGCTTTCTCTACTTACCGATCAATATCGAAGCTCAGAGAGAGTTATTCCTAATCGCAAAGTTGCACAGCTGGTCTTAGCTAAAATACTGGTTTTAGAGAAGAAATACACTGATGCTGAAATTCTTTTGAAACAAATAAATTCAAGCTCGCTTTATCAATTTCAACCTGATATTTTGAAGGTTTTTAAGAAAGATAATAATGGTATACTCTGGCAGCTTAAACCCCTCAATCAAGGCCAAGCAACCAAAGAAAGTGTACTTTATTTCTTTTCGAACACAGCTCCTCCTTCTTATGCACTGTCCAGCACTTTAATTAATTCTTTTGCACAAAATGACTTCCGTAAACAACAATGGATTGCCCAAGTTTCCGTAGGAGGGCAGACTTGGTATCGGGCTGAAAAATATAAAAACAAAACGGATAATGTTGATGAATATTCCGTAGTATTCCGTTTAGAAGAGGCTTATCTCCTACTAGCGGAAGTTCTTGCTCGTCAGGGCAAAATTGATGAGGCTCTCCCTTTTCTCAATGCTACAAGACTTCGAGCCGGATTAAATCCAATTACACAGCCGATCACCCAACAGAATTTCCTGAATGAAATTCTAATGGAAAATAATAGGGAATTTTTCACCGAAATGGGGCACCGTTTTTTTGACCTTAAAAAGGCCGAAAAATTGGACTTATTAATTTCAAGTAAACCCAATTGGAAAAATTTCCATCAAAAATGGCCATTACCGCAAAAGGAACTGCTTCTCAATTCAAATTTAAAACCTCAAAATTCAGGTTATTAAATGAAAACGCTTATAAAACTTCTACTATTGTTGGCATCCACTTTCTTTGGATGCCAGCAATTGATAGAACCCGAAAACATAAGTTCAGATAACTCTGCTAACTATACAATCCGAAATTTATTGACGTCAAAGGATGGAAGATGGCTAACGGTTAAGCAACAATATCCAAAAAACAAGGATACTCTCTTGATTTTTGACACCAACAAGCCCGAAATTCCAATCGCAAAACTGGCGGCAATGACTGACAGGCAATTATTTATGAAAAACGCCAAATTCCTGATTTCAGGAAAAAGTAAAGCTGTTTTATTAGATCTATATACATTGAAACAAATTGAATATCAAAAAGTAAAGACTGTAGATTATTTTCCAGTTCTTGATCGCTATTTAATTCTTGACGATAAAAATACCCTAACGGTTTATGATGGTTTTGGAAAGATTTTCGCAAAAATTGAACACATAAAAGGAAATATTCTTACAGATTCTAATAAAACAAAACTTTTTGTCACATCAAAAAATAAAAAGAATGAAGTTTTTGATTTAAGTGGAGAACTTCCCAAAATCATATACAGTTCCACTAACGAAATAGCACGAATAGACCTCTCTAAATCCGGAAGAATGATAATGATTTCTGAACGTGATGAACTTTTGCTCAAACCCGTATTCATAGATATAAAAACAGGTAATATTTACTCCATGAAGAATATCGGATTTCAAGAATTAGAATCTATTGAATTTACGGAAATTAAAGATGAGAAAGCATACTTAATACAGTTAAAAAGGAAACATAAAAAAAATAAAAGTCCGCAAATATGGTACGGGAAAGATGGAAATCTACAAGAAAATGAAGATGGCTTTTCTTCTCAATTCAAATTTATCTATTGGCGCCCTAAAGACGGATTACTCCTCAAACTACCAAATAACAATCCAAATCTAATATTAACTCCCTTCAACAATGACCGTTACTTATTAGCATTTGATCCAGTAAGCTGCCATAACTATGAAACTGAACAAAGAATAATGGCTGTTTATCTATATGATCTGGAGGAAAATAAGTATAGCCAAATATTCAGCAAAGTCTCACGGATCATTTATTCTCCTGATGGAAGTTATCTCTTAGCGCTGTCAGAAAAGAATAAAACAGATAAACAATGGGTTCTTATGGATATATGCACAAACGCCCATTTTAACATTAAATCCAAAGTAATATTACAAAATCCTGTTTTTAGCACAGGCAATAAGAATATATTCTTCGAAGGTAATACTGATGTTTGGCGCTATACAATTAAAAACTGTTTGTTAGAACAATTTAAATTATCCACTGGAAATCCATCCTTCGAAAAAATCAACAAATTTTCTAACCGTGGCGCACACACGTTTTTCAATATTCCTATTGAGTCAAATTATATAAATGCGGCTCAGCCACTTATTATCCGCACGAAAGATCAAGAAAACAAAACCGTATTTTTTTCATTGCAAAGAAATTCACTTAGAAAAATTCTTCCTAGCAACACTAATAGAATAAAGGAAATTCTGTTTGATGCTCAATTAAAAAATGTCTTTAGCATTGAGGAAAATTATAATACGCCACCAAAGATTGTTTACAGTAAACTGCCAAATGGAAAAAAAAGTACCATTTATACGTCCAATAAAAATGATACCCTTTCAAGGAAGCTCAAACAGGAAATTGTTTCTTACACCGACTCATTTGGAAATAAATTAAAGGGAACACTCTTTTATCCTGTGAACTTTGTTGAAACAAAGACCTATCCAATGATTGTACGGATATATCAGATGCAGTATACACAGGCAAATGAATTTTTAATAGCAGGAATGTCAAGTCCAATATATGATAAAAAAGCCTTGGTAGAAAACGGCTACTTTGTTTATGAGCCTGATATCCCCCCAAAACCAATGGGCTCAGGAGAAGTAGCT
This sequence comes from Chryseobacterium sp. WG23, assembly GCF_024586575.1. Classification (NCBI taxonomy): domain Bacteria; kingdom Pseudomonadati; phylum Bacteroidota; class Flavobacteriia; order Flavobacteriales; family Weeksellaceae; genus Chryseobacterium; species Chryseobacterium sp. WG23. The sequence goes on from NZ_JALCZE010000002.1 coordinate 344,164, forward strand.
TTAAATTGTGTTAATCTCGCTCTTGACGCAATAAAAGAAAAAAAATATATAGACAAATCTAAAATCGGATTGACAGGACATTCATTTGGAGGTTATGAAACCAACTTTATTGCCACGCAATCAAAGAGATTTGCAGCATATATTTCGAGTGCTGGAATAAGCGATTTAATTGAGTCCTACTTTTCATACAATTACAATTTTCATTTTCCAGATTATGCGAGGAAAGAAAATAATCAGCATAATTTTCCGTCCTTCGCTGAAAACAAAGAGGTCTATCTCGCTAATAGTCCCGTTCTTTTTGCCGAAAAGGTGAGCGCTCCGATATTACTATGGTCAGGATTAGAAGATCAAAATATTCCCCCAAAACAGATACAGGAATTCTATATTGCCCTTAAACGAAATAACAAAGATGTCATCGCTTTATTTTATCCTGATGTTGGTCATGTAATGTTCAATGAAACTCCTGAAGCCGACGATCTGAAAATACGATTACAGCAATGGTGGGACTACTTTCTAAAAGGCAAAACAAATGTGGAATGGATAGATAACCAAATAAAACCAACCTGCAAAAATGAGAATTTTTCAAATTGAAAAGGATGCCAATTTTGGCATCCTTTCAAGTGTTAATTTTGAGGAACTTTAAAAAGTGGGTTTCCACACATTGTTCCTGAAGATGGCTGTTGTCGGAGCGTAATGGAAGTATTCTCTGACCATGTACATGCTTCGTCACTAGCCACTGTACTACAATCTTCATGTGTATTCACACATAAATTCTGGCTGTTATCGAAAACATAACCATCAACGATTGCTTTTGCTGCTTTGTCAGCCTTGCCTGCATAGGCTGCTCCTGCACCCATCAATAAGACGGCAACTGGAATTAAGATCTTTCTCATAATTCATTTTATTAAAGTTATTGCCTACTCTTTTACTATTAGGTTTTCGGCTTCCCCTGCATTATTTTTGTCATATAACGGTTTTCGAAAATAAAATCGTTGTAATTTATCACCTATGATTACATACAGGTACTTTTCAGTGACCAGCATGTCCGAAACACTTTTTCCGCTATCATTGTAGAGGTAAAAACTGCCTACATATTCCTGCCTGTCCATTCGATAAATATCAACCACCTTGGCATTTTTCCATGCTTCCTGGGATTCATATTTACCCATTAAATCAGAAATGATAAATATAAAATTCTTATTCGCAGCCGACTTACTATTGACACGCAGAGGCGGAGTGCTCAACTTATGTTGTCCGTCACTCAAACTCGCAGTGCTTATCTTTGCAATGCTGGTTGTATCGATTGTATTCAGCCTTTGAAGAACCTCCAAATTTTTATCAAGTACAATAAATTGATTCCGATATGAATATGTATAAATAAGATTTCCCATATTTTCTCCGCCGATCAATTTTCCATCGACATCGAAAAACCCGTCCACTTGCTTCTCTAATATTGCTGGGAAAAAACTTACTTTCGGTTTGCCGTAAAGGTCCAAACTTCCTATCACAAGGTCCTTCGTTTGGCTGCTTTGAGTTCTAAGTGCAAATTTGGATGAATCTAGTACAGCGAGCTGCGTAAAATAGGCATCTCCAAAACTTATAGTTTGTGCTTTAGTGTCACCAAGTTTTCCCCTGTATATCACAGGTACAGTTCCATCATAGAAATAATAAAATGGACTTTTTACCTGCACTTCAATCTTTTTAAAAGGATGAGCAAGATTATCAGGTAAAATCTTTAGTTTGTCTGTTTGTTCTAATCCTGTATCTACTGTAGTTAAAAGTTGAGGAAAATTCCTGTTTCCCAAGTAAATATGATCGTTGTCAGCACCAGCAAAATAATAAAAAGAATTATCCAATTTCAAAGAACCTTCCTCTATAATTGGGTACTGCAAAAAACGTCTAATAAAGCTATTTTCCACCTTCATAATATGTTCGGAGGCCACAAAAAGACCAACAACTATGACTATGTTAGTCAACATAATCCAACTTACATATTTAAACTCCCTTTTAATATTATTCTGTTTTGCCTTCGCATGTACGTAGAGCGCTACAACAGCAAGTAATAGAAAAAAGATATTGAAAATTAAATGCTCTCCCCATCCCATTTTTTCTAAAATCCCACCGCAGGAACAGGGTATAAAATCACTGAAAAGTAAAATGAGATAAATGTAAAAGGTAAAAGCTGTCATCAGACCTACCGATCCATATAGGCCTTGCCTATTTGTTTTGGGAAAAAGGAGCAGCACTGCTACCAGAACTTCGACAATTAGAACTGCGTAAGAAATAAAACCAGCGTATGCACTTAAAAGTGGTGACTGCGCAAGTTGAACTTGAAAAGCCTCAAATTCAATGGCCTTACTGAAAGCTGCATAAATAAAAAGAAATGCTAACAATGCGCTAACAATTTGAACGAAGTATTTTCTAATATATTTAATGACTATCATAATCAGTAACATTGATTATGACAAATTTCGCTAACATAGGAAATTAAAATATGGGCAATATCAAGAACTATATTCCAATATCAAACAAATTTATACCAAATATTAAAGGAAGTATACCAGATATTAAAAATAGACCTACAAATTAGCCAATCGAGGAATAAGCGTAACACTTACCTTATGTCGAACAAACGCTTTGTACATATTCGCATAATCAAGAAAATTATTCTTGAATGCGATCTCTTTAAGACTTAAATCCGTGAAAATTATGTCCCCAACTGCATCCATCATGTTCTTTTTTAATCTAAAACTATAAAAGGCATCACCAAAGCATAGTTTACAATCTCGCTGGAAATGACTGTAATTATAACCTTTACTTTCGATGAAATCCTTCACCGTTTGTTTTTGGTTATTGGAATAAGAATCAAAAATATCTTTGACGTACAACACATTTGACGAAACGTTCCTTATTAAATTCTTCGGCATACATAGATCAATTGCATGTAAATATCCATTTCTTCGATCATCGGGGCGAGCTATTCCCACGACCAGATGCATGTTTATTGTGTCAGTATAACGAAGATGAATGGGGAGTATATCATTATAAAATGGTTGTGTTTGATTTACTTTTTGCAAAATTTGCGTAACAGTTGGTTCATGCCCCTTTATATATAGGTTATCATAATGCCCTATATACTCCTCCTTCGTCACTTCATCAGGTAGAATTTCAAGCCTTTTAAAAAAGTTAAAATAGTAGTCCGCCACAGTTTTTAACCTTATAGACAGCTCTTGTAAGTCTGAAAAGAAAACTGCCGACTTCACGAAGTTTAAATTGCAGAAAAGATCGATATTCCGTTCTGCCATAGCATCCAATAATGAAACGATATAAAAATTCATTATAATCTATTGTTAGTTTCATAATTAAGACCGGCCGGGAGCTACAAAGATAAAGTTTCCGTATAGTGTAATTTATGGTCTATAGTTTACATAAATCTAACATTTTTAATCTAATAAAGAAATAATAACCAACAAATTACACACAATACCCTTGATAATTAATACTTCTCAGTTACGTATAACAAAAAAGGACGGCACAAAAGCCGTCCAATCGAGCATGATTGCATCCTGGTAGTGTAGGTAATTTCAATTGATAAATGTAACAAACTTTTCCAAATTCAAAAATTATCTAACTGGACCAATAATAATCGGGCCTAGCTTCTTGTTTTGAAACTGGAAAGAAAGTTGCTTCTCATTACCAAAACTATCAGCTATCCAAACATCGATATTTTGGGATACAAGCGACTCAGAGGTATAGTACAGGCGGAATTCCTTTTGGGCTAAGGGATATAGATCATTTGGAAGATAGGGTTTATGATCAAAATATCTCAAGGTTCCCTGTCCGTCATTTTGAAAATAACGTAAATAATAATTGTTTCCAGTGTAATCTCCATTCGAGATAATCGATATTCTTATTTCTGCTGTTTCACCCATTGCAATCTCTTTCGGTACTGGCATCACTTTTACCTCAAAAGGAAAATTCTCCTGAATATCCAAAGTTTCTTTTTCGCATCCTGCTAAGAAGAAGACTCCTAGTATTCCCATCAAACCGAGTATAATTGTAACAAACGACATTTGACTTTTATGCATTATATTTTTCATAACATTATATTTTTCAAAAGTTTATTCGCAAACCAACACCTGAAGATGGTCTAAATTGCTCCAAATCTGTTCCCCAAAGCACTCTAATCCTCCCCTGTAATAGCAGAACTACACGATCCGATAAGTAGGTCTCAAGAGACAACCTTCCTCCAGTCCCGAAAATAAATCCGCTTTTATTCAGTAATAGCGCACCATCTGACAATAGACTATCACCTCTATTCACCACTTCATATCCGCCAACACCGGTCAAGCCCGCATTAAGTGTAATAAACTTTTTCGCATCTGAAAGTAACTGAACACTATATCCAACCTCTCCCAAGTAATTTTCCAACGGAAGTACCAATTGTTTATAATCTGCTGTTCGTCGCTGAAATTCGGCACTCCAAATCCAGTAGTTTCCACGCCTCGCGTAGCTATTTAAAGTTAAGTTTACGTAGTAATTCGATCTTACCTCTTTTGTTGACAACAGTCCGGCACTTACTTCTAAGGCTTTTTGTTTATATACCATACGTTGCGAATATCCATGTATACTTATAAGTGTAAGTATCAAAAAAATGCTGTATTTTTTCATAAGATATTGTTTTACTGACTAATTTTGATTTTCATTTCCGATACAGGTTTGGCATTGACCAGATCCGAATTTTCTATTTCCAAGATCTGATTTCGGCCACCATTCTTCTCATACAATGCGATCCTTAAAATCTGGTTATCGGTGATTGTAAATTGATCGATAAGCACAACATTAGATGCGGAGGACTCATCGGAAACCATCTCCATCATGGGATATTGACGTAAAGGTGTAAGTTGCTTTTCCTGCGAAACGGTCCTCTTTCCAACCTGTTTATCCACAATCTTAAAAGTGCAATAATCAATCAGGTAAGGAACATTCGATTTATTTTTAACTTCACTGTGAAAGTAAAATTTACCATTGTGAACATATATTCCTTTGAGTATGAATTGAATTCCATAAGATTTAGATCCAATATGCCGGATGTATCTCTTGTCTTGCTGGTAGATTGTTTTCAGCACTTCTTCGGTTAACGATGGTGGATTGAAACCGAGCTCCTCGAACTGCACATTTTTTTGCTCGACACGTTCGCCATCCTTTTGCATTTTATACAAATCATAATTTAATGTTTGCGGATCAGCACTGTATGTCACATTGAAATTATAAAATTTGCCATCCTCTGTAATTACACTAAAATTCGTTTCCTCACTAAAATCTTTCTCTGTAGCCTTAACGCGAAGAACGTTTTTAGCATCTTCCGCAATTCCTGCGGTAAGCAGTACTGACCCTAGATCTGCATATCTTATCGAAAAAGGAAAAATTAAATGAGTTGTCTTGTTGTAGGTTACCTCAAGCCTAAACGGTTCAACCCTTCCCTTTTCAAGATCAGTTTGTTGTGCAAAAGTTTTTATAAATAACCCTACCAAAAGGACTATTACGACTGTATTCCTTATAATGTTCATCTTTTTGATTTTTGTTAATTATTTTTTTTTGTAACCAGCAACACTTGCTGCCCAGATTTAAGGGTCACTTTGACTGTCCTTATTTTTTTTGAAAAATAGCCCGATACGCCCTGTACAAGACCGCGTGTCAAGTCGCCTACAACTTGCTGCCCTGCGGATCGTGACATCGAAATGTTCATTCCTGAGCTCTGGCTCATGTTCGCGGCAATTTCTCCTGCAGCATTTATTTCGTCCGATCCCGGCACTGCTAATCCAGGCTGTCCATTCAAATCATAAGCAAGTATCTCGACAGGCACAATATTCCCCTGTACCTCAACTGATGAAACTTTTAAGTGTAACCTGTTCCCCTGAAATTTTGTACCAGCTTCCATTTCTGTCCCTTTCGGAATGCTGTACCCAGCAATTGTTGCATCTTCCAATAACCGAAGCTTAACAGAGCCATCCGCCGTAACAGTCTTTGTTTCGACAATGATGGCACGTATACTATTCCTTACAAACCCGATTTGTTCCCTACTTCCTACAGTTAGAAAGCCACGATTCTTTTCGGCTTCCAGGCTTGCTAAAAAACTGCTGTCATCCGGTTCACGATATAATGCAGTTACTATACTTTTACTTACTCGTTTTAAACTTTCAGTCTTTTCTGATTTACTTTGACTTGTTTGATTTGCATGATTTGATGAATCTTTAAGAGGTGATGGTACAGCCGTATTCGGTGCCTGTGTTCCACTTGGAAGATATTTGGAGGCCATTTGATACGACTTTTCCATTAGCGTTAACTGATCATTCAACGTAGTGGCAGCCGGAACATCTTTTTCAGAAAGCTTGTTTTGCAATTGATCAACTTTTCTACGTAGCTCTAGTTTTTCCCTGTCATCATCTTGATAAAAGGAACTCAGGGTACTCTGCGCATTCTTATAGCTCGTCAACGATTTATTCTGGTATCCTGGATTTCCAATATTCGCTGGCGTACTTCCAGAACTAGAATTTGGAACTGAACCTGAACTTTCTAGTGCTAAGGTGCTGTCACCGCTATTGTTCCAATAATCAGCCAATGATTGCATTGAATTTCTTTGTTGAGCCTCCTTTTCATCTAACATTTCTTTCTCATACGCTTTTTGTTTATCCGCCTGCAAACCTTTGTCCGTAGCTTCAGGAACAACATTTTTTAATCCCTCATCATTTATCCCTTCAGCAGATTTTTTCGGCTTGAAAATCAGAAATAAACAAGCAATGAAAACAATTCCCATAAGTCCAAAAATGAGTGGTTTCTTCAGCTTATCAGCTTTGGAGTTGTTATTGATTAGACTAGAATTATCAGCTCCAGCTTCATCATCGACGATTATACTTATCCGTTTATTCTCTTTCTCTTCCATTTCTAAGTTTTTTATTGTTATTCAGGATAGAATCTGCTCTTAATGACGTACCATCACCGATGGATGGAGATTCTATATGGCCAATTTCAATATGTCGATCTTCTTTTCCCAGATCATAGCACACCTTCACAAGAACACCAATCCCCATCGTGAGGTAAAAAGTAAAAAGAATTATGACATACTTGCATTGTGTCTTCAGCGGCAACGCCTGCCACCTGCTATCGAGTCTTTCCAACTCGCTTTCTATTGTATTTCTAAAATTTTTCATATATTTTATCCTTTTAGAACCGAAGCCCTTTTCATTCAGACAATCTCGAATATCATCCAAATCAAGGTTCTATTTCATTTTCAAAAACTACCGTTCTATAACTTCTTCGTCTTTATTAGATATTACCCCAAATTTCAAAATCTGGAATCCCTGTGGGTTGTTGTCTGATTTCACGCTGTTCAAGAGTGTACAGGAAGTAACCAAACTTCGTCTGGTCAGATTACTGGATCTAATTATAAACTGCTTTGCATATGTTGTAACTGCATAAGGGTAGCTATCAAAATTGCAAATGACACTATCTACTTCGATTCGCTGCTGCACATTACCGCTGATAATGCGATTATAGTAGCCCTTCTCAGCTAGATCATGGTAGTAATCGTAAGCACTTTTATCTGCCAGATCAAATGCGCGCTTCATATTGCTCTCGATTGCAGCTTTGTCTGGCGCAAGCGTAAAAAAAAGTTCATGGAATCGGCGAACATGCTCCCGAGCCTGCACTGGCCTATTAATGGCTGCATCCTGTGATAACGCAAGCATTAAAGATTTGCCTTGATCAAGAACGTAGATCTTTTCCCTTTGTTCATTTGCAAACGCGTACGACTTCCAGATCGAAAAACCAGTTATGCCAATGCAAAGCAGTGCAAAAACAATAGCATAGACTCTAATCTGTCTAAAGCTATTCTCTATATTTCTTAAAGTTTTAAACTCCATTACTATTTCGATTTTTGTCCACTTTGATTATTATTCATCAGCTGACCACCAACTTCGCCAATGGCAGCCCCAGCGCCTGCTGCTGCGACATTTCCGCTACGCATAGCCATCTGACTTACATTTCTGGTAAAGTTTCCAGCACCACCAGCCTGAATAATCCAGCCCGTCACCGTAGGTATTGTGAAGTAACCCACAATTCCAATAATCATGAATATCACATAAACTGTGTTACTGGTGTCGGGAATAAACGTTGGATCATTGAGCATTTCAATATCCCGCTCTAAAATCAAAGACTGGATTTTAGCGAGCATTGCACTGAACATATCGGCAACAGGAAGCCAGAGATAAACACTTATATATCTTGTTAGCCATTGGCTTAATGTACTCTGGAAACCATCCCAGACACTGATAGCGAAAGCAATTGGCCCTAGAATGGACAGTACAATTAAAAAGAATGTGCGTATCGTATCAACGACCAGTGCTGCCGCTTGAAAGAGGATTTCCAGAAGTTCCCGCAACCATTTTTTTGTAGCCTGCTCCATATTGTACGCTGTTCGATCCATGTACATTCCAGCCATTGTAACCAGGTCATTAGGAGCCCAACCGAGATCTTCTAACTTTTTGTCGAATTCCTCATTATTAACCAGATAGGCTGTCTCCGGATTCCTGAGCGTTGCTTCCTTTTCCAATAAGTCTTTCTGTTGTTGTAATTTATTCAGGTCTAGCACCTGATTATCCAGCATACTGTGTGTGCCTTGGACAATAGGACTTAAAACCGCATTTATGGTTCCCAAAACCATCGTCGGAAAAAACATGATGCACAAACCGATAGCAAATGGCCTTAGTAGCGGAAAAACGTCAATGGGTTCTGCCCTGCTCAATGCCTGCCACACTTTTAATGCGACGTAAAATAACGCACCCAAACCTGCTACTCCTTTAGCTACTGTTGCCATTGTCGCTGACATCGGCAGCATCTCGTCATAGAGCCCTCGAAGGAGCTCATGTAGATTATTAAATTCCATGATTTTTCTTTTGAATTACCAGTACTTCTGTCCTGCCGTGCCATATAATTCCATTACTCTCTTAGTATTATTCTGCTTTTTAGCCCGTAGAATACTAACCGAAATATTTTTACTCGTATAGTAGCGTACAAGATTGTGATACTCTTTGACCTCCTTATACACACGATCAATAATTTCCATTCGTTCCTTGTCATTTAAGGATAGGCTGCTTGAAGTAACGATCTGCTTTAAATCTTTAAGTAGTTCTGTACTCTCATTTAAAAGAGCTGCATAACCATTACCTATAGCCATAAGTTCATCCGCTGAAAAGTTTTTATCATTCAGCATTTTCCCGAAATTGTTGACGTAAATTGAACTAACGTCACCCACCAACAATACAGTTTGCTGAACTTTTCTGGCATCCTTCACAAGGTTGTTGACGGCTTTCAGCTTGTCGTAGTATTCTTTCCCTTGCTCGTAGACTTTCTTGACTTCATTAAAATTCTTGACAACATTTGATACAGTACTTGAGGTCTGTACAATCTCATTTGCAGAATTTAAAATTCCCGAGGCCAGATTGGTCGGGTCAGTTACGACCCACTGTGCTTGTACTTTTTGAGTAATGGCTACTGTTAACACCATTACCACTGTAATAATGAAATTTTTCATTTTCTAAATTTTTAGGATTGTTATTAAATAGTTTAATTGTCTTCTTTCGAGAGGCCCTTGATCTTTCGAAGGGATATTTTCTTGATCGCACCCTCAACATCGCCCCCCATTTCATGCGCAAGATTCATCACTTCTAGCTTTTCGGATTCTTCAGTCGTATAAGCAAGATATTCCTGTTGGCTTACTTCTGTGGCATACACTGCGGAATGAGTACCGCCTAATCCTATCCAGACTTCTTTGTAAAGGCGCGTGGGATCATTATCCTGGTTGATGGAGAGAATCTGGGACTTTTCACGTTCAGTCAGACCCAGCATTTTTTGAATGTCGTCGAATTTGTTTGCATATTTGCGCTGGTCAAGGAGAATCTTGCAGTCTGAATTATTGATGATACTTTCACGGACAATCGGTGAATGAATAATATCGTCTACCTCCTGCGTCACAACAACCGCCTCTCCAAAGAATTTTCTAACGGTCTTAAACAAATATTTCAAATATTCCGCCATACCTTCTTTGGCTATGGCTTTCCAAGCTTCCTCGATGAGGATCATCTTTCGGATACCCTTAAGCCTTCTCATCTTGTTAATAAAAACTTCCATGATTATTATCGTGACTACGGGAAAAAGAATCTTGTGGTCCTTTATGGCGTCGATTTCGAACACAATGAAGCGTTTATTGAGTAGATCAAGCTCTTTATCCGAATTCAACAGATAATCATATTCTCCCCCTTGGTAGTAGGGTTCTAACACGTTCAGGAAGTTCGCGAGATCAAAATCCTTTTCGCGGACTTCTTTGTCCTGCAGCACCTGCTTGTAATCAGTTTTGACATATTCGTAAAACCCATTAAAGCAGGGAGTTTCTACACTACTTTTTATCCTTTCGATATAACCCGAGACCGCATTAGACAAAGCGACTTCTTCACTTCGTTTTGGAGCTTCGTCATCGCGCTTCCATAACGTGAGGATCAAAGTCTTGATACTCTCCCTTTTTTCGATATCAAACACGTTGTCTTCCGTGAAGAAAGGATTGAACGAGATCGGGTTTTCCTCGGTATACGTGAAATAAACGCCATCTTGTCCCTTTGTTTTTCCTTTTATCAATTCACAAAGACCTTGGTATGAATTACCCGTATCAACTAATAGTACATGAGTACCTTGCTCATAATACTGTCTCACCATATGATTGGTGAAGAATGATTTTCCACTTCCATTTTTTTTGGAGGGTTGGCGGGCTATTTAATTAAAAATAGCCCGCCAACCCCCGCTAGGCCCTAAAATGAATTTATTTCTATTCGTTATAGTCCCTTTTTTCATAGGCAAGTCACTGATATCCAAGTGTATAGGCTTTCCTGTCAGTCTATCAGCTAATTTTATCCCAAATGGGGAAAGTGAGTTTTGGTAATTGGTTTCTTCGGTAAAAAAACAGAGAGCTTGTTCAATAAATGTATAAAAGGATTCTTCTGCTGGGAAATCACCAGCGTTCCCAGGTATACCTGCCCAGAATAGTGTTGCAGCATCAACCGTATTATGCCGCGGTTTACATTCCATGAGTGCCAATGCACTTCCGACATCATTCTTTACTCGCCTCAGTTCTTCACGGTCTTCTGACCAGGAAAAAACATTAAAATGTGCGCGAACAGATGGTGATCCATATGAGTGCGCTTCATTTAAATATTTTTCAATCCATTCCCGGTTAATTTGATTCGCGCGGCTATACCTTGCGAGGGAATGCATATTCCGTGCTGATTTCTCAAACTTCCGTAAGTTATCAGCACTATTGTCAATGAATAAATACTGATTATAAATGTGATTACAGCTCAACATTAATCCAACAGGACTTGCAAAAGATAACATGCAGTCACTTTTATCGGTCGATAGTCTGTCGTACCTTTGTGATTCTGAAACAGCACCGGGAAGATCGTCTGTATCTGAAAGCGTATGCAAGGCCATTCGCTTACTTCCAATTCGTAGCTCCTCAGCTCCTAGTCCCAGATCCTGCAAGGGGACATCTTTTTCGCGGGACAATGTGAAATACTGATCCAATAATCCGCTTGCATCTTTAGTTCCGACAATAGCTGATTCTTCGATCTGATCCATTTTAATATAGCCACTGTCGTTGATAATGCGCTGGAATTGTGCAACACTTTCTACGAATCGGCGCATACCTTCTTTATCCCTCACCTCCTTCGGAATTAAGGTTCCCTTACAGAGGCTACTAAAGTTACTTTGCGTCCGCATTTTGTCCTTTGTAGTTTTCGTTAAAAACAGGTAGCAATAATGGTTTAAAAAGGGCCTTTCATTAAAATGCATTTGGAAGGAACGTGACAAAAAACTGTGTTCCGAATTCTCAAAATCGGGTCTATATTCTTCTTTTAAGTACCAATCCTGCTTGTGTACAATGCTAAAATCAGGCAGCGTTTTTATCGCCTTGTTCCATGTCGAATGAATAGACTCATAGACATCAGCACCTATTGTGAAGAGCTCGGGAAGAAAAATTTGAAAACATAGGGTAATATCTCCTTCCTTTGAGATGATGCAGTTATTTTCAACGGCCAAGAGCGGAAACCTACTCTCCAATGTGGTCGTTTTGGCTATATTTCTCATAATATATGTTTCTAGATTATTTTTTAATAAGTTTTATAAGCGCTTCCCTTTTCCCTTTGAAACTTTTCTATTGATGTCATTTATCGCCTTCTGAAGCTTCTTATTGATTTCTGTCTCTGGTATAAAAGTGATATGGGACGGCAGCTTTTCAGTAGGATCGTATGACGGAATTTCATGCGGAAAAAGACTGAGCTTCTTTTGCGTATCGAAATAAAGCCCCCAAACATTACCTCTCTTATCCATTGAGCATCTGTATATCCGGTTATAGGGATTATCTTTCTGTTTCAATACCGTATTGTAATCGTCCCAAAAAAACTTTGTCCCACCAATGTCTACCTCCGGAAGGTCTTTGTTCTTGTTGGAAGTTGACGGGCTGTCCTGGTCATCACGGAGTCTCGCTCCTTCAATGTCATAGACTTCCAATGGACGAATCCACAGATATATATATCGTTCACCTCTTGGTGCTCTCCAGTCATCCCATTTAATATTCCGGTTCTTCTTATCGTATAAAAATTCGAAATGATCTTCCAAACTCATCATTTCCCCAGTGGACAGTGTATTATCCTTGTTTTCTGTGTCGATCAAAATTCCATTTAACGCATCCACATAAAATGTTGTCCCTGGAAACAATTCAACCACAGGTAGAATTCGATTTTCAAGCTGCTTTTCCATTTGCCTTACTTTCAGTGGTGAAACTATTTTTCAGATACCGATGCATTGGTTTACGACAGACTATGTATTTCGGGTGCATCCTTTTTGCCCCAAGTTTCATGAGCCCATGCTCGCCATATTTTTTATTCAATGCAAAGGTTTTCCAGATGATAAGTGATGCAGCGCCGATACCGAAACCAAGGCAGATATACATATGCAATCCAACCATATACATAATCATCACAAGGATTAGAACTGTGAGCAGACCGCCGGCAAAAACAAATAGGTATTGAGCTTTCAACCCTTTGAACTCGACTGTTCGGCCAATTCCTTTATTTATATTCCATTTATTCATGAGTATAGATTTAAAGGTTAAGAAGACCTTGAACTATGTCCAATCTTAATTCTCGTCATAACTAAGACTCTCATTGTTTAATCCAGGAAAAACGACCTTAAGATCGTCGCAGCGACGATCAGGAAAATACATGCGCCAAACCAAGAAGCAGCAGTTTTTGAAGTATCTGGATCACCACTGCTAAATTTGTTGTACACCTTCACTCCCCCTATCAACCCGACGACCGCACCTATCGCATAAATCAATTTTGTTGCAGGGTCGAAGTAGGAAGTCACCATTTGACTGGCTTTTGCGATACCAGCGATACCATCTCCCTCTGCAAAAACTTCATTGCTTAGGAACAACAATAGCCCAATTCCCAGCAGAAATTTAAATTTTCGATTTTTCATGTTTCATTACATTTTAAGTTCGTAATACCCGCAGCTACGGGCTTGGAAACAAAGGTGTAGCAGGAATGAAGGGCTATTGAGCAGAGTGGTATATTGAGGACTAAATTGGCGTAAGGTTTCCTAATAGGCATAACCTTTAGGCATAAAAAAACCGCCAAGTTTTAAATCTTGGCGGTTAAAAATATTGAGTTATATCTTCCTTCCTTTATTCTTCTTTGGAGCACTCATTTTTTCATTATCTGCATTCTTTATAGGATGCTTCAATCTATTTTCAGCTATCAGTTCGTCAATTCCGGTCTTGTTCCAAGGTATCGTCTCAGCCTTAAACTCAAGTCGAAGTCCTGTTTCTTTTAATCCTTCGGTTTCGCCCCAACCCCATTTTCGATTCCATCCTACAGGGTCAAGAATTCTCACCTGAGGGATCTCTACAAAAATTAAGTCTTTAGGATATTCTAGTATTTTCTCCCAGTCACGCTCGGCTATAGAATGGGTCTTGGGATCATAAGGGAATGCATATGAATCTTTACTTTCAACAAAGTAGTAATCCAAGTCCTCGAAACTTATTCCCATCGTCGAAAAATCATCTTTAGGTCGTAATAAGTCTAACCGTGCCTCGGCATAAAAAATATGACCTCCTATTTCAACCGTTGGAAGCTGACCATTTTTAATACGTCTTGACAATGCCTGCTGGTCGACCATAAGTTCAAAATCACTCAGCAATAGAACTTCTTCCACAGCTTTATTATATTTTCTCGCCATATCCTGGGGAGCTAAAGTCACAAATTGTGGAGGAGTGATGTACAGGTCTCTCCGAGTAGATTTGTCGAAATACGAGAAACTATACCCATCTTCTCCAAGATCAATCATGTCTTTTATCCCGAAACAGTTCTCAGGGTTAGCCTTTTCCCGAAATTCAAATTTATTTACATCCACTATAAATTCGATTCCATAATCTGGATCATTATAAATTGGCAGTTCGTTTTCCATAACACAGCTTTTTTGATATTAGTATTAAAATATTCACTGCGCTAAAGTCTTGGAAAAGATTACCGTTGCATTAAAAGTAAATTTTTGATGTACTATTTGACCTACAATATCTTAATCGTCAGCGCTCAACAAACAAGGTCATTCCTTAATACAATAATCAAACAACCATCTATGATTGTAAAAATGTAAACGAAAGCGCACACTAGTGCTATATAAAGTCATTGATATTAAATTCATCGGAATCGCCATTCTCACGATTAAAATGCGTTTGGTAATTGTTTTCCAAAGTTTGATCCAAAAGTAACGCTACCCTTTTGGAAGTGTCTGTAATGGAATTTTCCAAATAACTGTATAACTCAGTACCTTGTATTTTTTGCATTACATCAATTACTTCATTTTGCTGTTGGAACGCAAGATCATTCTGTTCAAGAAGTTTACCGACCTTCATCAGCTCGTCAAGCGAAACACCCTGACTGAACCTGTCATCATGAGGTGGAAACTCACTTTCAGACAATTCATCATCCTCAAATTCATCCATTGGTTCCATTTTTTGTGTAATAAATGCAACTTGAGCGCTATCTTTTTCGGATTCAAAAATTTTAAAACTTTGCCTGGATGAAAATATTTTGTCTCCTTGTAATTGCTGATTTCCTATATCCTTATTGACTTTTCCCATAATATCGGGCAACTGTGTCTCAGCCGGTTTTGGCTCTTCCTTTTTCTCGAACTTTACTATTTTAATCTTATCAATAGCAAGCAGAATGATCACGATAAGAAGGCAGACCAGTATTACAATTTGTATTAATGCATCCATAGCCTATTAAAAAAGTGGTTTACAGTTAGCATCAAATTCTTCTATTATCAATGTCTCAAAAAGATCAAAATGATGGGAAAGTATATTGTCCAGATATACATAAAGTGGAATTTTGTCTCCCCCTATTATTTGGGCAATCCGCGATAAGCGCTTATGATACTCTGCTCGCAAATAGATACTTTTTTCACCTCTCTTATCCATATTTCTTTGATCCAGGAACATCTTTCCATATGTTATTTTAGCAGTTCCTGTTTCTTGACTTACCTTGATTGTAACTTCAACTTTGTTATTTGTCTTTTTCATGGTCCTTTAGATTATTGGTTTAAAGCGGTCATTAAAGTAATTTGTAATGTCATCTCCAAATTCCCTGAAGTGATATTCCAAAATATTGTCTATATAGGAGTATAAAGTTACTTTATCTTCCCTCGTCAATTGTACTATCCTAAGCAAACGCTCATGGAATTCTGATCGGATATACACCACCTTTCCGGTTCTGCCAGAAGGAAAACTATTAACAAGAAACGTTTCCTCATAATCCACTATTTTAGGTGCTGTCGATCTTGCCCGTTCACGCGGTTTGCTCTCTTTTTGTTCGTCCTGTTTCTGCACAACCCTCTCTGAAGCTGGCTCATCCCCACTCATAATCTGCATGAGATAGTCTTCATCAACGATAGGTTTTTCAAAATCTTTTCGTCCCTTTCCTCTGTTCATATTCTCAAGTATTTATAGGTGGGTGATTTTAAGAAACTCCGCAATAAAAAGGTCAAGTCGAGTCAACTTTAATAGTTGTAACTCAGCCGGTAGAAGACTGGACCTAAACACATAATTGATCGTATCATCTGTTTCTTTTCTAAATCGTTTGCTATCTCGGATGCCCGTTTTCATGATAAGTAGATCAAGCTCATCGATCACATTTTGGTATGCCTTATAAAGACCTGTCTTTTCCCGGCCATCGACCTGATTCCAAAAAAGCCATAGTGCCAACGCTTTATTTTCATCATCGGATGGTGGAAGCTGCCGAAATGCTTTGCTGAATGCGAGTGTACTCTCCACAACGAGACGATCAGCTGTAATCGGAGAGAAAATAAAATCCATTGCCTTCAGCGCGGTTAATACTCCTTTGGTATTGGCTGTGCCTGGCAAATCAAAGAACACAATATCAGGCTCTACAGCAAGCTGGCCCATATTCGCAGCAGCTGTTTCCAATGCGGTGTCGGCCTTGCTCTTTATGATCGGATATGCTTTCTTGTTAATTGTCTGGAACTGCTTCATGGCTGCCCTTTTATGATGTTCACTATTCATGATACTCGTTTTATCCCTTTCTCTCATATTGCTAAGACTATGCTGCGGAAAATCACAATCCATAACTAGAACATTAAAACCTAACCGATAATGCAGGACACTTGCCAGCAAAGTCGTAATTGTAGATTTACCCACGCCGCCTTTTTGAGTATAAATGCTAACCTTTAAAGTTTTCTTTGTTTTTTCCATTGCTTACATGTTATTAATTGTTTTACCATTTTACTTCGAATTGGGAAATGCAGGAATTCGTTTTACCTTTTACCTTAAAAAATGACGAGGTATAAAACCTTGTCTAGACGTTTCTGCTTTACCTTTTTTATATTTACCAAACCGGCAAAATTGTTGTCAAATAAATTGTAGAACCACTTAGATGTTTACACAAAAGACATTTTTCCTATTTTACCGCTTTTATACTTTTATATTTTTATAGTTTTAAAACCTAATACTTTTATTACCTGAAAATTGACCTATTACCAAACCTCCAACAATGCAGTTTAACCAATCTTCCCGCTTTGTTGTAAAGAAAACCAGTTTTAAAAGAGATTAAGGCTGACTTGAACATAGCAGCCTATATTTTCCGTAATTGACCGAATTCTTTTAAGATTAGCAGCTATGCTAATACTTCTTACTATTTCCGTTCCCGTGAACGGAGCAAGTTGTGTTTTGAGTGCCTCAAAACTCGTTTTGTGCCTCAAAACGACTTGCTCCTGCAGAGAGCTTAGTGCATCCTCCGAAGTCGGATGCACCTATATTAATTTTTTATCGTTTATTGTATTCTTTTCGGCTATCAAAGGCCGAATTAGGAAAGAACGAGCAAAACTCCTGCTTCCTACAGTGAAAACAGATATATTTTGACAAAAAAGATATGAAAGCACTACACAGAGGCGGCAGAAATCCAAAATTGAACAGAGCTGTTCATCGTTATGTTTTTCGATTAACAGATATAGAAAACACGAGGTTCTTATCTCTATTCGAGCAGAGCGGACTTGATACAAAAGCAAAATTTATCGTATCATTATTATTTGAAAGGAGGATAAAATCAATAAAAATAGATGCCGGCGCAAACGAATACACAACAAAATTATCGCAGTTTTTCGCGCAATTCAGAGCCATTGGCGTGAATTACAATCAGGTCGTAAAGGTACTTCATACAAACTTCAGTGATAAAAAAACAATACTCTATATTGGTAAATTAGAACAGCATACCCTTGAATTATCGAAATTATGCAAAGAAATACTGATCCTCACCAAACACTTTGAAGCGGAATACCTCCTAAAAAAAGAAAATTGATGGTGGCAAAAATTGGAAGAGGAACGAATATATATGGAGCTTTACTCTACAATCAAATTAAAGTTCTTAATAATAATGGAAATATTCTCCACCTTCATAATATGAAGGAAACCGCTGATGGTAATTATACTGCAATGCAACTTTTGTCTTCCTTTGCACCTTATTTGCTAGCTAATAAAAACACCGAGAAAACAGCGCTGCATATTTCTCTTAATCCAAATCCAACAGATGTTATTTTAGATGAAGACTATGTAAAGATTGCTAACGAATACATGCTAAAATTGGGATATGGCGACCAACCATATGTCATCTTCAAACATACTGACATAGAACGTTCACATATACATATAGTCTCCACAACAGTAGACAAAAACGGTAATAAGATTTCGGATTCCTTCGAGAAAAAGCGTTCGCTGGAAATCTGTAGACAGATAGAAAATGATTATAATTTAACACAGATCACGGAAAAACAGCAGACTGCGAATGAAGCACTTTTTCGACCAATTGACGTCAGGAAGGGAAACATTAAAAGTCAGGTAGCATCAGTTGTTAGATATCTCCCTAAATATTATAGATTTCAGACTTTAGGATCTTATAATGCCCTATTAGCATTATTTAATATCACTGTAGAACATATCAAAAAAGAAGATAACGGTGTACTTAAAGATGGTTTGGTTTATTTCGCAATCGATAATGCCGGTAATAAGTCAAGCAATCCGTTCAAATCATCCCTGTTTGGTAAACATGCGGGGTTAGCTGCTCTAAAAGTGCATTTTGAAGAGAGCAAAAAAATAGATCTCGGAATTAAAGCCAAAACCATTCAGATTATTATAGAAGCTATGTCCGCAAGTTCGAATGAAACTGCTTTAAAAAAATACCTCACTCAAAAAGGTATTAACTTTGTCACCCATAGGAACGAAGATGGTCGTCTTTTTGGAATTACATTTGTTGATCACAATACAAGAAATGTTTTTAACGGTTCTCAATTAGGTAAACAATTCTCAGCAAATGCTTTTCAGGAATGGTTCTCTCAAAACAAACAAATTTATAAAACAGTAATCAAAAGGACGATACCTGATACAAAAATGGATACTAATGAAATTTCCATGACCAAAGTTTCAGAAGAAATCCATCCTATATTTTCTTTTATGTTTGATGCCTCAAAAATTATAGATGAAATTGGATTAATAGATGCTCTATTACTCAATACATTGTCAGAAGATCCGGAAGAAAAAAACTTCGAATTCAATATGAAGAGAAGAAGAAAAAAAATAAAAAGAAAGTAAATCTCAAGTTCGGACTACCAGCAAAATATAGCTATTTAATATATTCTAACTAACATTCAATTTATGTCCTTTAGGATCTTCAAGTATTTCCCCGTAGAAATTATACTCACCTCTGTGATTTCCCCGCCTATCATGAAGTTCGAAAGATACTGTCTCAGTGTCAATAGCCAAATAAACTGTATTGTTAAGTGCTTTAAACACTACTCTATCATTCTTTCTTGAAAGTTCCATATGGTGCTGCCATCCATTCATTTCCGCAATTACTTTTCCAATGGTTCTAGCCAAGGTCACTCGCTGATGATCATCAATATTTTGCATTTGTTCATCATACTTAATAGTGGTTAGATAATCTCGCATTTGCTCATGGAATCGGAACGGACTGGTTAAGGGAGTCCATTTACTATTTAGTTCAGCTTGCTTTAATTTCCAACGTGAAAGGATTTCATTATGAATTCTAAAATGTGTAGGTTCACTAATATTTCCAATTATTTCATCCGATTTGATTTGCTCATCATTATCGGCAAGAATAACTTTTTGGACATTAATTGTACTATTTTCAAAATCCAAATGTGTTCTAAAACTTAACACTGGACAGTTATGTGAATTGGCCGCCTTCAAAAACTCAGATTCTAATTCACGCCATTCGATCCAATATAATACTTCACCTTGATCACTAGATTGTATGATTTTAAATCTGTTGGCAAAAAGACTTCTGATCCTTGAATGAGTTGTGAGGTCGTCCTTAAATTCTTTATCAGGAATTTGGAAAAAGCTACTTGAAAAGGAAAATTCACGTCCTATATCCTTATTTAAATAATCAGCAGGCACAACAATTTTTTCTAAATAATATTGTTTTGTCGTGTCACAAATACTCAAAAAATCTACAATCATTTTTTCTTTATCCTCAACTACGAAAGTTCTTTGAAAAGAAAGATCATTAATATGCAATTCCATTATTAAATGTCTCTTAATAATTTACTCAACATATTATCCCATTCATCAAAAAAGCCCTGTGGCCACCTTTCAAGTTCACCTCCTTCTTGTATCTGAAATGATTGTTTCATTGTACCTATAAATTCATTGGTAAAAAAGTGTATCTGCGTATTATTTGGTGCTAATTGCTTTTGTTTTACTGCAACCCTTATTCCATTCAAAAGATGATCGCTGTGTGTTTCGATGATTATTTGAACTCCACTCTCAGCAGCTAACGCCAAAAGTTGGCCCATTCTTGATTGGCCTCGTGGATGTAAATGCGCCTCAGGATTTTCAACTATCAATATCGAATTTTCCTTAGCTGTGAGCACTGACAAAATAACCGGCAAAGCATAAGAAAAACCAAATCCTATATTCATAGGATTAAAGGTCTTAGTCGTTTGATCTTTAAAGGTATATTTTAGTTCAATAGCGGTGGTAGTTTTATTATGTGCTGTTACCTTTGAACCGGGGTATATAATTTCGCTAACCCAATAAGAAAGTAGATCATAAACTTTATTGCTAGGACTATTCTGTACCAAACTTTTTAATTCAACAACCTCATTATTTTGCAATGCCTCCAAAATTCTGTTAGCAACAAACTCTCCTTTGTAGCCAATTTGACTATGGGGCCTCTTGATTGTTAGTTTATCATAAGTTGGTCTTGGTCCAATACGTTCTGCATTGAGGTATTGAAAGGTACTCGAAAAAAGAGCAGACTTAAAAATTTTAGAATCTGCCATTTCGATTAAAGGAATATTATTTACATCTCCTTCTGCTAAAACCTTCCATCCTGCGGGCCCACAATCCTCATCTTCTATAGAGATGCCAACAACTGGAGTTGTAGCGTCAGCATACAGCATCTCATATGGACTAATAAGGTTTACTAGATCATCTTCTATTAAAAGAGTATTATAAGTTTGCAAAGCACCTTTATCAAAACTCTGCCTCAAAATCAATAAAGATTGAATAACGGACGATTTCCCCATACCATTAATTCCCGTTAATAACGTTAATGGAAACAATTCAATATGTTCATCCTTAAATTTTTTAAACTGAAATAACCTTAAATCACTAATCATTTTAACAAAAAATTTAATAAATTATTAACCTCTCCAAATCTGGTATACACAGCCTTTTTACTAGATGTACTAGAAGATATCGATTTGTGAAAATCAATATCATGAAATAACATCACAAAATGCGAAAAAACTCTTTTCTGCATATTCAGTAATTTCTTAGCATCATCATCACTCAAAAGGGCAAAATTTACCGAGAGTGTCTCAAACAGAGCTACATTTATTTTAGAACCAGTTTTGTTTTTGTTCCTATCCAATATGAAAAAAGCCTTATCCCCAAAAATCTGGGAACATAATTTCATACTTTTCTCAAATTGAATTTCAACTGTCTCAAGGTCATTCATTGACTCAATTTGCTCCATGGCAAAATCCAAAAAACCTTCCATCGGTGTACCATATCGTTCAAGAAACTGGTAAAAAGCGACAAAACGCAAAATCACCTCTTTATCTCTCATCCTGCTGGTGGGAACTTTCCCTTGAGTAGCATCCAGAAATGCTTTTGATGATGCTAGTTTAGAAATAAATTCCCTTGAAATTCCAGAATAATAAGCATTTCGAACTTCTTGATTACTCAGTGATTTACCACCTGTATTAATACGTTGGAATATATTTAATTTTACCCGGTTTGGAGTACCAGGATTGATGATATATGCCTGTAATACAGTCTCCTCAATTGCTCGTTGGTATTGATAAGGTAGATCAGAAAACTTATAACCCGTGAAATCTGTCATAAACTCAAGCCCTTCCAACCCCCATGTTTTTTCGAAAATATAAGAGTATAGAGTATTTAGACGATTTAATCCATCTATAACTTTCCAAGGTTCATCACTTCCGTCAAAATAAAATATTGGTAATGGAATCCTCATAATAATAGATTCAATTAATCTACTCATCTGTGCTTTATTCCATGAATTACCTTTTCTCTGATAATATTCCTCTCTCCACAATTCTATCCTATGATGTTCTATCATTTTAAGTAAATGAAAAACAGGGAATTGCTGCTGCCTTATATCAACATCATTAGGGTTATATGGAAATTGTTTGTCTATATTTAACCAATCGTTCATTATTGAGGAATATTTTTTTAACTATGTTATTCCAATCTGCTATTTACCACTAAATATCAGCTTCTGAAAAAAATCATGTTTTTTTAATTATCAAAGTGCATTGGGAGCTTATTCTAAAGCTGTAAAGATATTGTTTTTTATACATTCCTTCATTCGAAAAATCTAGTAAATCCAAATTTCCCTACTTCTTTAGTGATTTCTAATTTAGTAGAGAAAACAAGACTTAAATAAAAAGCTGGAACTTGAAGAGTCCCAGCATATAAATATTATTTAAAAAATATACCTTCAGTCTTAAATCCGTTAGGTTCAACAAATGGTAATTTGTCTAATTCAGCTTTCTCTCCCCGTCTTGAATACTCACGAGTAATGTAATCTCCACCGGATCCTTGAATATATTTCCCTGTTTCTCTTTCAACCCAGCCATGAACAACAACTCCAACGAATTTTTTGTAGTGTGCTATATTAGCTAGAGGGCTTGTACTACGAAAGTCTTCACGAGCATTACCTGTAAGGTTAGCTTGTGGATGCTTAGCGTGATCGTATTTCCACCAAATCGCTAATGATATTTCCCCATAACTAATCTCCCTCCATATCACAACGCTTGGATATCCAAACAATTCCACGAAAATGTGCCCTTCGTCATCATTCTTATTCTTGTCAATTTGTAAAAAATCTTTGTTTTGTTTTAAGATTTCATTCAGTCCAGCTACCAATAAATTACGATAAGGGTTTTTTGATTTTAAAATTTCTTGCTTTATTTCAGTTCTCAAATTTACGATAGTTGCCACACCAGATTTATTAAGCAAATTTTGAAAATGCTTCCAGCCATGAAATCCGTTTTGTTTTGAGGCAAGCTCGAGAGCCTCATGATGAGAAATATTTTGATTCTTTTTAATCGATTTTGCAATACGCTTAATATAATCAGCAGTATGCCCATGTACTTTTTTTTCCATGTTCTAACAATATATCTTGCATAGAAATAATGTCACCTGTCAACCAAAACCCCTTACAAGAAATTTGTTAAAGTGGGAATGAAAAGTAAAATACAGTGCTAAAATAGCTTCGCTATGACAAGTGGCAAGCTTCTGTAAAGCCTGTAACAAATATAGGAAAATATTTTGATTTTTATTCTTCATTTTATATGAGCTTTTTTATTGTTTAGAAATCAAAATCTATATCGAAGAGAAATCTGACGCCAAATATCAGAAGCAAGATCCGGATCGATCGAAGTTCTACTTTCCGTCCTTCTTGATCAAACATACAAGCCCACGGAAATTGTATTCGGTCAATTCAGCACAGTAATTCTTTCTCTTTATCCAAGATGGTTAATCATAACCCAGCTCGTTATCAAATTGGAATAGATAGATCCCTTTATAAAAAGAACAAACTCTTTAGGCATCTTTAAATCTATTTTCATAAAAAATCACTAAAGCTTTCTGTTGATTAAAGTATAACTTTTTTCATTGTTTTCGGAAAATATTCACTTGAAGCTCATGAATATTAGAACCTATAACGAAGAGCAATCTGACGCCAGATGTCTTCAGCCAAATCCTGATCCTCTCCATGTTCAAAGTGCCACTTGTCATTCTTCTTAAGAAGCTTTTGAACCAATCCGTCTAATAAAACCGAGAATTCTTCTTGTTCCTTTGTTAAATCCTTTTTTAATAATAATATTTGGAAATCACGGCCCTTAAACGTAATCCTAAAAGTCTGTTTACTAAAATGTCCTTCATATTGTCCGATTATACCTAGCATACCAAAATATCCACTTCCGAAATTCTTTATAAGAATATAAATTTTATCTCAAAATAGAAATTCTTTGTGAATATTCCTAGTTTAAAAAAATACCGGCCGCAATGCTATTAGATGAGATCCAAAGTGAAACTTTTATCCTTCATATAAGACATCAAAGGAAAACTTATACCGCTACCAACAACATCTCGGATTTTCATGCATACCGATATTATCTATGTGAAAATATTTACTTATGCAAGAAGACGATTTAAGAGGACTCGCAAAAATAATGGCATTTATGCGCGCAGTCAGCATCCTGTTGGTTCTAATGAATTTTTATTGGTTTTGCTATTCATTTTTTCATGGGAAAGGATGGACGCTGGAGGTGATTGAAAAAATACTTCAGAATTTTCAAAAGACCTCCGGTCTATTCAATAATTCTTTTAACAGTAAGCTATTCGCACTGATTTTATTAGCATTGAGCTGCTTAGGTACTAAAGGTGTTAAAAATGAAAAAATTAAATGGCAAAATATAAATATGTACCTTATTATCGGTTCTATCCTCTACTTACTAAATTTTCCACTACTTCAATTTTCAAGTACATTATACATGTTGACAACCTCCGCAGGATTCATATTGCTGATGGTTGCGGGATTATGGATGAGCAGGCTCCTAAGGAACAGGTTAATGGATGACCCATTCAATACGGAAAATGAAAGTTTTATGCAGGAGACACGTCTAATTGAGAACGAATATTCCGTTAACCTACCTACAAAGTTTTACTACAAAGGGAAATGGAATGACGGTTGGATCTCTGTTGTAAACGTTTTTAGGGCCTCCATCGTTCTTGGTACCCCCGGGGGTTGCCGGGCTATTTTTAATTAAGTAGCCCGGCAACCCCTGACAAAAATGGATCAGGTAAATCATATGCTGTTATAAACAATTATATCAAACAGCATATTGAAAAAGGTTTCGCGATGTACATCTATGACTTCAAGTTCGACGATCTTTCAGTCATCGCTTATAACCATCTTTTAAAACATTCCAATCAATACAAAATAAAGCCACAATTCTATGTAATCAACTTTGATGATCCACGCAAAAGTCACCGTTGCAACCCCCTCAGCCCAAAATTCATGACGGATATATCAGATGCTTACGAATCTGCTTACACTATTATGTTGAACCTCAATAAGTCGTGGATTCAGAAAAGTGGGGATTTTTTCGTGGAATCGCCAATTATATTACTTGCAGCAATTATTTGGTATCTGAAAGTCTATGAAAATGGTAAATATTGTACATTCCCCCACGCAATTGAACTGCTGAACAAAAAATATGCTGATCTCTTCACAATCCTTACCAGTTATCCCGAACTTGAAAATTACTTAAGCCCTTTTTTAGACGCTTGGGAAGGAGGTGCGCAAGACCAGCTTCAAGGTCAAATAGCATCCGCTAAGATTCCGCTTTCAAGGATGATTTCCCCGCAGCTCTATTATGTAATGACCGGAGACGACTTCTCTCTTGACATAAATAATCCCGCTGAACCTAAGATTTTATGCGTTGGAAATAATCCTGACCGCCAAAATATTTACTCAGCCGCTCTGGGCCTATATAATTCACGAATTGTAAAAATGATAAATAAAAAAGGAAAATTGAAAAGTTCGGTGATTATTGATGAGCTACCAACCATATACTTTAGAGGACTAGATAACCTTATTGCAACAGCGCGAAGTAACAAAGTAGCGGTATGCCTAGGTTTTCAAGATTTCTCACAACTCATCAGAGATTATGGCGACAAAGAAGCCAAAGTAATCCAGAACACTGTAGGGAACATTTTCTCCGGACAAGTTGTTGGAGAAACCGCAAAAAATCTTGCTGAAAGATTCGGGAAAATAGTACAAAAAAGGCAGTCCATCAGTATCAATAGAAATGACACAAGTTCCTCTATTTCTACACAGCTTGATAGCTTGATTCCAGCATCTAAGATTTCAACTCTATCACAAGGAATGTTTGTTGGAGCTGTCGCTGACAATTTTGGTGAGAAAATAGAACAGAAGATATTCCATGCACAGATTGTTGTTGATACCGAGAAAGTTGCAAACGAAACGAAGAATTATAAACCTATTCCCCAGATTCGATCTTTCTTATCCGATTCCGGTGAAGATATTATGGAACTGGAAATTAACGAAAATTATAAGAAGATTAAACAGGATGTGACAACCATAATTGAAAAAGAAATGTCACGTATACAGAACGATCCTGATCTCGCCCATTTGATCCGACAGGACTGATTACAAAAAAAGAAAAAAGTCAAAAAACATACAACTATGCTCGAACTACCAATCTCCGATATAACATTACCCTAACCCTGCTGATGGAAATTAAATTTAATGGTATCGAGGTTGGTTTTGGATTTTGTGTAAATCATCAAAATATTAATAAAAATTCGAGTAAATATGGATTCACCAACAATTAAACAACCTAACATCCACACCCTATATCATGGTACCAACATTGATTTTAATGAATTTTCCCTTGAGTATCTGGGACAAAATACTCAGCAGGAAAATTGTCACCGAGGTATACATTTTATAAAAGAGATCGGTATGGCCCAACTTTTCGGTGACAAGGTGTTAGAGTGCCACGTTAACTTAAAAAAACCGCTGAATTTAGACAAGGTATTCAATGCTGCAGATCAAGCTCCTGACATTGTGAATATTATATTTGAAGAAAATATATCCGATCCCGAGGAAGCTCTGGAATTTATTAATGAGGAGATTGGACTGGGAGAATACATGGAATTCATGGAAGCGTTTAACTCAGAAGATACGCAAAATTTGTTTAAAGAACGTGGTTATGATCATATCATATCAGGATTCGCTAGGGATAAGGTTGAATATTGTATTTTTGACCCTTCTACAATTACCATTACTAACAAAAATATTATGTCCAATTTTCCGCAGAGCGCATACCTTTCTGTGCTTCCGGCAAATAGTCGCCAGATAGAAAACATTCATAAAGCCCTGCATTCAAAAGACCAACGAGAGTTAAATTTACTTTGCAAGCAACTGCATAAAAGTCTTGCAAGTATTCCCAATAAAATTGATGGGTATGAAATAGATAATCTGAAAAAGCTGCATATACTGGCAGGAAAAGATTATACACATCATTTACTGTCCTATTCCATTAACAAAGGAAAACTATATAGGGAGCTACCAGGTGTATTAGTTGGAAAATCCCCCGTATTAAAGCTGTCAACAGATAAAATTAAATCGCTAGGAATGAGAATCAGATAACTATTTCGCAAAGACTAATCAGCACCTATGTGATGATTCATGCTGTTGGAGTTTAGAATCAAGTGTTATCAATTACAACCTATGTCTCATATTTACTTTATCATTGGAAGGCTTTTCTATGATCTGATCATTCTTTTCATCAACAACATTGTTTTTACTCTCGTCAAGAGAAATCTGGATACATCTTTCTACCGCCGCAAGCTCGGTTTTCAGCAAGGAAAGCAGCTTTTCCTTGTTCCAGGTTCCATTCACAATATCATTTAATACAAGTTGGTCATCTTTTAGTTGCTTGAGCTTTTTATCCTCTTCCTCAATAAGACCCGGAAGTTTCTGCAAGGCGTTAATAAAATTTGAACTCGCCCGCTCAGGATCATTTGCCATGATACCATTATTATGAGTATACTTGATATTCCCCTCACCGCAAACAAAAAATCTGTTATCCCTTTCAAGGAGGCCGGAACTATCCTTCTGTGTCATTTCAGTTTTTACAAGTAGCCGAAAACCATATAGAGATCCTATTTCCTCATAATCTCCACCGGTCCTTGAAAAAGCGGAAAGTTTATTGAGCTTAGCACCAATTTCCTTAATGTCTGCATCTTTTGATAAACCATCCAAAACAATCGGATTTAAAATACTCCCATCTTTTGCCCTTTGGAGACGCTTTTGAAAATTGTTCCAGTCTGCACCCAATCTTTCCAATCTGAAAGTCCTTGTTTCAACCTCTTCTAGTAAGCTTTCCAGTTTTGAGGAAGAGCTCCACTTCGACCGTAAAAAAGCATGTTTCTCACTTTCCAGTGCAGAAATCTTCTTTTCAATCTTTGCCTTTTCCAATAGATCGGTATTACCCGAAAGTAATGCCACATATTCGGAAAAGTTCATCCCAGAAACTTCGTCCATACCTCCTTCATCAAGCGTTCTAACAGTTATCGTACTGCTCTTCAATTGGCCTATAAAACGTTGTTTATTTGCTAAAGTATTGAATTTGTAAGCATCCAGGGATTTTTCAACTGCATAAATGAAGACATCGACCTTGTTTCCTGCAAAAAATTTAGCAATCTCGTTACCCTTTCGTACGGCACGACCATCCCGTTGTTCAAGATCAGAAGGGCGCCAAGGAATGTCCAGATGATGCACAGCAACTGCCCGTTTTTGTGCATTCACTCCTGTTCCAAGCATTTCTGTTGATCCAAAAAGAACCCTGATCTTACCTTCATTGGTAGCTTTTATCAGTTCCTTACGTTGATCTTCAGTCTTTGCTTCCTGAATAAAACGAATCTGATCACCTGGAATATCATGATCTTCGACAAGTTTTCGCTTAATCTCACTATAAATATTCCACTCACCAGGTTTAAATGTGCCCAAGTCTGAGAAGACAAATTGCGTTCCTTTTTGTGCATTAAAATCTTTATAATATTTTGCGATATTGGCTGCACATACCGACGCTTTGTTACCTGGATCGTCATCATATCTTGGAGAGATAAGTCTCATATCCAAGGACATTTTTCTTGCATAATCGGTTGCAATCAGCATCTTGGCTTTCTGCTCTGTCGGCGTAAGAGGCGCTCGACCAAGTAATTCAGCGTTACCGCTTTTTGCAAATTCCATCAACTTTTTGATGAAAATTTCCTGATCTGGTGTCGGAGGAATATGGTAAAGAACTTCGTTTTTTTCGGGGCGGTCAATTCCAATGTCAGCGGCAGTTCGATAATCGGTAATTTCTGTATAGAATTGTGATAGCTCTGGAACTTTGATAAAATGCCTGAACCGCTCCTTTTGAACGATATTATTAGCAACAGAGAATTCATAATCAATAGATTTCCGGGCATAAATTGCCGCCCAAGCGTCGAAACAGTTTATCCCTTGACGCTCAAGTGCTTTCGGTCGTAAATATTTAAAGAGACAATATAACTCTGTCAACGAGTTAGAAATTGTTGTTCCCGAAAGAAAGGTGGCGCCGAGATCTTTCCCACTCCGCTCCTGAATTGTCCGAATCGCAAAAAGAAGATTGAGCGCTTTTTGGCTTCCCTGTACGTTTCCAAGTCCTGCAACCCGCTCATGACGTGTATTGAACATAAGATTTTTGAATTTATGGCTTTCATCAACAAACAGGTGGTCAATACCCATCATTTTAAAATCAACTATATCATCCTTCCGATTTTCAATATCATGTTCTAGTGTCTTCAATTTTACATTTAAGTTCTTCTTCCTAATTTCCACACCTTTAAGCATTGCACCAGAGACATCTTTTCCCTGATTGCGCATTGCATCAAGATTCTGTTCAACCGACAAAAGTTCTGCTTGTAAGATCTCTTTTTGTAATTCAGGTGACTGCGGAATCATTCCAAACTGATCATGAGTGAGGATAATGCAGTCCCAGTCATTATTCTTGATGTCGCCAAAGATCTTAAGCCTTTTCTGTGGTGTGAAATCTTTCTTACCCGGGTATAAAATTTTCGCAAATGGGTAAGCTTTTCTATAGGTTTCAGCAATTTCGTGGACATTAGCTTTTAAGGCAATGATCATTGGCTTATGAACCAATGCCAGCCTTTTCATTTCCTGAGCACACGCACACATAATAAGCGTCTTTCCTCCTCCAACCTCATGGTCACAAATTCCTCCATTGTTGCTTTTCAACATGTAGATGGCATCTTTCTGACTGTCATATAGATCCTCTATTTCAACAGCACGTCGGTCAAGTCCCGGAAATGTTTGGTGACCACCGTCATAATGGGGTCTTACATGGCAATTAAAGAGCTCATTATAGCGCTCGGTAAGCTTAGCCTTGAAATCATCATTCTGCCTGTAGAGCCAGTCCGTAAATTCATTCCGGATCTCATCAATTTTTCCATTGGCTACCTGAATCGCATCCATATCTTTGACCTTTATTGCTGTGCCGTCCGCCAAGTAATCTGTTTTTGTGATGTCAGGTGTTGTATTCACCAATGCATGCCGAAGTAGGTTCAAGCCGTCGAATGTCCTGCTCTCAGATTTTATAGCATATTTCTCAGTAATTTTTATATTGCTAGATTTAGCATTTACCGAAAAATCATCACTGCTTTCCGAATAGTAGATCTTAACATCCGCATCAAAAAGATAGCTTGCAAAACTGTTGTAGATATCAGAACCGATCCAACGTTCGCCCAGATTAAAATCCAGCTCATCAAATTTTATCGGATCTGGCCTGACCTTTTCAAGGGCTTCCAGGCTTTCTTGAGCCTCTCCATCATCAGGATGAGTGGCAAGGTATTCTCCTACTTGTCTAGCCTTTACAATTACATTTCCAGCCAGGAACTTTTGAGAAACCTCCATGTTGCCGGAGAGTGGATTATAAAAAATCTGGCCCTTTAAGTTATCTCGTAGTTCACTTTCAGCAATACCACTAATCTGTGTCATATAGGATAAATCGACCTTACCTGACTGATTTAGTGAGGCAGACAAAGCCTCTGAAGCGCTGCTTACGATAATTTCCCTCGTTGAGAAGCTTACGGGATGGTTAAAAATGTCGGACTTATGGATCACACCTCCAACAGCTCGCTCCAAATACGGAACGTCATTGCCTGAAGCATCCATCTTGATGAATTTAATGTTGTCCGCAGCGTTTAAATTTCCAAACCGGTCAACAAAATCATCATAAGTATTATTCAGTAGAGTCCTGTTTTCTTTATCCTCCTGCTGGTTATTTGCTTCAAAATCATATAACACATGGTAACAATCCCGTAGCTTGATGTAGCTTTCTACACGCTTCTTGTCTCTAATCGATAAGTTGATAGGTTGAAAGAAATAAGATCCGTCACGGCGGTTTAATTTCAGCTGTCCTGCCCTGCCATCAGCTATAACTAAAGTATTATCTCGATAAAATGCTTTTCTTTGGCCCTCAAATACCTCAGGTTCTTTTTTATGAACCTTTTCATCGGGAATTTCATGGAATAATGAAGGAAATTCAACGTTTTTCTTTACAGCACTAGAAGATTGCTTATGAGGTTTTCTATTAACGTCATTTTCTATTAATTCACGATTCAGTTTCTCACTATTGTCCACTGAACCAATTTCATTGAAATCAAAAAAAGAAAGCTGCTTTGCATTAATAGCCTTATTTTGTACAGTTTTTCCGTTCTTCCTTTTGGTCTTTTTAACCGACATTTCATTGATTGCCTGCCCGGAAAAGAGACTGAGCTGTGTGGCTTTTTCCTGACCGATTGCTTGAACTTGTTTTTTTTCTGTTTGTATAGCAACCGGTCTTAATACAATTCTATTGGAATTAGCACCTACTTTAAATTGTTCAAACAATTCAATGTTGAAATACTGCTTGAAATCATCTGAGAGCCTTTTATACAGATCTTCAGAAATTGCTTCAATACCACCCTCATGAATATGTATTGTCGTTGGCTTTCCGTATTGATCTGTTTCCTGAAATGATCGTGTGGCAATGATATGATTAGGATTGTGAAATAGTAGGTTACAATTTTCCTTTATACCCATAAAATCAAGGGTTCGAATAGAAAAGGAACGCGATCGGGTGTTCTTTTGTAAAACAATTAGGTCGGTTCCCACGGATGTTCCACTTTCTTCGAATAGATTATTGGGTAAACGTAGTGCCGAAATTAGTTGGTGCTCCTGCATTAGCGCCTCTCGGATCAAGTAGTTGGACGGGCTATTGAGAATTCCCTGTGTTGTTATAAATGCAAGCAGCCCACCTTCCCTAAGCTTGTCTGTAGCCTTTAAAAAGAAATAATTGTGGATGCTCTGCGCAGCAAATTTTCGGGCTTGATCTTTTCCTCTGGAATAAGTTAGATCGTAAATGGCAGTGGTTCCAAAAGGAATGTTTCCTATTATAAGATCGTATCCGGAATCCTCTGCCTCGATGTTTTCAAAGCTATCAATACGAATATCCATATTAGAACCATGCAGACTTTGCAGGATCTTCCCGGTTAATATATCCTGTTCATAAGCCGTTATACAGATATCTTTGAGATCCTTAAACGGTGCTATAAATGCGCCTACGCCTGCAGAAGGCTCCAGCATGGTACTGATGGTTATTCCTGTTTCTCTGATAACATTTGCAATACTCTTGGTAACTGCCTTGGGTGTGTAAAATGCATCAAGGATAGAACCTTTAATTTTAGATATATACTCCTGGTAGATGGCTTCATTTTCTGAATTATCCTTAATGAGCATGAACAATTCCTGTGTCATGGGAAAGTATGGCATATCAGAAGCCTTCCATCGGTTGATGTGCTCCGGTAGGCCAACTGGATTTAATATAAACTTTAATCCACCGAATCCTGAAAAATTACTCATTAATAGTTTTTCATCCTCAGTAGCATCCCGCCCATCTTTTTCAAGGTTGAAGATTGTCCTGATTGCATCAATATTATGCCGTAAATGGTGCTTCTTATCGAATCCCATTTTGCTCAATCCATATAGCGATGAAACCAGTTAATTCAGTGTACAACAGATCATAATCGGTCGTATACGCGAAGTCATCAGTCAGCTCATATTGGCCGAAAATCTCATCACATAAAGACAGAACCTTTAACGCAAAATCCCTGAAATCAAGCTCATCAAATACATCAGGAAACTCATAGGTCAGTACTTCAAATAAGGAGTCAAACTTTGAAAAATGCAATCCCTCATAAAGGATATAATCTGCGATCTCATTGCATTTATTAATATGATTACCTGATCGAAATGCACCTTCATAGGCATTAGCTGCCCATCTTGCACGTTGCTGGATAAATTTAGTGTCTCCTAATCGTTCTGGAAAACTCGCCTCTATATGCTCTTGAAGCTTTAGTTGGTAGTAGGAAAAATCCTTTTGTTCTTTTTTCATGTGTCAAAAATTTACTTGTCATGTAAACCTAGCCACAGCGCACCTTTAAAAGCCTTTTGGTGGGTATTCTTACCTAAAATGTCCGCTGTTTTCCTAATTGAAAAATGCGGCAAAAAAAGAAGCCTGAAATCACCGTGGATCTCAGGCTTCGCACCAAATCACATCATGAAAACTATCTGAACCTTCTTTTCTTTTTCTGCTCAAACTCAAAGGAAGTAACACCCTCTTGCGACAACAAAATATAGGCATCAAACGGTTTTCCGCTACGGCCTACCATCTTTCTGATTAGTGGGGTTCGCTTCTTCGTAAGCAATGCTTCTATATCTTTATATGTCAGCTGTACTTCACACACCTTCCGAAAAAGCTTCCACTCGCAATCAATACTGCTACATTTAATTAACTTCTCACGTATATATACCTTATTGCCGCATAGTGGACAGCATAGATCCTGTTGTCCAACCTGTCCACTTTTCACTATTAGAAGTTCCTTGGTAATCTCTTTTGTTAGTGTTTCAAGTTCAATATGAAATTCCGTGGCAACCATTTCATTATTCTGGATCTTTTCAAATGCGAGCTCCCATTGCGCGGTCATTGCCACATCAGCGATCTTCTTATTCGCTACTATCTGATAAACAAGAAGCCCTTTTTCGGTCGGAATGATTGATTTCTTCTCCCGACGGATATAATCCCTTGCGAACAATGTTTCAATAACAGAAGCTCGCGTAGCCGGTGTGCCTATTCCTACACTTTTAAGAACCTTTTTCTCTTCAATATTCTCGATGCTGTTCCCGGCATTCTCCATTGCTGATAGAAGTTCAGCCTCAGTAAACAATGCTGGTGGCTTGGTCTTCTTGGACAGTAGCTTTGCATCTGTTACTTGCAAATGAGTACCCTTCCCAAGTTCTGGTAGGTCAAGGATAACTTCGTCTTCTTCATCATTAAAATTTCCGTTGATCAGCTTCCAGCCCGGAGAAATAATCTTTATTGCTTTAATTGCAAAATTATAATGGAGGATCTCTAACGTTGCTGAGGTAATTTCCCGGTGGCAGGCTGGTGAAATGGCTTCAAGAAGACGGCAGGCGATCATATCATATAATGCATTTTCATGAGCGTCCAATATGGTCGGTATATGCTCTGTTATTAATATTCCATGATGATCAGTTACTTTAACATCATTGACAATATGTTTGTTATACCTTTCCCATTTAACCTTTTCAACCTTTTCCCTGAAGATGCTTGAAGCTCCTAAAGCAATAATCAGATTTGGAATCTCGCTCCATACGTCTTCGGGAATATACTTCGATCCTGTCCGGGGATAGCTTATGAATTTCTTTTCATATAAACTCTGCGCTATTTCAAGTGTTTTTTCCGCTGAAAAACCCAACTTCTTGTTAGCTTCTTTTTGGAGGCCCGTTAGATCAAAAAGCAATGGTGCCTGCAATGAACTGGATTTCTTTTCAACTTCCACAATATTTACAATTCCAGCACGCTCAATCGATCTTATTGCAGATTCTACTTTGGTTTGCTCTTCCCATTTATCAACTGATAAACTCTTGAAAATAATGCCTTCTTTTTGATGCGCAAGCTCAATCTGGAAATAATTTTTTATTTCGAACGATTTATGATCTAAATATCTCTTAC
Source organism: Chryseobacterium sp. WG23 (assembly GCF_024586575.1). NCBI lineage: Bacteria > Pseudomonadati > Bacteroidota > Flavobacteriia > Flavobacteriales > Weeksellaceae > Chryseobacterium > Chryseobacterium sp. WG23. The sequence continues at coordinate 379,051 of NZ_JALCZE010000002.1, forward strand.
AGATAAGGGATAAAGTAGGTGTTTGAACCCGTCCCAAAGAATATAATCCATCCCCTACACTGATCGTCAATGCTTGGGTCGCATTGATACCTACCAGCCAATCAGCTTGTGACCGTTCACGTCCTGCATAATATAGACCATCAAAGTCAGCTCCATCCCTTAAATTATTTAAACCACTAATAATGGCTTTCTCCGTCAAGCTGCTGATCCAAAGCCGCTCAAATGGTTTTTGGCATCCTAGATATTCATAGATGTATCTGAAGATTACTTCGCCTTCCCTTCCTGCATCGGTAGCAACAATAATGCTATTGCACTTTTCAAAAACTCGCCCAATTATTTCCAGTTGCCGCTTCGAACCTTCATCAAAAACATATCCCCTAGAAGCCTTTACTTTTCTACAGGTCAGTATAAATTTATCAGGAATTATGGGTAGGGATTCCCTGTTGAATCCCTTAATCCCATAATCTTCCGGCATTCCCAGCCCGACAAGATGACCAAAAGCCCACGTAACAATAAAATCATCTCCAACAAAATATCCGTCCTTTCTTTCCGTAGCACCTACTATTCTTGCCAGTTCATACGCTACCGAGGGTTTTTCAGCTAAGATTGCTTTCATCACGAATTACTTTAATGTAGTTTTGGCCTTCTGGATGGAGTCTTTCTTTCCGGCGCATTTTTCGTTGCACTAATTCCCGCTGCTTGTTTTGAAGCCTCCTTTTGTACCAGAGCCTGCTGCTGTTTCTTATCTCCGTTGCCTAACACCTGCTCCAGCTGATTTTCCAAATTGGGTTTTTGAAATGAAAAATCAACTTTACCTTTTTCTTCATTATAAAAAGCATAACCGGAATATAACCTGTTCTGATCCTTATTGACCAGATCTTCCAGATAAACTGCTTTACCCTCTTTTAATAACTCCTGTTCTTTCTCGGATAGCTGTCGGTCCCTAAAGATGGGCGGAATTACCCTTGTTAACTGTTGTTCATTATTTAGCCCATCTTTACCACCAGCAAATACAATTTTTCGGTCGTCTGCACTGAACTGCAACATTTGATTAAACAGTTCGCCTGTTTTTGTATTCACCATCCCTTCAACAAGTATCGGCTTTCCCTCCATAAGGTCTTGTTTCTGTTCCTTATTTAATTTCACTCCACCAAATTTATCATTGATTTTAATCCATTCCACTGGATATGAAACTGGCTCTTTGGTGTACTTGTCCAAACTGATCAATGATTTCACTGAAATACCCTGTGAATTCCTCAATTCTACCGTCCGTCCCATATTACCAGTGTTCATCAGGTTCTCTTTATCTTCCCTGGTAAATCTGTGTCCATAGAAAGGAGATTCTAACGGAGCTTTATGTCTTATACCGTGTGTCAAAATAACGATTTTATTATCGACCTGTCTTAATGACAAACGCGCATCTCCTTTTAAAGCCAACCCTTCAAAGTTCCCCTCGATCTTAAATATCGTATCTGATTTGTAACCTTTTAACAATTTATCCAATTGTCCATTTTTCTCTAACAAATCCCTGTTCAAACCAAATTTGTGCGCTGTATTCCAGTCTATGTCATCAGCATTATACCGATAATTAGGTTTGGTATCTTCCCTACCATTTCCCCGATTAAATTCCTGTTTCGTTTCCATGTCTTGCTTTTTTTGTTTATCGTCATGTTTTACTTCCAATGCATCAAGAAGCTTGTTTCCTTCCGGGGTGGGATTATCAAGAGCAGCCTGTAATTTCTTTGCCACCGCTTCCAGATCAACGTCCGCAATTTTAAAGAACTTGTATCCTGTGGGATCATTCAGTTTTCGCCAGAAATTGGAAAAGAAATTGCTGAAAATATCGCTTTTATCTATACGCATAAAGTCCAGCAAATTTTTCTGTTTAGGCTCACCGGTTTGAAGTTTTCCCTCCTGATCAATGCCTTTTACAGCTTCTATCCTATTCTTAACCTTGTCAAGAACCAATAGGATATCGGATAGCGGCTCTAGGGCTTTGGCTACCTTTTCGTCAGTTTTTGATTGTTCATTCATAATATAAATGTTTAAGATGTTTCGAATGTAGAGCGGAAACAGTTGCATCTTTTTACTATTTCCTTCTGCAACCTATTTTTGCCTATACTTTCCGCCATGATAGCTATCCCTTATGAATTGCTGCACATCACTACTTTTGTAATAAATCTTACCACTGATCGTGAAAAATTTTATTCTGCCGATTGTGCGGTAACGCTGCAGACAGCGGTAAGTAATTTTTAGCATTTGAAGAACATCTTGATTATCGAGCAGTTCTTCACCGTCAATACTCAATCTCTTTTTGTCCCGGATTTCAAGATCCCCAGCGAGAATGTCAAATCTCTTCATGATACGATCCATCCATGCGAGGAATTCAACTCGATCTATATTCATAGCATTTACATTTGATTTACATTACCAAAATTGACCTTGATTTTCCATCAAATCGTACAAGGCTATAGCAAGGTCATACCAAGAGAAACAAATCTTTTTTTCGCTTTTTTTTAAGTATTTAGAATAATTGCCATTGGTATTCCATGACTACTGTCTTGGTACGTACAGAAGGTCATCTCCCGGCTAATGCAAGAATTAATTTTAAGTAAGCTAACTGGCAGCAATATTTTGGCAAAAAAAAACAGGTTATCGATTTGATTACCTGTCCTGTAAAAGTAACTCGCTGGATAACTCAAAGTTCTTTATCCATATATTGTTCTAAGGAGTTTTTAAGAAAAAGTAGATAACTCGTTTTTTCTCCTGCCCTGAACTTCATCTGATGGAAGGCATGATGAATATCTCCAAGGTTAACTTCAAAAAGATCCTCAAATAGCTTGCTCAATTTTCGCAAACCCGTTCTTCCATTAGATACGCTACCTGCCGCATGCAAGGCATAAATAAGTTCAATTAATGCATTCTTCGAATCCGTCCAGGAAAAACTGCCACTTTCAGAAGTAGAAGAAACACCAGTATAATTTGTATCTTTCTGATTAATTATCGACAAGAAATGTGAACAAAGGTGGTCCATTGCTATGATTTGAGCGACTTTATAGTCGTAATACGTGGAAAATTCTAAATCAACTTCAAAGAAGAAACTGTCTACACCATCGAAGAAATTGATATTCCCCAGTCTAAAATAAGAAAGATCCTTGTCGCTTCTCCCAGAACGATAATACCAGTAAAAATCTGAACTCTCCAGATGCTTTTTATACTCTTTATTTAAAAGCTTGATCTGGTCGCTATAATAAGCTTGTATCAGTTCATACCGTTCCGGGTTGATAACTTCCAAACGGACAAGCCTATTATAATAAATAAGTTTTCCCAAAATCTCTGGTTTGATAGTTTTAAAAAAAGCTATCTCTTCATCAACTGTGGCAAAACCGCTCGTAGCTATTTGTCTTTTAAGATCGCTCAATAATTTACGAAGAAAAGAGACCATATGATAGGCTTCTTCAATGGTGCTTTTCGATTTATGTCGTACATTCTTTTCCTCATGTTTGACTGATAATAGAATATTCTTATATAATTGTTTCATGGTGACTTTTTTAAAGTGATAACCCCCACACAGTCGTTTTCCCTTTAAATTATATCTCTCCACGTTGAGATATAAAATTAAATATACAATATATTTTTTTTCTAAAAATCAATAGAATAGGCCGTTTATTATTCGACGCCACTAAATCAGAATTCGTACGGATGTGCACAAAATGTGCATTTCCATGAAATATGTTTGCTCATTACCAAATTACTCTTTCTCAATAAAACAAAGATTATACTTTAAAATAGTGTGATAAATAGAATAATTAAATAATAGTTCTCTTATAATAGTTAAATTAACAACTTAATATTTGACATTAGTAAGGTCTTATTGCTGCTTATCAACTTACATTCCAAGGTTTCTTTCCTTTTCAAAATCTATTCCTATTTTTTTCACACTAACCAATGAATAAATTGACATATTTTTTTGTTGGTTTTATGGTTACCCGTAATTCATCTTTTTTTTATTTTTTTATCTTGGTGCTATGAAAATTCAATTACCAGGTTCTGATGCTATCAAGGCTCTCATCAGGGCAAAAGAAGATAATGATTGTATATTTATAACAGGATTTTTCTATAAATATGACGTCAAAATCAATGATTTAAGCATTGACATTGAACCGAAGGAAAACTTCGAGTACAATCCAACAGACATCTTCCATTTGGCATGGTATGTAAAAGAATACATTTAATTAAATCGCCCATTAAACAAAGTTTAAAGGGCGATTTAACAATATTTACAAAGGTTATGTTTAATTAATTCCACTTTCATCAAGATATTTTAGGATTCCTACAACAGGATACAAATAATATAATGTATTTAAAAAGTGGTATATATTATTTGCTGCGTTCTGAAAACAGCAGGTTTTATTTTCCAAATATGCAACTTTGCATTTAAAGAACCTGGCGATGGCTTTAAAAAGCAATGCGACCATAATTTCGTATAGGACACATAACGGAAATGATAGGACAAAATAAGTACCTAACAGAAGTCTATTCATCCCCACCTATTTTTCATAGAACTTTGAGGACATAATCTAAAATATGGAAATGTTAATACCGATACCAAAATCCTTTAAAGATGTCTCGTCATTTTAAATTGAATTTGCCAAAGTATTGCAAACATAAAGCAAACATTCACGAATATAAATATGGTAAAATATGGTCGTTGCTAATGTACATTAGAACTACGGAAATAATAGGTCTACTACTTCAGTGAGGATACTAATATTTTACTTTATCAAAAACTGAATATATACTGATATAATTATGCAAACATTAGAAGTACTAACTAAAGAGGACCTAGCACAGCTCAAAATGCAGTTACTAATGGAAATAGAAAACACTGCTGGGCGTGAAGTTGAAGGTCATCCTCCATACAAATGGTTCCGCTGCTGAATGGGTTCGCAGTAAAATCGCTCGTCAGTTTATGAGCATATCTCCAGCAACTATATTCCCTGTTGATACTGTATAAGACCCATAGCGAAGCTGTTTAGTAATTTCCCAACATGCGAATAAATTATCTACTGCAATTATTCGTATATTGTCCCTAACAAAAAATAACTGGATTCAATGAGACCAAAAGAGCTAGTAGAACGATGGATTGAATTATTTAATGCGGGAGATGCAGATAAGATATCTGAATTATATCATTTGGATGCTATCAATCACCAAGTAGCCAACACCCCAGTTGAAGGTAAAGCTGCTATTCAAGAAATGTTTTCGGCTGAATTCATTAATGCTGAAATGACATGTATTCCTGAAAATATTTTCGAAGATGGTGATTGGGCAATATTGGAATGGAAAGATCCCCTTGGGTTAAGAGGCTGCGGCTTTTTTAATGTGATCGACGGGAAAATTAAATTTCAACGAGGCTATTGGGATAAACTTTCATTTTTGAAAATGCATAATCTTCCAATCCCAATTGAATAACCCAGGATAGATTATCAAGCAGTTAGAAATGATGTAAACCCATACTCGATCCCTACCAAATTCGCTATTGCAACAAAGTCACGTTTTGGTTTTCTTTGCAATCCAAACACCAACTAAAATGTACACTAAAAAACTCACCAATACGGATAAAAATAATTGGAAGTAAGGTACGCATTTGATCAGAACCAAATATTCAAATTTTCAAAATCACAATCCCATGAAGATAACTTAACAGGAATCAAACAAAACGAATAAAATCGTAACAACCTTATTTTCAACTACATAAAAATAAAATATTGTCGATATCATTATAAAAATAGTGTGGATAGCCTACCAGCGAGTTCACTGAAGGAGACAACTATTTGATAGTTGTCTCTCTTTTTTTACACATAAAAACTCTATATCAAATTTTTACAGCCTGATATTTTATAGTTTGAATTTTTTGATGTGAAATCTCTAGTCCATTTGAAACAGACAGCCTAAAAGTGTTCTATCAGAGATTTCATCGTTATTGAAGCGTAGTTTGAAGTCTCATTAACGTTCCAGCATTTTTTCTCTTTTGGCTTATTGTAATTTTTTGATACTAAATATAGTAATTCCAATATAATTTTAGCTTCTTTCTCATTTACCTGAATGCCAGTTTTAGCCAGAATAATAATTGCTTGTTCAACTGAAACATTCTTATCAATAAAATTCATTTTTCTTATTTGTTTTTCGGTTACTTTTTTTTAATAATATTTTTGAAAATGCTTGATTCAAGTCCAAAGAAGATCTCCTGTTTGATAATCAATATCAACTGGTGGAATAAGATTCACAAGGCTTTAACCGGACCTCATTACTATCTCTATGATAACAGTGCTTCCATCCGACAAGAAAAAAACAGCGGATTTTACGAAGTATCAATAGTATTAATTAAAAAACAAGCGCTGCCGTATAGCAACGCTTATGTCATTTTTGTGTTATTAGAATATACGCCTGTTGTGTTAATAGATATGATTAATACTAGTAATTTTAATCAACTTTCTTAACTTTATTTAGGTTAAGGGGTTTACATTAAATCTTATTTTCCAGTTTTTTTATCTGTGCCTCCAGCTGCTCATACTCTACCTGTAGCTCCTGCGCAGATTTTATAAGCACTGGAATTAGCCTGCTGTAATCAACCTGCCACGGATTGACTTTTTCATCATCTCCGCCTGGAGTAACAGCCTGTGGATATATTTTATAAAGTTCCTGCGCTAAAACGCCGGTTGATAATGCCTTTTTTTCATCTGCTTTGTAATTGTAGTCGTATATCCCTATTTTCTTTAATGTTGATAAACCAAATTGAGAAGGACGAATATTTTCCTTGAGACGCATATCTGAAGTGGTACTATAAAGTATCCCCGTAGCAGAATGCATAATAGAACCAATTCCCAATCCGTTAATACCAAAAATAATCATTGACCCGTCTGTTGAACCCACAGACTTGCTTATGTGCAGAGGTGCACCTGTACCGGAACGCTGTATTCCAACCCAGGCATCTCCACTGGCAGTAGTAAAAGCCTCAAAACCAGTAAAATTAGAAGTACCGTTCCATACTGCTCCTGTTTGGGTTCCGGTTCCGGCCAAAGCCTTGATATTTCCTCTTACATCCAAACGTGCCTGCGGATTGGCTGTATTAAGACCCACAAAACCTGTATTGCCTGATGCCGCTGAGATTACGAAAGTATCACTCAACAAATTGGCATTTGCATCTGAAACCTGCAAACGGATATCAGTAGCTTGATTTCCCCTGAGAAAAGCATATTTATTTCCAGCTACGGAATATCCTAGAATTGTCCGGCCTCCGTTGACAATAATACTTGCCTCTTTATTATAATCTGCTCCGCCCACTGGATCAAATCTGGCAACAATATTAGAAGCTAATGGCTGAGAAATATCTGCATCGGCCTGTACATGAAGCATATTGAGAGGATTGCTGGTCCCTATACCTGTTTTTCCTTCAATGATCAATCCATCCGCAGGCGCCGGAATATTTGAATAACTGCTGCCAACAGAAGCATTTCCATTCACAGTTAAAGTGTTAGCAGGTGTCGTTGTATTAATTCCTACATTACCTGCCTGAGCGAAGGTTATCTTTAGTCCCGCTAATAAAGCGATTAGGAAAAAGTTCTTTTTCATTATTATTAAGTTTAAAATAAAAAGTGATCACGTTTACTACTTTTATGGTAGCTAATTATTTGGTTTTATTTCGCAATTCTGCAATTCTTGTTTTGAGCAGTTTATTTCTTATTTCCAGGTCTTGAATTGATTTTATAAGAATCGGAACAAGCTTACTGTAATCTACCTGCCAGGGTTGTGATTTTTCGTTTTCTCCACCGGGAGTTACTGCCATAGGATAAACCTTATAGAGTTCTTGCGCCAGGACGCCGGTTGATAATTCTTTCTTTTTGTCTGCCTTATAGTTGTAATCGTATATTCCTATGTTCTTCAATGCTGCCAATCCGGATTTGGAAGAACGAATGTTTTCCTTGAGGCGCATATCCGATATAGTATTGTAAAACACAGAAGTATTGTCATGTCTGATAGAGCCGATTCCGACACCATTTATGCTGAAATTAATAAACTCGCCGTCAGTGGTACCTGCAGATTTTGTAAGATGCAATGGAGCTCCTGGACCGGACCGCTGTATACCAACCCAGGCATCGCCACTCACTGCAGTATATGCTTCGAAGCCACTATAATTGGAAGTTCCGCTCCAGACCAGCCCCGTTTGGACACCGTTGTTGGCGAGGGCTTTTATATTATTGAGCCTTACATCGAGGCTTGCCTGGGGAAGGGGCGTATTAATACCTACAAAACCCGTGTTATTATTCGCTCCGGAAATTACAAATGAATCATTAAATAAAACACCTCCGGCATCTACAACCTGCAAGCGTAGATCTGTGCTTTGGTTCCCTCTCAAAAAAGAGTAAGGCTTCCCATTATTTGAATATCCCAGGATTGAACGGCCTCCGTTAATGATAATACTCGCGTCTTTATTAAAATCTGATCCGCCCAAAGGATCGAATCTGGCAATTATGTTAGGAGCGAGTGTTTGGGAAATATCTTCATTTGCCTGTACAGTAAGCATATTATAAGGAGTGCCAGCACCTATTTTGGTACTCCCTGCAATAATACTTCCGTCGGCCGGAGCCGCAGTATTTACATAAGCATTTCCAATAGATAAGTTTCCATTGACAGCGAGTTTGCTTGCCGGAGCGGATGTATTAATCCCTACATTCCCGCTTTGAGCAATTATCAAATAACAACCAGAAAAAACAGCAATAACAGATAATAATTTTTTTCTCATAAATAAAGTGTAAACGATTAATAAATACATCAGAATTGTTTTTGTACAATAAATCATCTAATTTTAGATCATTGCAATGGCTAAAAGCTTTCACAAATATATATCCTCCTCATCATCATTGGAAATAAAAACCATGCGATAATCTTTGCTACCACGTAGAAGTTATTCTACCTTTTTTTAGAATATATTTGCAAAAAGATTAGAAAAAACAGATTTAAAAATTTTGCATGAATAGGTGGGTGTTTATCTTTTTTTTTATTATTGTTCAGGTTCCGTCCCAAAATAGGTCCTCATGGTTTACAATGGATAATGGCCTTCCGCAGAACAGCGTTAAAGACATCGTCAAAGATAAATACGGGTTCATCTGGCTTTCTACAGACAATGGAATTGTTCGGTATGACGGCGCCGGTTTTCTTACTTACCGAAATCTACCTGTTAATAATTTTCATTTTGGAGGATTTTACGGGGATATCCAGCAGGACAATATTATGGTGTACAACGGTTATGAAGAAAATAAAATCCTGATCCACAAAAGGAATCCAAAAGCTATTAAAAAAAAAGATCCGGATACTACCGGCAGGCTTTTCTACCAAGTTGGTTCGCAATGGCTGAGGACCACAGATAACGAACTATTTTCAGATTTTAATTATTTAATAAAAACAGTTTCAGGAGATTATATTATATCCCATCGTACGGTCACTTACACAGATGATAAAACGCAGAAGAAACTTTTACTTTCGTTGGGTAAATCTGACACTTATACTATTTTCCTGTATAAGGATACACTCTATATCACAGATCCTAAAAACAGGAAAATACACCGAATCTTCAAAGGGAATATCATATCAGGAAAAAATCCTGCCCTCTTTAATGATCCGAACACAAAAATATATTGGCAGCAACTTACAGATCAAACTTTTATCGTCCATAATGACTACATTTATTTGGTGAACCATCATAAGAATGAACCTACACTTCAACTTTTAACCCACTACGAAAATTTTGGGAATTACCGGTTCAGATGTATTTTTTATGATGATAAATACAACAGGCTTTATATCGGAAGCTCCGTTAAAGGCTTAAATATCATTCAATTAACACAATTCCATACATCCCAGAAAAAAATTCCATTTGTTGATGACGTGAGTTATTCTTCTCTACCCTTCAGTAAATATACAATTATTGATGCACTCGGTTACGAATATGATAAACATGGCATAGTTAAAGAACATAAATTCGGTTCCAATGAAAAATACTATATGCTGTATGATGACGACGAAAATATAATGTATAAGCGCCAAAATACGATTGTAAGGAGACATAAGTCTTCGGGCTATACAACAGCTGATACTATTTTATTTAAAGGAAAAAGTTCCAACGGCTTTTTCAAAAGCTCAGGTCTGTATGGTATTTCTGAAACTGATTATATAAATTCTTCTTTGCATCTCTTTTCAGACAGTAATCTTAAAAAAGCGAAATTCAGTTTTCAATATCAGGGGATCATCAATGATTTCATTAAATTTAATAATCATGACCTTTTAATAGGTTCTACTTATGGGCTTTATCTGACGTCTTTAGATACGGGAAAAACGGTGCTAATCAAAAAAATCAGCGTAAAAAATATCGTAAAAACCAGAGACGGAAATATGTGGATTATGACAAATAAAGACGGTTTTTTTTTGCTGAAAGAAAAGAAACTATTCAAAATGCCGTTGGATGAGCAGCATTATCTGGGGTCCGCACATGATATTCTTGATGATTCTTTCGGGTATTACTGGATATCTTCCAATAACGGCCTTTTCAAAATACCAAGACGACAGCTTCTAAACTCTGTTGAGAACAATTCCCGTGCTTTATATTATCGCTTCACTAAAAGTGGCGGCTTATTAACCAATGAATTCAACGGCGGTTCTGTACCCAATGCGCATCTACTTCCCAACAAAGAAATGGTTTTTCCTTCCATGGAAGGGTTTGTTTTTTTTGATCCCGTACAGGTCCGCACCTACTATCCTGAAAAAAACACCACCTTTATAGAGCGTATAAGAATTGGCGGGGAAAAAATTATTCCTTTTCATCAAAATATCGTCCTTGAAAATGATTATAAATCAGCGGAGATTTTCATTGACCTTCCTTATTATGCAGATCCTGCAAACCTTAGAATTGAAGCCCGAATTGATAACCACGATCAGAAATGGGAAAAGATAGAAGCCGGAAATCAAAGGAAATATACCTTAAGAAGTCTGGGCCCCGGAAAATACACCTTAAGCATCAGAGTTTTACTATCTCCCAACGGCGAATATGAGTATCAAACGATAACGTTTGAAATTAAGCCGCTTTTCTACCAGACGAAATTTTTTAAGATCGTTCTGTTTTTAGTTTTATCTTTAATAGTGGTACTTATTATCCTAAAGACTACAAAATTTATAAGGAAAAAAAATAAAGTTCTTAAAAGAACAGTATCCCACATGAGCATGGAGCTGAAGGAGACCTCTCAGGATCTGGAAAATGCAAAAAAACGGATACAGAAGGAATCTGAATATCAAAAAAAGTTTTTAGAGGCAGTTAATCACGATATTACCACACCTGTCAAATTTATTGCAATGCTCGCTGAAAAATTAAATAAAGAAGAAGATACACAGGTTCAAAAAGAATATTTTGAAGGAATTCACCAAACCTCTGAAGAATTGTATAAATTTACATTAAACTTGAAAGAATACAATAATTTATATACAACCAGCCAAACATTTGAAGAAACCGGGCTTTTACTGAATGAAGTACTTGAATCCAAGCAAAGACTATTTGATATTATAGCAAAGAAAAAAAATAACCACATCGAAATTCTTAATAAAAATGATATCCGGTACTTTGTCAATAAAGGTATAATCGCTTGTATTATTCACAACATCATTGATAATGCTGTCAAATATTCCAGCAATAGTACTATTACAATTTCTTCTGAACAGACTGAGGAAAATATTGTATTAAAAATAGCAGATACCGGAAATGGAATGACCGAGAAACAGCTCCAGTATTATAACGCCATCTACTGGGATACCGATGATAAAAAAATGCAAGCCAAAGATTCTGGTCTTGGTCTTCATATGGTTATACACCTCATCAAAAAAATTAATGCTGAAATACATTTCACAAAAAACACTCCTAAGGGAACCGTCGTTGAAATAAACTTGAAGAATAAAAACTAATTAATTTATGAAAGGAAAAATTCTCATTGCTGATGACCACGCTGTTGTGCGTTTGGGAACAAAAGCAGTATTAAATTCAGAATATCCTGACATTGAAGTTGATCTGGCTGCTGATTATGATGCTGTAAAAGAAATACTGCAAGGTAATAATTACCGTCTTATTCTCCTGGATATCAATATGCCAGGAGCTCCGTTAACAGAAATGATACCGGAAATTAAGCGTTTACAACCCAACATACGGATACTTATCTTTTCAGGATATGATCAGGATATTGCTCTTCAGTATATAAGGAAAGGAGCTGAAGGATATCTGAACAAACAATGCAGTGAAAATGATCTTAAACACGCAGTTCATACCATTTTGAATACGGGTTATTACTATCCTGTAGAACTTATTCCTGTAATTATAAACAGTAAGGAAGAAAAAAAAGGTGTACAAGCTCTTACAGCTCGCGAATTTCAGATTTTTGAGTTTCTTGCCAACGGATATGGTAATCTGGAAATATCGAATATATTGGATATTCAGATCACTACAATCAGTACGTTTAAAAAGAAAATTTTCCGGAAACTTGGTGCCAGCAATGTTGTTGAATTAAGCAAGATTTACGCTAAAATACATTAACGACCTGTTAACAGCTGCCCTACGGATTTGCTTGTTGCCGTTTATTATTGAATGCACAAACATAGAACTTTATCTGAAGTAAAGTATTTTCATAGGTATTAAATGCGATACCTAAAATTCGAAGGGCCGATTCAGGTTTTCGGGAAACTGTATTAAATTCTGTCTTAACAAAATCATTGAAAAATGTGAAGGATGCTCTACAAGCATCCTTCTTTATTATGGCCAAACCTGTCTGAGGTTGGTATATCACCTCTGTTATCATTAAAATGTTCTATCTTTCACAAAACACTATCAAAAGTTACTGATTTGCACGACCGCGGCAGTATAATCTACCCAAATGGTGCAGGAACTGTGATCATACAGAAAGTATAGACAATAGCGACAGGTCCATAAATCAGCTTCTTTTACCCACACCATCCTTAATTATCTTTCATCCTCTTACAACAGCTAACTTGCCTGAAATATTATTATATTTGTCAGAACATCATTTTAAACAAATTACCATTGAATTCTAATCGAATAAGAGCTTATCAAGCTATTTTATTTCTCATCATCCTACACCTGTTCACTTTAGGAAAAAGCCAGAAAATATCCGAAGAACAATTAAAGAGCGAATTACACCAGATACAAAACAAGATCGGCAGCACAAGTGTCGTAAACAGCACTATAAAACAGCTGGAAAAAAGCTACAGAACAGCAAAGGAAAATAAATACAATGTTGCCTTTTCCATTGGTACTGAACTGATGAGAACATATTCAACATTGAATAATGCGGAGAAAGTCATAGAAGTATCAACGGACCTGGAAAGTCTTATCAATGAAGATTCATCTCCACAGGAAGTATCTAATATGTATAAGATGAAGGCGGGTTCATTGGGAGATTTGGGGTTTCTGGAAGATTCCCACAAAGCATACCAGGCTTCAAAAAAATATTTGGGAAAAATCAAGGACAATGATGTTCGTCATTATTACAGCAGCTTATTTTATTCCAACTATTCCGGTTATTTTGATCAGAGCAAAAAACAACCGGACTCCGTACACCTATACCTCATAAAAGGGTTAAACGAGGCAGAAAAAATATCCGAAAAAAAGTCCAGTATATCACTAGGAAAGAAATATGATTTGATTGTTTCCATACAGGCAAACCTAACATTGTATTATTTATGGATCATTCAGCCCGCCGAGCCAAGGACGGCAGAGACCTATCTTTTAAAATCATTGAAGATTGCAGAAAACAGGAAAATAAGCTCACTCAATGAAATGAACCTATACAGAACCGCAGGTAATTTCTATTTTGACCAAAAAAATAACGACAAGGCCATACACTACGCCCAGAAAGGCTTAGAACTGGAGCGGAAAATTTCATCTCCTTCCGGCCGGGAAATTTTCTACGAAATCTTAACGGAGGCCTATTTGGCTAAAAATAATACTATTGAGGGAAAAAAATACAATGAACTTCTTACAAACCTCAGGGACAGTATTAGAATTGCAGAAAAACATTCGGTGAATAAAGTTACCACAGCAATAAAAAAAGAAAAGGATAAAGAAAAAAATAACATCCTCAGAAACTACTTCTATGTATTCTTCATTTTAATAATGCTGGGATGTGGCGGTATTTGGTACTATTGGAAAAACAGGAATAAAGTCCTACAACAGAGATTTCAGGAACTCATTACAAAAATAAAGCATGAGTCAGAAAACCGAAAGGATGAAATGGATAAGGATGGAGAAAAAGCAATAAAAGCTCCAAATATAATTGCTGAGGAAACAGTCAATCAACTATTGAGTAAGATATCCAAATTTGAAAAAAGAGAGAAATACCTAAAAAGCGATATTACAATAGCCAGCATGGCAAGTAATTTTGGCACCAATACAAAATATCTTTCAGAAGTCATAAAATCCTATAAGAACAAGAATTTCAATCATTACATCAACAGCCTTAGAATTGAATACATTACCAGGAAACTGTATGAGGATGCAGTATACAGAAAGTATAAGATAACTTCTTTGGCAGAGTTATGTGGCTATGCCAATCATAGGGTCTTTCAGAATGCATTTAAAAAAGAAACAGGTTTAACCCCCTCGGATTTCATTAACAACCTGAAAAAAGAGACTGAACCGGAAATGCTGTAATACGAAACAATTTGAAGAAGTAGCAGCACCAATACACTGGAAATTTAAAATAGTAATCTTTGAAACAATATCAAACAAAAAAAATCCCGCATTACCGGGATTTTTTTTCTTATATTTAAACTTATTTGATCTCTACAGGAACTGAGATTTTATCCCAATCCATGGTGAATCCATTACTGTTTACTTTATACACTAAAGTTTCCTGTGTTGCTGGTAAAGCTTTTGTTTTTACGTCCACACGTAAAGCATCTTTAGATTCTTCGTATTTATAAGCACCCCACTGTTTTGGCTCTTTATTAAAAATGGCAGTCCAGGTTCCGCTTTTTTTAGGGATCAGGAAGAAGCTATATTTACCTGCAGGCAGCGGTTTACCCTGAACGGTAATATTTTTATCCGTTTCGAAAGTAGTTGCTTCATTGGCACCTGCACGCCAAACCTTATCATAAGCTACTAAATCACCCCATATGGTACGCCCTTTGACAGAAGGACTGCTATAGGCTATGGTAATGGCTGCATCTTTAATTTTTCCTGTAGCAGTAGCCGGAGGGCTGGCAGGTTTTTTAGTGTCCTGTGCAAAGGCATTTACTGACATCGTCATTACAGCAAAAAGTACGGTAACAGATTTGATCATTGTTTTCATAATATTTTTTTGTTTGTTGTTCGTTTACGAATTTACTGCTTTCGGCTTATAAAACAATAAACCAATTGCCGAAAATATAATGACTGCCGCTGCCCCAATGACGTTAAGCCAAAGGAAAGAAACGATATCAAAGTTATAAACGGCAATAACTGTAATTTCTGATAAAATGGCAGCAATAAATACATTGGAGCCGGTGATTTTTTTATAGTAAAAGGCGACCAGAAAAATCCCCAATATCGGGCCGTAGAAAAGAGAACCTAATACATTCACCGCTTCAATAAGGGAACCCATTTGAGTGGCAAACATGGCTACACCGATTGAGAAAATCCCCCAGGCTAGAGTGTGCAGGCGACTGTACTTCAATTCGGTGGCATCATCAGGAATTTCTTTTCTGAATATCAAATGAACATCTTTTAATGAGCAGGCGGCAAGGGAATTCAGCGCTGCGGAAATTGAACCCCAGCTGGCCAGAAAAATAACGGCAAACAGTAAACCGATCATCCCTACAGGCAGGGTATTTTTTACGAAATACAGAAAAATATAATTGGTATCCGTTTTCTCCGCATTATAGTTTGAATGATTGATCGCTTCCTCTACCCTGCCGTGCAATGCTTTCACCTGGGTTTGTGTGTTTTTAAAATCCTGAATTGTTTTTTTGAGTTGGGGAGAATGAGTTTCTTTTAACTTTAAAATTTCTTTCGATTCTGCATTAAATTTTGTTTGCAAATCCTGATGCTCTTCTTCAAAAACCGCAGCCTGTTCAGGTTGTGTTTCCTTTAAATGCTGATAAGAGCGCTCGTTAAAATAAATCGGAGCCGGTTTCAGAGAAAAGAATGCGAAAAGCAAGGCACCGATCAGGAGAATAGAAAACTGCATCGGAATTTTAACCAATCCGTTCAGCAGCAAGCCCATTTTTGCGTTGGTATTGTCTTTCGCAGTAATATACCTCCCGACCTGGCTCTGATCTGTACCGAAGTAAGAAAGCGCCAGAAAAAACCCGCCAATTAAGCCGCTCCAAATATTGTATTTATCTTTCCAATCGAATTCTGTGGTGATTACATTAAGCTTTCCGGATTTCCCTGCCAGATACAGTGCATCCTTCAAACCAATTCCATTCGGCATATTCTGAATAAGCAGATATCCTGCAAAAGCCATTGTTCCCAGAATAATAAGAAACTGTAATTTTTGGGTGTGAGCGATCGCTTTTGCTCCGCCAATATAGGTATAGATCAACAGAATACCACCTGTTAAGACATTGGTTAAATAAATATCCCAGTTTAAAACGCTTGATAAAATGATACTCGGAGCGTAAATGCTGATTCCTGTCGATAAGCCTCTGGAAAACAGGAAAAGCAGTGAAGTGAGTACTCTTGTTTTTTTATCAAAACGGTTTTCCAGATATTCATAGGCAGTATAAACATTTAAGCGCTGAAAAATCGGGATGAAAGTGATACAGATCACAATCATCGCCAAAGGCAGACCAAAGTAATACTGAACGAAACGCATCCCGTCTGTATACGCCTGGCCCGGTGCCGAAAGAAATGTAATGGCACTTGCCTGTGTAGCCATAATACCTATAAGCACAATGTACCAGGGCATTTTATTATCTGCTTTCAGGTAGGATTCGTTGCTTTTTTGGCCACGGCCGATCAATACGCCGTAAATAACCACTGCAACCAGTGTAAAAATAAGAACGGTCCAATCTATAGTACTCATGCCCAGGATTTAGTAAACCAATAATAAAATGCGATCTGGAATACTAATGCAACGGCTAATAGTATGTACCAGGTATTCCAATTTTTAAGTTGCTTGTTCATCAGTTTTTCTGTGCAGATAAAAAGTTAAAAAATAAACGTGCCGCCCCCACATTTCCTGCAGGCAGCTGTCTGAAAAATGCCAACGGGGTATAAATAAAATTACCCTTCCCGTATTGGGCATATAAAGTTGATCCCTGCAAAGGCTCTTCACCTGTATCGTGCATTTCAAAAAGCGGTTCATACGCTGCATCCCATTGAACAGGGAAATAGGCGCCGCGCTCCTGTACCCAGCCTCTAAAATCATCAGCAGTAATTTTGTTCGGAAAGTTCAGTAATTTATGATTTGGATTTAAGAACGTAACCGCAGCATTTTCTTCGGTAACCCTCTTATTGGCAATACTGAAATTGTACATCCCCAATTGGTCTACGGTTGTATCCTGATTGGTGTTATACTGCATCACCAAATTACCTCCGCCTTTTGCATAAGACCATAAAAAAGGCATCCAGCGACCGAGCTTTTTCTCTGTATTATTGGCACGAACACCAAGCACTATGGCATCATACTGCGACAGTTTGTTTTGACTGCCGTTTCCGCCGGTTTCATCTAATTTGCCATAAAAATCTTCGTCTTTCAGGACATCTACCTGAATCCCTGCCATGCGTAGGAACTCAGGAATGAAATCGCCAGCACCTTCTATGTACCCCACTTTTTTAACCTTCGCCTGAATATCGCCTTTCATTACGGTTACCGTGGCAGGCGCAAAATATTGTAAGGAGGGTAAATGCGGATACTGAATTAATATTTGTTTTTTATTATACGTTACTCCATCTGCAACAAAATTGGCATCCAATTGTAAGCGAGATGAATGTATTGCGGCAAGCTTAGCTTTTGGAATAACGTAATCGATGGTAGTATCTTTTCCATTAAGCGAACTTACATCAGCACTGCCTAACCGTTCTCCGTTATACATCAGGTTTACTTTACCGTTACTGAATTTTTTGCTGGAATTAACCTTAAGATCTAAACCCAAATGTAAATCTTCATTTTCTTTGACTAAATAAAGCGGTTGTGTAAATTTCATTTCCAATGCAGGAACAATGCGCAAGGCTTCTACCACATCACCGCGCACCGGGTCTAATTTCTTGAAAGATAAAGGAAGTTGAACCTGAAACTTTTCAGAACCGATTTTTAAACCAACCCAAACATTCAGTGGTGATTTTGCCTCAGGCAAACCGACTAAGGTATCATTCGGAACAGAGAAGGTTGCCGCGTTCGTGGCTGGTTTTGCCAGCCAGTAAGGTTCTGTGAGTGCGGCATCTGCAGGAATCTGAATGTCATGCTGAATGGTAATTAAAGAATCTTTTGACAGTTTTCTGTTGAAGCTTTCTGATTGGCTTAACCATTGTA
This sequence comes from Chryseobacterium sp. WG23, assembly GCF_024586575.1. NCBI lineage: Bacteria > Pseudomonadati > Bacteroidota > Flavobacteriia > Flavobacteriales > Weeksellaceae > Chryseobacterium > Chryseobacterium sp. WG23. The sequence goes on from NZ_JALCZE010000002.1 coordinate 397,620, forward strand.
CATTGTCTAAAACGACAGGATTTGCAGCTCTTGAAATTAAATTTAACCTGAAATTGTAATGATCCCCGGCCACCGCTTCAGCCTGATTGGTAACGACCTCACCCATAAACCCGGCACAGCTTAAAATAATATTGTCGAGAGATTTAATTTTATCCTTTTTAAGGTCTCCATCAGGTAGCGCCATGACCTTTTTTCGCAAAGCAAGCAAAGCAGGTAAGCTAAGGTCTGGATTATTGAAATTGAAATCGGAAATAATTTTATCTAACGAATGGTCAATATCAGTGTTTCCTTTTGCGGTCCAGGTTTTAGCTATTCCGTCAAAAAGTGTTGCTTTGGCAGGCTCGCCAGTAACGTGGGCAAAATATTCTGTTCTGATCCCGGCTACAGACTGTGTTCCCGCACCCTGGCTTTTATGTAAACTTCTGCTTAATCCTGCCAGTTCACCATAGCCCATTCCCAGTTGCGCATCATATTGCCCAACAGTAACTTTCAGTTGATTTTCAGCTGTCGTATTGACCCCGCCAAAGCGGAAAGTATTCCACAACATGCGTTTTGGCTGCCATACATTAACATATTTCAGTTGATCCGGGAAAGCCGTTTTATCTCCTGCCAGCTTAAAAGCTTTTTCCGCCACCACGGCCGAAGCCGCATGTTGTCCGTGTCCTGCCGCAGCAGTAGGAGGAAAACGGCAAATGATCACATCAGGACGGAATTGGCGGATGACCCAGACTACATCCGCTGTAATGCTGTCTGCATCCCATTGTTTAAAGGTATCGGCCGTATTTTTAGAGAACCCGAAATCGATCGCCCGGGTAAAAAACTGTTGGGCACCGTCTAACTTTCTTGCCTCTAAAAGCTCATGTGTTCTGATTAAACCCAATGCAGCACCCTGCTCTGTACCTAATAAATTCTGACCGCCATCGCCCCTGGTTAAAGACAGATAGCCCGTTTCTACATTTTGGTCGTTGATTAACCAGGAGAGCAATCCTGTATTTTCATCATCGGGATGAGCCGCAAGGTATAAAACTTTAGGCAGCTGTTTAAGGGTTTTGAGTTCACGGTAAATTTCAGATGATTTTGAGGGCCGAACCTGTTGGGCCGAACAAAAAACCGTATAAAAGCCAAGAATAAATACAGTGCTTACTTTTTTGAACATTTGAATTTGCTTTGCGGGGTAAATATAAGTAAATCGTTTTTCTTTCAACCTTAAAAGAAAAAGCAACACTCTTTTTGCTATGTCAACTTCGATTGTTTTTAATGCTTAAAGTTAAATGGCAAGAAGTTTTATCAACAAGAAAATTTTTATTGACTAGTTTTTAATTCAATTTACTTGTTAAATTTGTTTAACTAATGATTAATTTGCATTAATGGACATACAACAGCTCAAATATTTTCTGGCATTGGCAAAAGAGCTTCATTTCTGGAATACGTCTGCGAAAATGAATATCACACAATCTGCTCTGAGCCGTCACATTCAATCTTTAGAGCGAGAACTGGGTGTTCAGTTGTTTTACCGCGATAAGCGAAATGTGAAGCTTACCCCTGCAGGAAAGTTTTTGCAGGAAAAATGGGGCGAAGAGCTTAGCCAGATGGAGTCTTTTCATCAGTTGGCCAGACAAATTCATTTAGGCGAATCCGGAACGATAAGAATTGCTCATCCCGATTCTATCTCTTCTTCAGTTTTACCTGATTTTATAAAAAAAGTTTCCGTAGCTTTTCCAAATCTTAATCTGGAATTGTTTCAGTTGACAAATGACATCCAGGAAGATTATCTTAAAAATTACAAGATAGATCTGGCATTTTCACGGGATATCAATACGTATTCAGCCATTAATGAAAAGAAATTGTGCCATGAAAATCTATCTTTCGTTGTTCCCGAAAACCATCATTTTAAAACCCTCGCTGATATTTCTGAAGAAACACTGAAAGAGCAAAAATTTCTTCTGACAACAGGCGATGACGGCAGCAGCTACAATGTACTGGTTCAGGAAGTGATCAATTTTTATAAAATCAATCTTGGCTCTTACATTCGCTGTGAGTTTGGATCAACCGTTATTTCATTGATTAAAAACGGATTAGGCATTTCGATTCTGCCGCATTCTTATCATCTTCACCAAAATACCGGAATCCGTTTTATACCCCTTCCCTTTGTTACTGATTTGTACGTCCAATGGCGAAAAGACGACCCTAATCCGATTCTAAAAAATATTCTGGAATTAGTTTAAAACCATTTCTATGTGCGGAATTCCGTCTTCATCGTAAGGCTCTCCTACTTCTTTGAAGCCTAGAGAATTGTAAAATTTCAACAGATACAATTGCGCACTGATTCGAATTGTGGATTCTTTAAGAATCTCTTTACAGTCTTTGACAGAATTTTCCATCAACTGTTTTCCCAGTCCCAATCCTCTATAATCCGAACCGATAACAACACGGCCAATTGAAGCGTCTTCATACGTTAAACCAGGAGGAACAATTCTGGTATATCCCGCCAAATTCCCATCAACTAAACACATCAAGTGGTGGCACTTTAAATCTTTATCATCGATATCCTGATATACACAATTTTGTTCTATAATAAATATTTCGCTTCTTAATTTTAATATTTTGTAAAGTTCAGTAGTGGATAATTCTTCGAATGATTTTACAAAAAATTCAATTTTCAATGTGTCGGTTTTCAAATCCAGTTTCATCATAATATCGGTCTGCTCTTCATTTCCAAGCCTGAAAATATGCTTATCAAATTCTTTAAATCCATTTTTCTTATAAAATCCGATAGCCCGTACATTTTTTTCCCAAACGCCCAACCAAACGTAATCTACTTTCTTTTCTGTAGCAATGGCCATCGCTTTGTCATAAAGAGCCTGCCCCACTTTCTTTCCGTGAAAATCTTTAGAAACATATATCCTTTCAATTTCAAGCGCATTATGACCTTTAATTTCAGTTTGTGAAGAGCCGGTGTTGAGCTTTACATATCCGATAACGTTATGATCTACCCTTGCCAGGTAGAATTCGGAGTTTTTATCGTTCACTTCAGCACTAAGCTTTTCTGTTGCAAAACTTGTTTCAAGATATTGCGCCATACTTTCTTCCTTATTATTCTCAGCGAATGTTTCAGAGAACGTTTTTTTGCCAATCTCCTGTAATGCTGCTATTTCGTTTTCTTTAATTTTTGTTATGCTAATTTCCATTTTCTATACATTCCATTCGTAATTCAACCAATCCTTATTTTCTTTTGCACCAAGACGATGATAGAATCTTTGTCCGGCATTGTTCCAAGGCGCAACGGTCCATTTTATTTGCGAGCAATTGTTTCTTTTCGCTTCGGCTTTCAAAGCATCCATAAGCTGTTCGCCAATTTTCTGACCCCGGTAATTTTTATCTACATAAAGCTCTTTCATATAGATCGCAGGTTTATTTTGTGCCGTGTAAGGAAGAAAATAATACACCAATATTCCTGCAATTTTACCTTCATCTTCTGCAACCCAACAATAAAAATCCGGCGGACTTTTTCTAAAGCCGGATTCTTTTACAGTTTCAGGGGTAATTTCAAAACTGTCAATATATTTTTCGAAAATCGCCAGTTGCTCCATCAAAACCCAGATTTTCTCACTATCGGATTCTATTGCTTTTCTGATAATAATATTTATACTCAACTTAATCAATTTATTGCAGCAAAATTAATGGACTGAATAATGCGAAAAAATGCTATTTTTTGATTATTTGATTTGATTTTTGCATTAAAGAGTTTTCCTATTGGTTGGGTTTATATGGCAATAAAGATTTAAATTATTCTCAGCTGTTTTTGATTGATTACAAAGATTAAACGCAAAGTTTCATTACTAATTCCGCTTTATTGTAAGTGGGCAAGGAAATGATCTTATTTACTAGCTCAAAGTCGGGAAGCCTTTGCGTGGCAGAGAGGAAATCTTCATTCACATGTAAAAAGCTCCCGAAAGAGGCTGAATACATTAGATAGTCGATTATTCGAGTAATCGACTATCTAATGTATGAAAAAATCCCCGGATCTCTCCGGGGACATATACTCTAACAATATATTTTTTTAATATGAATGAAAGGTAATTCCTTCATAAGTCCACCCATTTCCACCAGTACCAAGTTCAGCAAGATTTTTTGTGTAGAAATGACCATTTTTTGAAGATCTGTAATACCTGTAAACAGGAAAGGTTCCGGGTGCTCCTGGTTGTGCAGGCCAGCCTAATTCTTCTCTTAATACATAACCTGATGCCTCTAAGTAAGTTCTATCGTGAATGCTTACAGCTATTACCATATCTAGATTATTTGGATTCACATATAATGCTAAACCATACAAAGTAGTAGGAGCCTTTGAGGTTTTAAATGCCAACCCCTCATTGGACCAATTATGCTGACCAATCGGGCCGGTTTGGGAGCCATAATAATGTTTCATTAGTGAATTGCTATAGTATCTATAAATATAGTTCTGGTCAAATATATCCTTTAAAGAACTATCCTCTTTTTTTGATTGTAAGGACGCAATTGTTTTTTGATTTTCGGCTTGGATCTCAGATTCCTCTCTTCCGCATGATAATAATGTTAATGCACAGACTGATGCAAAAAATAGTTTTTTCATAGTTATATATAGTTTTTAATACGCTGCAATAATACGAAAAATAATACTTTATATCATACATTAGGGAATAATAGAAAAGATAAGTTCCCCTATGCGTCTGGAATCACGCTCTCCTAAATCTCCTGACTTTGGAACAAGTTTAAGGGAAATGATCTTAATCACTAGCTCAAAGACGGGAAACTTTACGCAGCAGAGGAAAAAACAACACGATTTTTGCTGCTAATAAATTAGAATTCCAAGGAAAATATAAAAACCACTTATGTTTTTCTAATTTCATTCCGCGTAAGATAGATATAATTAAGCATGCAAAATGTTGCTATTGCCCCGAAAGTATGCCATAAAAAGTGGGTTCCGAAACTCAGCCATTCCCATTTGTCGGCTATACGGAAGGTCAATGCAAGAACAAACGACAATAAAGCAAAGCCTACCCATTTACCAGCTTTCCATTGGGTATACATCAAATACCTCAATACCGAGAAAAGTACAAATGAGGCCATTATTGCATAATTGACGTTGATAAAAAGAGAAGTATTATTAATTAAAATCCAGTTTCTCAAACCCAACATAAGTACCAGATATCCCAGAACCATTACAACAGCATAGTACCATCTGGTGCTCTGAGCTACAAAATAAAATCCGGCAGATAAACAGAGCAACATAATGGGCATCCAATCCATCATAATAAATATCGGCCATTGTCTGAATGAATGGTAAACAGTTCCCCCTATGGCACCAATATATAATAAAACTAAGCAGTAGGTTAAAAAAGGATATTCTTTAAAATTACCCTTCATTTTAAGGGTCCAAAAAATAGCTATGGCTAAAAATAATACAGCAGTTATTGCATTGAATGGCTCAGGGAAAAACTGAGCCATATCTGTTTCTTTATATAACAGGCCTCCATCCGGAGGTAATGGGTTTATTGGCATTGTCTTTTTTATATTATATTTATATACTTGTTCTAAATATAGAAAAATTATGGTATTAAATAGAAGGCAAAATTCTATACAATGGACGCTTAAAAAACAGGCACGAAAATCTCGTACCAGACTTATGGATTACAATATAAACTGAAATATGAGAATTGCAATAATCGGCGCTCACAAAGTCGGTAAAACCACATTGGCAGAAGAACTTCTGGAGAACCTTCCCGGATACACCCTTGAAGTAGAGCCCTATTACCAGATGGAGTCTTCAGGGTATGAATTTTCGGAAGAACCTCATCCTGACGATTTTCTTGAACAATTTAATTATTCAGCCAAACTGGTCTTCAAAAGCGGAGATGATGTCATATTTGACAGATGTGTCATTGATATCTTAGCTTATCTTCATGTTCTTGATTCTGGTCGAAATATCCAGTTTCTCTTTGAAAAAGTTCAAACCATCATCGATGAAATTGATGTTTTTGTTTTTGTCCCTGTTGAAGAACCCGATCTGATATCCAACCATCAGATAGAGCTGCCAAAACTCAGGCATAAGGTTAATGAGTTGCTTTATGACTGGATTGAAGATCTTGGAATAAAGGTCATTAAAGTAAGCGGAACTTCATCGAACCGAAAAGATCAGGTGCTGACCGGAATTTTATCCTAGGATCTGAGGGGAGTAACTTCTGTAAGGCTTAAAAAAGGTTACAGGTTTGAATCCTGTCGAGGTTAGTTTAAGAGACCATCATTGACAGCTGTCAACTCTTAAAAAATGAGAGCAGAAATAATCTACTCTGATTGAATACCTGTTGAAACATTTTTCAAAATGTGTGAAACGAGAAAAATTAGTTTATCTAATTTTTTTAAACTTATAAATGAATAATCCTGACGAGAGTTGGGATTTTTTGTGACGAAATTTAGGAATCTTTAAGAAGTTCCGTGAAAATACGGATTGAAAATTTTGAGATAGCTTATATTTTTGTTGTTTACGGAAAGTCGTAAGATATTATAAATTATCATTGATAAATTTGACTTAGTTAACAACAAAACATTAATATTATGGCACTTAAACCAGGACCTAAAAGAACAGCAATATCAACTGGCAAACCAGATCAACGCCAACGCGATAATAAGGAAACACCAGGAAATACGCCTTCTTTAAAACCACCTAAGAAACCGCAAGGTAAATAAACCATATCTTGTACCAAACCCCAGCTTTTGTTGGGATTTTTTATTATAAGAATTTATTCTTCCTTTTTTTAATAATATTCAGTAAAAATTTCCTCGGCTTCTGACACCTCTTGCTTTTATTTTTTTTAAAAACCTGAAATTAAGTCCTTTATATTTAAACTCATCTATTCTCTCAATTAAAGAGTCATAATTTTTAAGATATGATAAGACATATATTATTACGCAAAAAGAATGCGCAGGCTTTTATTTACTTTGCAATGTAAGTTAAAAAAACAAGCTACTTTCTATTTTTATACCTTAAACTTAAATATTAAAAAACCTAATCATGTCAAGAATTGAGTTTGAAAATCATATTAAAAGATTGGTATTCTTTATGGAGAACTTAGTTCAAAAACGCACATTGATTCTTCACAATTTCCAAATCATTTCTATGTAAATCTTAAAAATAAAGAAGACGCTGGGGTTATTCTTAGGTCTAGAGAAAAAACATTTTTAATATGTCATCGAGCTTTAATTATGCTTGATTTATATGCATGCGTTTTTGAACATATATTCTATAACGATATCGAAAATTTTTCATGTATAAAAAAGAACAAAACTCCTTTAAAAAAGAGAGAAACAAGAAATTACATCAATGTCTTTGGAAAGAATTACAGTAGACTTATGAAAAAAAAATCGCAAAAGACAACTAACTTTGAAGCAAGTTTAAAGGAAATGATCTTATTTACCAGCTCAATGCAGCAAAAATCAAAACAAAAAATCCCAGCTTTTTCGTTGGGATTTGTTTAAACAAACAACCTACAATTCTATCCTTGCAGGATTTACATTATTTTTTTACCAGCTCCACTCTACGGTTTTGCGCCTTCCCTTCTTCAGAACTATTATCTCCATTTAGCATTTGGATAAAATCATCTATACTTCTTTAGGCTTTCCTATTTAAATATTAAATTGCACCTACTTTAAAAACCCATGGACAAATACAGCTTTTTGGAAGTAGCAGCGCTTATAGGGATATTTTTGGTGCTGTTTCTTGCCTTATTTTTGTTTACTGTTAAAACAAAATATAAATTAAGAAATCGCCTTCTCGCTTTCTTTCTTTTTACAAATGCTGTAGATGCATTAAAATTTCTGATGCGTGATTTCCCGGTTAATTTCATCAATCTCGAGGCGTTTCGCTGGAGTATTAACTATTTGGTTCCGGCATCGTTTTATCTCTATGTATTGTCCGTTTGTTTTTCCAACTTTCGATTAAAACCGAAACATTTATGGCACACCATTCCATTTATTACTTTCAATTTGTATATGGCGTATGGGATTTATTTTGAAGGCAGAGCTTCGAAAGTGAGTTTCATCAATGCTTTGAGCGAATCACCTATCATGCAGTTTTTTCATATCCTTTTCGAAGTTCTATTTCAGGTTTATTTTATTGCTTCATTTTTGGTGATTAGAAAATCTAAAACTATCTATCTCGAGAATTATACAAATCCGGATATCTCTATCCTAAATGCACTTTATAAAATAACAATTCTATATTATGTTTTACATTTTATAGTCCTTATAAGATGGCTGGTTACTTTTATCTTTGGGATGGGCGATATCCGGGCCTGGATTGTAACCCTTGATGGGTTTGCGTTTTTATTCTGCACCTGCTGGTATCTATTTGTTGCGTTAAACAAACCTGAATTTTTCAGGGGAGTGAATTCCGACCTGAAACCTATTAAAGAAGTTATTCCGAAACAGAAAACCAACCCTTTAACAGTTGAGGAAAAAAATAAGGAAATCCAATTTTTAAAAGATTTTATGGTGGAAAAAGAACCTTACCTGGATTCGTCATTAACTATTCAGGACTTATCTGAGCAGGTAAAAATTCCCGTAAAAGATTTATCTACTCTGATTAACCTGTATATGGATAAACACTTTTTCGATTTCGTGAATGAATATAGAATTGAAAAAGCAATGCAGATCCTGAAAGATCCTTCTCAAAAAGAACTGACTGTTTTGGAAATTTTGTACCAGGTTGGCTTTAATTCCAAATCTTCGTTTAATACTTCTTTCAAAAAATATACGGGAAAAACGCCAACAGATTTTAGAAAACAAACTTTGTAAAATCCGATTTTTTCCGGAAAATGAGTTCGATTTTTTTTAATCGGTCGCGTATTAACGTGCTCTGGCGTATTTTTGCAGCAAAATAATTAAAAATAAAATGAATTACTATCAAAAAGTTTTCTGCAGCTTTGGTTCACCCATCAAGAAAATTGTTGTACTCAAGTTTATCAAAAGAATAGCATAAAATCAAATTCAAAAAATTACTAATGAAAAATATAATTGTAACCTTTCTTTTTCTTTTTTCAATACCTATATACTCTCAAAAAATTGAGAAAAACAGTCAAATCGTCAGGAATCAAATTGATTCTTTAATGACAAAATCCTATGAAAGAGGTTTATTTAATGGAAACGTCCTTATCGCTAAAAATAATAAAATCATCTATCAAAAATCATTTGGCTTTACCGATGAAACGAAACAATCCCTTTTAACTGATCAGTCAATATTTAACCCAGGCTCTATTGCAAAGGAATTTAATGCGGTCTCCATCATGATTCTAATGGAACGAGGTCTCCTTAATCTTGATGACCATATATCTAAATTTAATTTGGGACTGCCAAAATGGTCAGAAAAAGTTACCATAAGACACCTTATTAATTATGCCAGCGGTATTCCTAAAATCGAAAACAAACTCATAATTCCGAAAAATGATGAAGAGGCCTGGAAGATTCTGAGAAACAATGATACCTTGTTATTTGAACCCGGAACCAGTTACAGCTATGACAATAGCAATGTGTTTTTGCAAAGAAGAATCATTGAAAAGGTAACCGGAATGTCCTATCAGGAATTTGTCACTAAAAATATAATTAAACCGTTGAAAATGACCAATTCAGTATTCGATCCAGAATTGGGTTATAAAAACAGAACCTCTTGTTATGATATGGACAATGTCCGATGCCCGGAATTGGAATTTATAAGCGGCTGGCTTTGGGTAGACAGCAATGATCTGTACAAATGGCTTCATGCAATGAATTCTAATCGTTTAATATCCAAAAAATCCTTTCAGACTTTGTTGAATAATCCATACGCAAAAGACGAAGGCGGATCACTTGGCAGATACTTTGAAAAAGAAGACCTACAAAGACACAATGGTGTATCATATAAATTTGAATCCATTTTTTTAAACGATTTTAAAAATAACATTACGATCATTCTATTGTCCAATAACCTCAATAGAGTTTGGGATCTGGGGCATATTATTCACAACTTAATGCTGGGAAAAGAGTATGAAATTCCTAAAAAATCTATTTATCGAGCTATAAGAAAAGAATCTTTCATCGACATCAATAAAGCTATAGCAACTTACGATTTACTCAAAGAAAATTCTGAAAAAGAATATAGTTTTGAAAACCCAAGTGAACTGAATAAATTAGGATATGAACTGTTAAGAGGTGGAAATGTAGATTCAGCTATTAAAATTTTCAGTCTTAATGTTTCTGTGTTTCCTCAATCAGCCAATGTTTATGACAGCCGTGGGGAAGCTTATTTCAATAAAAAAGAATATCAATTATCAAAGGATGATTATCAGAAATCATTAGAGTTAGACCCAGCCAATAACAATGCAAAGGAAATGATTTTAAAAATCAATCAACTTTTGCCCACTAAAAAGTAAATCAACGACAAAAGTGTTTGTATAAACATGCGTTAAATCACTTAAGGAGACAACTATTTATGGGTTGTCTCTTTTTTATGCCCACTACAAGTTTATCTGTAGATCCACTGAAACTATTTTTAAAAGATCTATAAAAATTTCTAAAATAGATTACTTATACCCTATTTTTACAAAAAGATTACATGGACAAACTAAGTTTTCTGGAAGTTATTGCTGCGATCGCTGTTTTTGTATCGCTGCTGCTTTCCGTATTTTTGTTAACGGTAAAAACAGAAAGAAAACTGGAAAACAGATTATTTGCAGCGTTCCTTATCATTAATGCCATTGATATCAGCGGACTTTTCATGCACCTTTTTGTGGATAGTTATAATCTGAAAGCTTTCAAAATATCTGCTTACTTATTGGTAATGCCGCTTTTCTATCTGTATGTGAATGCCGTTTGTTATGCTGATTTCACCTTAAAAAGAAAGCATTTACTGCATCTTATTCCTTTTATTGTTGCCAATTTAATTTTAGTTCCAAGACTTTATCTGGCAGAAAGTGCTGCTAAAGAAGATTTCTTTAATGTGATGTGGCACTCCCCTGAAATGTTTGTGTATCAGCTCATCGGGGAACTGCAGTTTTTCTTTTATATCGTCGGTGTATTCCTTGTCCTTAAAAAATACAGGAAGATTTACCTCGAAAATTATACCAACCCCAACACTTTGTTATACCAATGGCTGTCTCAGCTTACCGTGATTTTCTTAGTTATCCATGTATGTATTATTTTAAAAAACATCGTAAGATATACACAACATAAAGATCTATTTATCTGGTTGAATATTGTTGCGGGAACCGTGTTTTTATTGACTGCCTGCTGGTTTATATTAAAGGCATTACATTATCCCGAGCTTTTTCGCAGAATTGATTCTACCTTACAGCCGGCAAAAGATTTTGCTGAAACGCTGGAAACTGAAAATAGAACCGACGAAACCAAAAGCTTTCAGATCGAACAGCTTAAAAAATTTATGGTTGAAAAAGAACCTTTCTTAGAGCCTTCATTAACGATTCAGGAACTGGCAGATCAGGTGAACATTCCGGTTCGTGAGTTGTCTGTATTAATTAACCATCACCTCAATCAGCATTTTTTTGATTTTGTGAATGAATACCGCGTCAAAAAAGCAATGATGCTTCTGAAAGATCCCGCGAAAAAAGAATATACGGTGCTGGAAATTTTATATGAAGTGGGTTTCAATTCAAAATCTTCTTTTCATACCTCTTTTAAAAAGTATACGAACCAAACGCCAACAGCATACAGAAACAATTGATAACTAATCGATTGTAAATACTCGAACTTTAAATTGCTGATAATCGGACTTATTTTATGGATTAAAATGAGTCCGACTTTTTTATACGGACTTTTTTCAAGATTCTCTACAGCATATTTGCATCAGATTATCAATATCAAATTAAAATTCTGACCATGAAATATGTAACCCTTATTTTATTTTTCGCCTTACTTGGGTGTAAAAGTGTTCAGCCAACCCATACACAAAATATTGAAAATGCAATTACCAAAAATGCACTTCAGTTATTAGAGGACAAAAGATTTCATTCTGTTTCCATTGCCGTGCTTAAAGATAGAAAATCCACCATAAAACATTTTGGAGAATTAACTATTGGAAAAGGAAACAAACCCAACGATTCTACCGTTTATGAATTAGCTTCTGTCACCAAAACTTTTACAGGTTATATTGCCGCTAAAGCCGTACTTGATCAGAAAATAAATTTAGATGATGATATCAGAATCTATCTTGACGAACCTTATCCCAATTTAGCATTTAAAGGCGAACCTATAAGAATCAAACACCTCATCACCCATACCAGTGGATTTCCTAATTTCCCGATAAAAAGCGAAAATAAAAAAGCCTTTTTTGAAGGATTAAAACTCATCAACATTGAAACGAAACCCGGAGATGTTTATTCCTATTCAAACACGGCTCCGGAGCTGACCGCCTATATCCTTGAAAAAGTGTATCAAAAATCGTTTGAGGACTTGGTAGTTGAATTTATTTTGAAACCCAATACAATGAACCAAACCAAGTTTACACTCAGTGAAAATGACAGAACAAGACTGGTAAAAGGCTATAACGATAAAAATGAGCTAATGCCTAACTTCAATAGAACTTTATGGGGCGGCATTTCAGGATTACACTCTACAACTACGGATTTGGTGAAATATATGAAATTGCAGCTTGACCCATCCAATCCTATTGTCAATGAATCTCATAAAAAATTATATAAAGAAGGTTCTGATTTTTGGGAGGGTTATCATTGGTACATTATAGAAAATGATCATGAATTAATGTACAGACATCACGGAGGGATCTACGGAATGCAGAATTGGTTTGTGATTTATCCTAAACAAAATATAGGAATATCCATATTGACCAACACCAGCTTTAATGAAACAGGAGAAATTTTAGAAAAAGTAGTAGATAACTTGTTTGATGACATCATAAAAACTAAGAAATAAACAGCATACAACAGTAGTTTAGCAATAAAAGACCACTGAAGCAAACTAAGATTCAACTACGTATACTTTTTTATTTTCAATCAGTTTAAACTTAAAATAAACTAAAGTGTTTATAGCTTTCACTCAGCTTTTGTTACTAAATTTTTAATTGATTTAAACAGGCTTGCTTTAAAATTTTCAAGATAATTATAAAATTATATTGTAAATGTACTTTTTTATCATTTACTTTGCAATTCAAAGTACTTTGAAAAACCAACAATTAAAATCAACATTTATGAAAAAAACACGCACATTCAGTATTATTTTATTTTCAATAGCTTTCATCTGTTTAGCTTTAAAAGCTATTACGGAATCATTTCCTGGTACAGCTTCCTATATAAATGCTGATGGTTTTTTAATCGAACCATTCTTCGGCCTGTTGCCATTAGCCGTTTTATTTATTACTATTGGCAGCCTATTAGTAATAGTCCAGATCATACATTTTTTAGTTAGAAGACAAAATAATTCAATAAATAAATAAATTATAAATTATAAAATTTCCAGCAACTTCCCTGTTTAGGCAACTTCAATTAACTCTTTGGGGCTAGGTTGTTGGAAATATTTTAAATAATTATCAATAATGACTCTGCACCATCAACTAATTGTTATGTAACTGTGTCTCCAACTACATCTTCCGGTGTGGTGACTGTAACTGCAGTATCCCACCCGCAATAGCTTAACTGACTATGGTAAATTATTTTCAGCTCTGAGTTGAATTTCTATATGAGATGCAAATATCGCTGAAAGCAACATCCTACATTTGTTAAATTGTTAATTCTTCCAACTCCTATATTTTTGCTTCTATTTGTACTCTACCTTTATATACAAAGATAAAGGCTGGAACGTTTTACCAGCCTTTATTCTGCCAACTTATATTTTAGCAAATATATAATACCGTATTTTCAGAACTGTTATCTAGTTATACTTAGCGCCCCTCCAGCAAGTGGAAATGAACCGACACCTTCCACAATATAAAAATGAGTACGATATTTTACAACCCAAACATCAAAGCCTTCTCTCTGAACAGATTGCCTTGGATCTAGATTATATGAAGGATTGGTAGGTGCAGTAGGATTTGTATCCGTATCATTAGCAATAGCAGTTGCCAATACAGCACCACTTTGACTTACAAGATTTGGCGCATATAAAAAAGGCTGCGCATTATCCAAATTCCATGCTCTGGGTTCCCATATTGCCCCCGACACTATATAATTATTATCTTTAAAAGGTATAGTAAAATCTATTCTAAATACGGAGGGATGTAATCTTTTAACTCTGGCAATATTTACAGCACCCGGTAATATTGTAGCCGCTCCTCCATTTGCCCCTACTCCAGTACCTGTTGTTGCATAATGTTCAAAATTAACTTGTGAATATCCGGTAAGGCTTCCACCACCGCCTACATGCGAGAACAGCCTCCATTCGGAACCGTTCCAAAAGTAATATCCAGCTGGCAAGCTTGCGCCATTATTATACACTAGAAGTCCAGCAGGCTGATTAGAAACATTATTGTCTCCATCAGCATTCAGATCAAAGGTAAGATTTTGCAGATTGACTCTTGGTACAAGGATACCTTTATCATTAGCGACTACATCCAATTTAGCATAAGTATCCGGATTTGTGGTCCCTATACCTATATTTCCATTAGAGGTGACAACAAAGTCATTGAGCTGCTGGGCACCTGAAGGAATACCCAATGCAGGATTATCTTTTGAACCATCTACATGAAAAGTTCCCAGAGGGTTTGATGTATTCACACCCACTTGCCCAAAAACTAAAGTACCGAGGAAAATCATAAATAAACTATTTTTTTTCATTTCAAATATATTAAATGATTAATATTTTTATTAAACTGTTGCCCATAAAAACTATTCTCCCGCTGGAGTAGCTGGGGAACTGCTTCCCCAGCATAACATTTATTATGAAGACATTTGTGTTATTTTATTCTTAGAAATTCGTCTTATACTGTCCAAATCTGCGAAGTTCAATTAAGGCTGCAATATTAAAAAACATGTCTTGAAGAATGGTAAAAATTCGCCTTTCACATCTACTTGTTGGGGTACTTATTCTTACTCACTCTTCGCTGTGGAGCCTAAATACTACAAAACTTAAAAAGCTAGAAAGAATTTATCATATATAAATTCAGGTCAGCTTCAGATGGTAAATTAAATTTTTTACGTATCCTGTATTTCTTATTTTCCACAGCTCTTATCGTTGAATTGGTTGCAATGGCTATTTCTTTGGTACTTAAGTTTAATTTTAACAGTGCACAAATCTCCAGCTCTGACGAAATAAGATTGGGACAAACCTCTAAAATTGTTTTAAAATAATCCGGAAATTCTGATTTAAAATAAGTTATAAAAAGAGAATTTTTAGTCATAGCTAGCTCATACAACTCGCCTGAGAAATTTATTCTATCAGTTTCTTTTATAAAATCATTCAACCTCTCTTTTTCGATATAATATTTTATAATCATTTTCTCTTTTCTGTGGATAAGATACATACCGACAAAAGTGCAAAAGGATATCTCCAATGCTTTATATACTCTTATGTACCATTGCTTAATTAGTGGTAAATTCTCATGAAGAGAGGAAAACAGAGAATAATCTGTAATAATATTAATCAGAAAGAATACAATATAGCTGCCGACAAGCAAAAAGATAATAAACTTATCTTTGTCATAATCAAAAAAAAATGCTATAGCTATTGTAAGCGAGATATATGACAAATAGTTCATAGAACCTTTTCCACTTACTATATCACAATAAAAAATTACGAATCCTAAAAAAAAGAACAGTAGCATGAGTAAATACCTGTTAAATCTTATTTTATCCGGCCACAATAATGTACTCAGCATACAAATGCCCATCACAAAGAATATAGCTGCATACAAAAGACTGTCAAGAAAAAATAAATTAAGTACAACATTACAGCCTAGGATGAATACAAGAACAATGGTATAAATGTCAAAATAAAGGCTTTTCTCATATTCTATCTCGTCCTTTGTTAGTTTCTTTTTCTCATTTATATAAAATGAAATAAATCTTAACATTAAATTATTTTGTAAAATTATAAAGTCTACTTACCCGGCATATGTACCACTCTTTATGGTTTTTCTAGATTGTAGCCCGTGGGTTAGTATTATATTGTGTTTCGAGCTCTATATAGTTTTTTTACTTCACACGGCTCACTACATTCATTAAATTGATATCACCTGTATAGTTGGCCAATTGTGTATTACTGTATTTATGATCCCTGAAAATTTAATATATACAAACTACAAAATACAATCACTAATCTTTATTTGTACCAAAATAGATTTCTATCTGCCATCACAATATTATATGTTTCATTTAAGATTATCAAAATAGGTATGAGATAATTTCGGAATGTATTACAATGTTCACCCATAACATTTGTATACTATATATTTCTATATCCTTTTTAGACCACCACATCTATTTAACTATATTTCAATCAATTAACAACATGATCAATGTAATTAATTCCGAAAAAACATCAATATTTTTATAGGATAATAATCGTAAAATAATGCTTGATTTGTAGCCTTCAAGAAAGAGCCTGTTTTTTGAATTTGAGAATAAGACCTGAAAAGATTGTAAGAGAGCATGCCATAAACAAATACATTGGAAAGTATCATTGATCTACTTGAATATTTGACTGTTGCCGTTAACAGTGAGAGGTTATCTAAAAATAGACAACCTCTTTTAAAAGCCGGCCTTTACAAGAGAAATTTACCTTTTCGGCAAGCATCTTTACTATTTCTGTTTGCAGAAACACTGATTTTACTTTTCAGTTAAACGATTGTCTGAATTTTAAAGGAGAAACGTTTGCCTTGGCCTTGAAAAATTTACTGAATGATTGTACATGTTCAAACCCCAATTCATAGGCTATCTCGCTCATGGAGAGGTCAGTGGTAGATATTCTTTCTTTGGCCCTTTCCATTAGCTTGTTGTGGATGTGTTGCTGTGTATTTTGTCCGGTAAGTGTTCTGAGTAAGCTGCCTAAATAACCTGGCGAAACGTTCAATTTTTCGGCAACGTATTGAACTGTCGGCAAACCTTCTGAAATCATATCCTCGTTCTTAAAGTAGCCTGTCAACAATTTTTCAAGACGTTCTAATAGCTGATGATTGGCCTTTTCTCTTGTAATGAACTGACGGTTGTAAAAACGTTCAGAATAATTGAGCAGTGCTTCAACGTGGGAAATGATAATCCGTTTGCTAAACTTGTCAATATTGGCACCGTACTCTTGCCTGATATTTTCTATGATCCCATTGAGTGTTATTTCTTCCTTCTCTGATAACAGCAACGCTTCGTTTACTGAATAATCAAAAAAATCATACTGTTTTATGCTCTTTGCAAGTGGCGTATTCCAAATAAAATCAGGATGAATGAGCAAAATCCAGCCTGAAGATTCTGGACCATCTTCTTTCTCACTGATTTCAATATTGAGAATCTGATCCGGTGACATGAAGAACAATACACCGTCGTCTTCAAAATCGTAATGCAGCTGCCCATATCTATACTTTACACCGGCCATCCTTTTCAACGCAATAAAATAAAAATCAAACACAGCATTCATAGTGCTTTGACCGGGTAATCCGATAAAATCATCTTTTGTTACTATACTGATCAGCGGATGTTCAGGTTTGGATAAACCCCGTAACCGATGAAATTCGCTGATTGATTTTATTCTGACTGGTTTTGTATCTTCCATATACAAAGGTAGTTATTGTTCATTGTATGCTTTTGCAAATTCCTCAGCAAAAGCTTTCAATTTCGTTTTTCCCAGTTCGGGTCTGTTTTTTAAATAATTCTCAAATGTTTTTCCGCTGTGTGTCTCGGCCTGCATTCTTACGAAATCATGGGCAAGCTGTTGTGGAAATCCAGATTGAATTAAGCCGTTTAACAGCTGCTCTTCCGGTAGTGCTATCCATTTCAGATCAGGTTTGCCAATAGCTTCGCCTAAAATTTTTGCGGCTTCATCACAGCTCAACTCTTCGCTCGCCACATAACGGACTTTTTTTCCCTGAAAAGGTGCAGTCAGT
Source organism: Chryseobacterium sp. WG23 (assembly GCF_024586575.1). Classification (NCBI taxonomy): domain Bacteria; kingdom Pseudomonadati; phylum Bacteroidota; class Flavobacteriia; order Flavobacteriales; family Weeksellaceae; genus Chryseobacterium; species Chryseobacterium sp. WG23. The sequence continues at coordinate 415,684 of NZ_JALCZE010000002.1, forward strand.
TCTTCAAAAGCCACCCCGGCAATATCATTGGGTGAAACAAATGCAATTTTATCATCTCCACCATAGCCGGACATCAGCGCACCATGTTCTTTTATGGTTTGGATATCATTGTAAAAATTGGTGTAAAAAAAGCCGGGACGTAGCTCGGTGACCGTTCTGTCTGATAGCTGATTAAGCAGCAGAGAATCACTCGTATCAGCCGCCCAACCGGTTAGAAATACAACTTTTTCAATTCCATTTTGCCTGATTGCTTGTACATAGTTGGTTTCAATTCTTTTAAAATAGGCTGCTTGGTCTTCTTCCATAAAATTGAAAGGGATCATACAATACACAGCATCTGCCCCTGCAAAGGCTGCTGTTAGAAAATTGATGTCTTCCAGTGACCCGATTGTCGCTTTGGCACCAATGGATTCAATTTCCTTTTGTTTGTCGGCTTTGCTGCTAATAACGGTTACCGAATGGCCTTCTGCAATCAATGCTGTTGCAAGTGGCTTGCTGATATTGCCCAATGAGCCTGTTAAAACGATATTCATATACTTTCATTTTTGTTTATACAAAGGTGCAACACTGTCCAAAAACGGATGTAGCCAAAACGACTGTTTTTTAAGTCAAAATGAAAAGTCTTTGCAAGGAGTCAATTTTTTTTTGGCTGATGGACCCAAGTGACTTTTCTTTCTACCGTTTTTATCAGTCAGCTCTTCTTTGCAATCGAATCCTTTGTCGTAAGAGTTTTATTACCGTTCCGGAATGGGCGATATATCGTAAAAGCTAAATTGTAAACAGGCTAAATATTATGCAGAAGCCTTCAACTGCTCCACAAAGTAAGAAGGGGTAAAACCTGTTTGCTGTTTAAAAGCATTGACAAAGACCTTTGGTGTAATATAGCCGCATTCCTCCGCCAAATAGGTTATTTTATATTCCCTGTAGATTGGATTTTCATAAAGCTTCTTAATGATATAGTTGATGCGAAGCTCGTTAATATAACTTGTGAAGTTATGGTTCTTATAGATTTTTATCACTTCTGAAAGATATTTTGGATTGGTAGAAAGGTTATTGGCCATCCAGGTAAGACTCAAATCCTTCCGGAGATATTTCTTTGAAGCCTCAAATTTTTCAAGCTTAAGAAGTAATACCTTTATCGTTTCATCTGTAATCGTGATCGAGGATTTTATTCCATTGCTTTTGTTATTCTTTTCTGAGGTTGATTCTATTGTACTGATCCCGGTTTCATGGTGTATTTTAGCAATCAGATCTTCATATTTTTTATGAATGATCTTATGGCTTCTTCTACGGTGTATCATCATTCCTCCGGTAATAAGGATAAGAACAGAAGAAGAAATAACAGCAATTCTCTGTATCTTTTTCTCGCCATTGATTTTAGTTTCTGAAATCATTTTTTTGACAGGAGCTTCCACGGCTTGTTTTTCTGCGGAATTAATACTGTCATTCAATTTTGAAAAAAGATCGAGATATTTTTGTGAGCGTGAATGATCACCAATTCCCAGATAAGATTTTGCCAATACCATATATCCTACTCTCCGGTTATAGGGCATACTGTTGGACTTCTCCAAAGCCAGCATATTTTCTCCATATCCTATTGCTTTCCTGTAGTCTTTTTTCATCTGGTAAAACTCCTGAAGAGCCTGATATAAATCTATTTTTGTATCCGGATTTATTTCGCCTTTAACTACATCAAACTGTTTTAAAGCTTCCATAAAATAGAATTCAGAAAGCTTTACATTCCTTCCTTTATTTTTAGAATCCCTGAAGTGAATCCCCAGGTTCATATTTACTGATATCAACATATCAACCTTTTTCTCTAAAGGAACATCTTTACTATTATCACTTATTTTGAAAACCTCTTCCCTGCTTTTTTCCAGATAATACAAAACCTTTTTATCTGACTGTCCCTGATAATACGGAGCCAAATTATAATAAACCAAAGAAGTCTGATAATACCTCTGGTCTGTTTCAGCAATCAGTTTTGCATATTTCAGAGCTGCTTCATATTCTTTTAGGCTCTCATCATATATCCCAAGATTTTCATATAATATTGCTCTTTTATTGCATAAAGTAGATAATGTTTTATAGTCTTTCTGGCTAACTGCCAATTTTTTTGCTCTGTTTGATATTTCCAAAGCCTTTTTATAGTCATAAGCTTCGGAATAGATCAACATTATATTCTTTGTTGCATTTAGTTCTCCTTTTTCACATCCTACTGACTTGGCGATATCATTAGCCTTTTGAAGCAATCTGAGGGCTTCTTTACTTTTTCCGGTGCTGTTAAGAGAAATTGCCTGATCTATTAACTGATCTATATTTTTATTTTCAGGACATAAAATTGTTTCCGCATTTGCCATGGAGAAAAAAAGAAAAAACAACAAAGAGATAAAAATAGTGTATAATCTTTGAAAAAACTGGTTACTGCCTTTCCAGACAAGGCAGGATATTCGCAAAGATAATTTTTCAGACATAATATTATATTTTATAATGAGTTCGTATTTTTCATGATCCTGACCGTCAGCAACGGGATCTCCTTTGTTTTAAATCTATGAATTCTCTTAGATGTATTTCAGTTTCTCAATAATGGTATCTCATGGATTCAGCACCTATCTGTTTTACATTTTTTGTGAGAATGCCTATAAAAAATAAATAGATCCCCTTCATTAATTCCATGAAATTAATTCTTTCATATTGTTAATTACATTGATAATAATTATCATTTTAGCAAATTTAATGAAATATATATCCAAAAAATTCAAATACCTAGTTGGGATTTTTTTTAACTCTATATAAATAAGACAATAAAACACAACAAGCTGATTATCAATATAGAAAAATTGTAAAACAGATTAAACAGCACATGAAACTTTCTGAATTATTCCCGTATTAAGCTTGTGCAGACATTGTGGTAGCCATAATATTGCATCAAAATGACAACCGATTCTGAAAATAACATGATGAACCAGCTCTTCTCTCTGCATTCAATTGGAGGGGGAAGATTTTTCTTATTCATCTTGTTAATACTCAACTTTCAGATCGTACAGGCTGTTCATAAGGATAGTGAAGATTATTCATCAGATGCTCCTTCCTCATCCGATATTCTATTTATATCAGAGGGTACTGTAGTTTCAGGTAAGGAACAAGTATATATTGATCAACCGGCAAAAGAGAAGGTAAAGAAGAAGTACAAAAGAAAAAGTGTATCCATATCCGGCAAAAAAAAGCAAAATAAAGAGGAAAACCTTTCTCAACCTGTTAAAAGCAGCAATAAAACCATATTAAGTTTCAGCAGAGATACCCAATCAGAGAAATCTTTAATAGCTGGTTCTGACAATGAAAAGCAAATCATAAGGCCTAGTCAACACATCATGAAGTTCCATTTATTGGGGTCTGAAAACAGCATGATTCTCCAAATCTATCTCTTAGATCGTTTTCTGAAAACAATCTATAGAAACCATGGCCTTTCAAATGTAAGGTTTCTAAAAAACTTTAACCGGCCTCCTCCACTCCTATATATGGCTATCATGTAACAAATCACGAGATAGCCTTTTATTCAACGAAAATTTCCACATGATTCATCTATTATTTGCCGGCTCATCCGATGCGAACAGGTAAGGCCATTTCTTACTATCAATAAAAACGTAATCAAAAAAAAAACGTAATGCAATAGCCTGCATCATACTTTGTATTGTCAACCACAGATTGAAATCGGAAAAGAAGAAAAAAACTACCATATAGAACTTCATGGGTAAGACTTCAAATCGTAATAAATGGCAGAACAATAATCATTGATACCTACAGAGCAGCAAGTACTTTAACAATAAACAACCACCATCCTGATACATCTTTTGGAAGGAAACCAATACCATGAAAGAAAACATTCCATTTATACAAACCTTAAAAATCATGAAAAAACAACTTCTGCCCATAGCAATTCTACTTGCTGTAACGGGTACTGTAAAGTCTCAGATTGCCATAGGAAAACCGACAGTAACCAATACTTCGGTGTCTCTGGAATTTGCAGATACAGAAAATCGGGGATTGATACTTCCCTATGTAGAAACGAAAACAGGAATTACAGACAACGGTACCATCATTTATGATACCACCGACTACAAAGTAAAATACCTGAAGGACTCCGGTATGTGGACTGATTTAAGTGTCGACAACACCGGAACAGCTAACATTTTGATCCAGACTAACAAAACGGAATCTACGACCGCAAAATCAGTCATCGGATCAGCAGCTGCCACAGACAGTACACCCGGAATGTTGGTTTTATCCGATACCAACAAGGCGATGATATTACCCAAAGTGGCGAGTCCACACCTCAACATTATCGACCCTGCTCCCGGAATGATGGCTTATGACACTGTTAAACGACAACTTGCTGTATACAATGGCAAAGTCTGGACTTTCTGGAAACCTTAAATAATTAAAATATGGAAAAAATACACTTTTATTAATCCAATTTTTATAAATAGGGCTGCTTGTAATCAAGCAGGTATTAATAGCAAGTCTTCAAAGACTATATTGGAAATCGATAAGAATTGCCGATTTCCCGTAATGCTTCAGTCGTAAAAGCCATAGTCCTATTTATAAAATATCACATTACAAAACACATCTGTCGGAAATCCGGCTAAAACTATTAAATCATGAAAAAACAAATCGTCTTTTTCTTCATATTCCTCATTATGGGTAATATGATGATTTTGGCACAAAGCTGCAACATCAATGCAGGAGCCAATACCGTCATTTGTGGCACATCTGCCAATCTATCGGGAAGTCCCGGGGGAAGCACACTTGGAAATCCATTATGGACCCTCGTATCCAAACCTTCCGGTGCACCAGACCCCGTTATCGTAACTCCTTCAGGTTACAATACCAATGTCACAGGAATGACCTCCCCTGGAAATTATGTATTCCAGATTGCACAAAACTGTACTACAGGAACGGCAGCTTCACAGGTAACCATTACGGCACCGGGAGCTGTGTCTACCTTCACTGCAGGACCTGACATCACGAATGTTTCTGCAAGTACCGGCACTGCAACCTTAAATGCAGTAATACCGGCAGGATATACGGCTTCGTGGACGTATTACAACATCTATAATAATGAATATTATGGTCAGAACACCACCACGAATGCCACCATGTCTAATGCGACAACGGCAAGTCCTACCCTGACCCTTATAAAGAAAGCTAATCATGACATTGATCCGGCTTATCGTGCGGTATTAAGGATAACATCTGTCAACAATCCGAACTGCTGGTATGAAGATGACGCCATCGTGAGGTTTATTCCCAATCCACAAATCAGTCTTCCGGCAACCCACAACAGATGCTATTCATCAACAGAAACCAACCGGTATATCAGTTTGAGTGGAACCTCACCAATGTTTGCAAGCAATACGACGAATTCATCAGGAAACCCCGCATTTGGGACAACAGTTACCCTGAACGTCATCAGTCAGCCGGCAGGAGGAAATATTTCATTTTATCAAATAAGGAATAATTCGGTCTACTTCAATGGTGTAAGTGTTACAGGAAGCTATGTATTCACCATGACCATAACAAATGCAAACGGAACGTATACAACCCCTCAGATAACCTACAACTACAATGGAACAGATCCAAAGTTAGTCAGTTTTATTGATTCCTCATATCCTGAGCAGATGATGGTCTACTCCTCAGGTGGCAGTGGAGGTGCAGTATATTGCAATATGGCGGGGAAAACAACTCCTATCACATTTTATTTTAAGATTGATCCTTCAAATCAAGCATCCATAACCACTACAGTCAGTAATTCAGGAATTACACCTCCTGGAGGGAATCCTACCCTGGTTTTGAACGGAGCAGGCACAATGAATAGAAATGTCATTGTAACACCTCCTTCCGGAGGATGGAGAGCTGGGACTTATGTTGTTGGACTATCTACAGGTGATGGCCTATGCAAGACCTCTCAGTCTTATTATATCCATATTTCAGATGGGAACCGTCCGAATGTGTCTGTACCCAATACTACAATATGCTATTCAGGATCAGGTGTTGTGACGGCAACGGTTCCTTTACCCGCTGTATATCAGGGAGCAGTCAACAGCAGCTATCTTCAGGGGTTTTCCGGAAGATATGATTTCACCCTGGTTTCCAAACCAGCAGGAGCTGCCAATCCTGTTTATGAAGCCGGTAATCTCAGAACATTTACCAATACCTCTACCACGATAAGTAACCTGGATAAGCAGGGAGAATATGTATTTAAGATAAAGGCCGTTCCTAGTGCAGGAGGAGTGGATTCAAGATTCCTTGATAAAGAATATGCCTGTTCAGGAACTTCTTTAGAAGGAACATTTTCAATATTCGTATCCGCACAGGTAGGTGCTAATGCAGGATCTGCTCAGACTTTGATAGGAGCAGCACAAACCTCTTTTAATGCGAATAATCCGGGAGTTGCTGCTACAGGAGCGTGGACACTGTTAACAAAACCTGTTGGGGCTACCGATCCGGTTATTGTAACACCATCGGCATACAATACCAATGTTACAGGATTTAATTCTCCGGGTACCTATACCTTCAGATGGACAGTGACTACAGGTACCTGTACCAGCACGAGCGACTTGACGGTAAATGTTATAAATGCAGTTGCCGGAGGAGTTTCAGGAGCAGATTTCTGGGTAAAATCGGATGATGCGGGAACTATTGCCACAGCATGGAAAGACCAGTCTGCCAATGCAGACAATATCCCCAATGTAGGAGGAATAACGCTGTCTCCTGCAGACAGGGCACACAACTTCCATCCTTATACGACGGGATATTCTGCTTCAAAATTCTTTTATAATACCAATAGTGTATTAAATACAACTAATAATTATTTGGACCCATCAATGAGAAGTTCGGTATCTGTTTTCTCGGCAGTAAGACCAACATCCACGAATGGGACGGGGCGTATTACAGGAATTGACGACGATGCGAATGCATCTGAGCCAGGTATTTCTATCAATTCAGGTATACCGCATATATACAAGTACTTTGGAAATGGCGGAGCTCAGGCAAATAGTAACACGATGAGTGCTGCTAATCCATTTACGACAAATAAAAGCTCAGTATTCTCTGCAATTCAAGATCAGGCACTTAATTCGGGAAGAGGAGAAAGAAGACTTGGGTTAGACGGAATCTACGAAGCTTTTAATTTGGACACTACAACAAATACCTTTAATGTTCTTGGAAAACACTTAAGAATAGGTCATGCTGGCTGGGATTCTCCAGGCGCTTTTCCTGGTGACATCATGGAAGTCCTGTGGTACAAAAGAGCACTTACACCTAACGAGCAATCAAGGGTAAACTCTTACCTTGCTGTAAAGAATGGTACTACATTAAACGAAAATTACCTTTCTACAACCAGCAGTGTAGTATGGGACAGAACTAATAATGCAGGTTATAATAATAATATCTTCGGTATTGCAAGAGATAATATTACAGCATTGCATCAGAAACAGTCCGGAAGTACAAACATCGGACAGAAACTTGTAATTTCCACTACCGGATTTACTGATAGCAACAGTGCAAACGCAACAGGTTTAGCCAGCGATTTACAATTCCTGATGACAGGAGATAATGGTTTAAATCAAAGCCTTACAACGCCATTGAGTTACACTGCTGGTTCTAACGGGACAACTAACTACCGTTTTGAATCGATCTGGAAAGTACAAAACTCAGGAAGTGTAAGCACTGTAACGGTGGCATGGCCGAAAAGCATAAAAAATATGTATCTGGTACAATCTACAGATGCTGTTTTTGATGATACAGATACTTTTACGCCGATGGCTACAGAAGTGACTGTAAATGGTGTAGTGTACAACACAGCAAATGTAACTTTACCAAACGGACAATTCTTCACATTTGCAGGTTTTGCACAGGCTCCGGGAGGAGTTATGGGTCCTGATTTCTGGGTAAAATCAGATGATGCGGGGGCTATTGCCACAGCATGGAAGGATCAGTCTGCCAATGCAGACAATATCCCCAATGTAGGAGGAGTAACGCTCTCTCCTGCAGACAGAGCACACAGCTTCCATCCATATACTACAGGATACAGTGCTTCGAAATTATTCTATAATAATGCATCACTGTTGAATCCAACCAATGGAGAGCTACCTAATACCTCCCATTCCATCTTCTCTGCGGTAAGACCTACCACTTCAGGAACCGGACGCATTACTGGGATTGATGATGATGCAGCCTATGCTTCAGAACCTGCAACATCAATTGCCAATGGGAAGCCAAGACATTATGAATATTATAATGTTACCACTTCAACTGATTTTTCTTCAACCTTCAATATCGGTGTATCCAATGTATTCTCAACAATAGCTGATAATTCCGTTGCGAATGGAGGAACATCCACTTTTTCAGGAGGAGAAAAAAGATTAGGGTTGAATGGTATTTATGAAACAACTACCTTCAACAATAGCAATAGATTCCAACTTTACGGTCGTAACCTGAGAGTGGGCCATGCCGGATGGGATGCTGCCGGTGCTTTCCCAGGTGACATCATGGAAGTGATCTGGTACAAACGTACCTTAACCGCCAATGAACAGTCCAGAGTGAACTCTTATCTTGCGGTAAAGAATGGAGTAACCCTGAATGAGGATTACCTTTCTACCAATAATAATGTAGTATGGGACAAAACCATCAATACCGGTTATAACAACAATATTTTCGGTATTGCAAAAGATGAGGTTACCGTATTGAACCAGAAACAATCAGGAAGTGTTAATACTGGGCAAAAGCTCGTTATCTCAACAACAGGATTTGCAGACAGTAATGCTGCCAACACTACTGATTTACCAAACAATCAGCAATTCCTGATGGTCGGAGATAACAATCTGAAGCAAGGGCTGAAAGCGCCACTGGTATATACCGGCGGTGCCAATGGAGAAACTAATTTCCGCTTCGAATCGGTTTGGAAGACACAGAACACAGGAAATGTAGGACAGGTAACCGTTGCCTGGCCAAAGGGAATCAAAAACTTATATCTGGTACAATCTTCAGACGAAACGTTTGATACAACGGATAGTTTTACCCCAATGACAACGGAAATTACCATCAATGGAGTGATCTATGAAACAGCCAATGTAACGTTAAGCAATGGGCAGTTTTTCACTTTTGCAGGTTTTGGACTTGCTCCGGGTGGAGTTGTGAATAATCTTTCTTATTGGTACCGAGCTGATAAAGATGCCATTAACACAGGAGATGGAACAGATATTACGGCATGGACAGACCAGTTCTCAGGGACCATTTCAGCACAGTTGGGAACCAATGCCCTACCAAAATTCAAGGTGGGCGGTGCCAATTATTTCAACTTCAACCCGGGAGCTAACTTTACAGCAGGAACACAAACTCTTGGTAATATCAATGTCCGAACATTTTCCGAAGATTCTTATGATGTATTTACATTAACTAAAGAAGGTATGACCAGCGGAGGTTCTCACCCTAGTATCTTCAGGTCTCTGGTGGATAATGCATTACTTACCGGAGATATCCGCAGATGGGATGGCCTGGGTATAGTAATGGATAACAGAATAGAACGACTTTCTAATACAGGCGGAAATACTGATTATTATGGAAGTCCGGCAGGAGCATTTTCCACAACAATCCCAAGTATCATGTACCATACGTTTACAGCGCTTACAACGACTAAGGCTCTTAACGGAAGTGCTAATTTTGCAACAACCACCCATGCGGGAACTGGTGTAAGGAATCTGAATGGAGGACATTTATTCGGTGATTCCCAATTTGGAGGTAATGGCAGTGATAACCGCGGGTTCATAGGTAATTTAGGTGAAACCATTATCTACGGTTCCGGTAATCTTACACCGGCTGAACGTAGAAGAGTAGATTCCTATCTTGCCATCAAGTATGGTATTACGCTGGGACAGGTTAATACTGATCATTATCTGGATACAGATGGAAATACAGTATGGAACGGAGCAGCTAACGCCACATTCAATAATAATATCTTTGGAATATCTCGTGATGATGTTGAAATGTTGGAACAAAAGGTATCGAAAAGTGTCAATACAGGAACAATTCTCACCGTTGCCACAATCAATGACTTTGCTTCTGCCAATCAACTTGCAGCGCGAACAGGATTTGCAAATGATAAAACATACTTCCTCCTTGGAGACAACAATATTACAGCAACACCGCTTGTCACCACCACGATTGCCGGAAATACAATGAAGAGAATCCAGAGAATATGGCTTTCTCAACGTTCAAATACTCCGGACGCCTTATATTTCGAAGCCGACCTCTCTGCCTACGGAACTACTTTCTCCGCAGGAAACAACATCCAGATGATTGTAGCAGATGATGAAGCTTTTACAACGAACGTAAAAACAATTACTGGAATATTTACAGGCGGAAGATGGGTATTCATTAATGATTTCAACCCAGATAGTGCTTTAAGGTACATTACATTTGCTGAAGGACAAACCTATTGCTATAAACCTGGAGCTACTGCTACTGCAGGCAATCCTGCCTTATCTACAAAAGTGGGAATCACTTCTCTTGGAAGAGCCGGAGCTGAAAGTACAGACAATTGGCCTATGGTAAGAAAAGGTGGCTGGTTGGCTCTGGAAGCAAAAACAAAAGGTTTTGTTCCGAACAGGGTTAAGTTTAATGCATCCAATCAACCTGTTGCTGCTGACGGAGTAACTCCTGTCATTACAGCTCCGGTAGAAGGTATGATGGTATACGATACTACCAACAAATGCATGAAGATTTATACTCTTAAAGAAGGTGATGCATCCATGGCCTGGCACTGCATCTCAACACAGACTTGCCCTGATTAACAAGAAGCAAGTTTATCATTGATAGCTCCTTAGCTCCGGGAAGTAGGTACGGAACAGAGCTAAGGCTATCAATTTTAAATCAATTGATTACAAGATCCAATAAGATGAACTGGATTGTGACACACTATCAACAATATTTTGAATGTAAGGCATTTATGGATCAATATCATCCAACCATTGAAATGTCCTTCTCTCTTTTTAAAAGAAATACTGCTTATGAATTCAAATTTTAGAAATATTCATATTGGAAACTTCATACATCTACGGGTTAAAGAAAACAATATTGACATACCTCGTATCTGCAACTTTATGAAATGTACAGAAATTGAAATCAACGAAATGTACATGCAGGAAGATCTATCCACTAATATTTTATTGAGATGGAGCAAACTGCTTGAATATGACTTCTTCAGGCTATATTCCCAACATCTGATCCTCTATGCCCCACCTTCTGCTTCAATCCGGGAATCCAATGTTTCAAAACTTCCCCGTTTCAGGAAGAATATCTATACCCAGGAAATGATAGACTTTATTTTGGAACTCATAGAGAAGCAAGAAAAAACCAAGCGCCAGATTACGGACGAATACGGGATCCCTTATACCACTTTATGCAAGTGGATAGCGAAACATAATAACACAATAAATAACAGCATCAAATCAGAAACCAGAAATGAAAAAGCAGAATCAACCTAATTATAAACTGATCTATTCAGACATTATTGAACAAAAATTTCCTCATAAGAAAGCAGAATGCGAAAAATTATTAGAAAAAAAAATGCTTTCCGCCTTAGATATCCTGGAACTGAATAACAGAATATTTGGCACCAAAGACCAAGATTTAAAAAAAATGAATCAAAAACTCCGTTCGTACAATGAATCAGACATTCTACGTATCCTCGATTACCAAAAAAATCATAGGATAAATAACCTTCAGGTAGCCAAACATTTTGGATTGAGCAGAAATACAATGACCAAATGGCGAAGGATTTATCAATAACAAACGAATCATAAAACGTTTCATTAGATATATTGAAATCAATGAGGCTGTCTAAAAAGGTCAGCCTCTTTTAAATTTTGTCAATTTCACCTGTACCTTACGAAAGTACAATTAACATTATTTATCCTGTGTTGCAGTAAACAGTTTATGCTGGGATATGATTCTAAATGATTGACAGAGATCCTTTATAATAATATTGCCTGCTTCAGTTATACTTTTAAAAATTTAACTTCAGAAGTTAAAATACGGAAAGTATATTCACGAATATTAATAACTTAATATACTTTTTAGTATATTTGCTTCGTAATTCAATATCAATGTTGACCAAAGCTGAAAAAACAAAACAATTTATCCTGGAAACAGCTGTACCTCTTTACAACAAAAAGGGTATCTCGGGGGTGAATATTGATGATGTATTAGAAGAAACAAAACTAACCAAAGGCTGTCTCTATGGTCATTTCGAAAATAAAGATGACCTTACTGCACAGGTGGTTGAATTAATGCTGAAAAAAGTTTCCGATAAAATACATTTGGCAGTTTCAAATGCGAAAACGGCTAAAGCGAAAATTTCCGCATTCCTGGATTTTTACAAAGATCCTATAAATACTTATATTTCGGGTGGGTGTCCTATCTTCAATACAGCGGTAGAAGCAGATGACAATTTTCCGGCTATTAAACAAAAGATAGCAACATTAATCAGGCTTGGACAAGAGGAACTTAGTTCTATTTTAAGAGAAGGAATTGACAACGGTGAGTATTCTTCCAGGCTCGATCCTGTTGTTTTTGCATTTAAATTGGTAGCTTCTGTAGAAGGCGGTATTGTGATGTGCCGAACGATGGATACGATGAAGCCTATGCAATCACTGATCAAAAATCTAAAAGCAGAATTAGAGCAATATGCTTTATAATTTTTTTTACTTTAAAATAGACCAAAAAGTATATTTTAGAACAAATTTAATAACATAAAAAATTTAGGAATGAACTTAAAAGGAAAAACCATCCTGATTACCGGAGGCGCATCAGGTATCGGATTTGAAGCAGCCAAAAAATTTTTAGCTATTGGTGCTAAAGTGATCATTACCGGGAGAAATCAGGCAAAGCTCGATGCTGCCAAAAAGGAACTCCCATCCATCATTACCATACAAAGTGATGCCGGAAAAGAAGCTGATGCCCAGGCTCTTTTAAATACTGTGAAAGTATTAGGAGGAATTGACATCTTATACAATAATGCGGGGGTTCTGGTTCCACCCTTGAACCTGGGTATCCCCAATGCTAAACATCTTGAAGGTGCGGCTTACGAAATGGAAGTGAATTATCTTGGTGTCATTAGGCTTAATAATATATTTCTGGATATGCTTACATCCAGAAATGAGGCTGCAATCATTAATACTACATCCATCTTAAGTATGACGCCTTCGTTGATTGAGGCAACTTACTCTTCCTCTAAAACAGCCTTGGCCTTTTATACGGTATCACTTCGTGAACATTTGAGGATTATCGGCAGCAAGGTGAAAATTTTTGAACTGATCCCTCCCCTTGTAGCCACCGAAATGACTGCAGATAGGAATGATAAAAAAATAAGCTCCCAAGAGATGGTCAAGGGACTGATCAATGGCTTGTCAAAAGATCACTATACAATTCGCGTGGGTGATTCAAAAATCTTTAATTTTATCAATAGATTTTTTCCGGGAATTGCATTTAATATCATTAATCCAAAACAGAATCATCAACTTTTAAAAAATTGAAAATGAAAGCATACATTATAAACAAATACACGAAAGACGGTCTTCAGTTTGCAGATGTTCCGATGCCAAGAGCCGGTGACAATGATGTTTTGGTAGAGGTTCATTCAGCGAGTTTAAATCTTCTGGATTCTAAAATTAAAAAGGGAGAGTTTAAACTGTTGCTGCCATACAAATTCCCATTGATATTGGGTCATGATGTTGCAGGAATAGTTACACAGGTTGGAAAGAATGTAGGTAAATTTAAAGTTGGTGATGAGGTCTACTCAAGGGTTCGGGATTTCCGTATCGGAACTTTCACAGAATATATTGCCATCAACGAAAGTGATGTGGCGCTTAAACCAAAAAACCTAACGATGGAGGAATCTGCCTCTATTCCATTAGTAGCACTTACTGCGTGGCAGGCATTAGTTGAAAACGCAAATTTAAAGAAAGGACAGAAAATATTCATCCAGGCAGGATCAGGTGGTGTGGGAACCATAGCGATTCAATTGGCAAAACATTTAGGAGCTACTGTTGCCACTACCGCTAGTACAAAAAGTTTCGAACTATTGAAAAGCTTAGGAGCAGATGTTGTGATTGATTACAAAACGCAGGATTTTGAAACGATGCTTAAAGATTACGATGTTGTTCTCAATAGCCAGGATAATAAAACATTAGAAAAATCAATCAACATATTGAAACCAGGCGGTCAGGTCATTTCTATCTCGGGTCCGCCAACGCCAGGGTTTGCAAACGAAATCGGATTGCCCTGGTATTTGAAGATTGTATTGTCATTACTCAGTTTAGGGATCAGAAAAAAAGCAAAAAAACAGAATGTCGGTTTCTTTTTTCTCTTTATGAAAGCAAATGGGAGCCAGCTTGACAAAATAACCAAACTAATTGAAGCTGATGTCATCAAACCTGTGATTGACAAGATCTATACTTTTGAACAGACCCCTGACGCTTTGAAATATGTTGAAAGTGGACGCGCGAAAGGAAAGGTTGTGATCAAAGTAAAGTGACTTTAGCCGGAAAAAGGAAAAATCAACTTAAAGTCTCCTTATAATTGAAACCGGCAAGTCGGATGTCAATTTTAAAAAAAATCAAAGATCTTTTGCTTACGTGTATTTTTTATTTTTTCAATCAGTTTAAACAGGCGTTATTCCAAAACATCAAAAAACCGTCTTAATAAGACGGTTCTTCCTAAAATAATTAAAACTTGAATCTGAATATATTCATATATCTTGACTGAGAAATTTCAGTAAAATTAAAGCTTTATCTGCTCTACTATATACAAAACATCTTTTTCCATCTCATTACAGAATTACGGCTCAGATAGAAATGACGGGCCAGTTGACTATTATTGAATTTGTGTTTTTTTTGGTAATCCAGCATTTCTAAAATATCTGATTTGCTGTATGACCGGTGTTTCTGGCTGCGTCTCACACTGGAGATATCTCTACCAAATATTTTCTTATTCAGGGTTATAATATCCAGTGCAGACAAGATTTCTTTTTGCAGTAGACTTTGACATTCTTCATATTTATGAGGAAATTTTTTCACAAGAATATCTGTATATATTTTATTATAATCAGGAAATTTTTTTTTCATCAATTATCGTGTTTATGATCCATATTTTCCAGTTATGGGCTGACAGTACTTTTGGAAGAGTACATTTTATCCTTTATATTTTTCTATCCATTTATAAAGAGTAGATTTAGGAATACGGTATTCTTCTATGATCTGGCTTTTACTTTTTTCTCCGGTATGCACCAATTCCATAATAAAATCTATTATTTCCCTTGTATAAATGCTTTTTCGGAAGCTGGGAAGCATTGATTTTTCTTTTTTATCAATTCCTGAGGGTGGTGAATACAATATTAAATGTTGAGAATAAACTCTAAAAAAGTCATACTCTAAAAGTTTGCACCATTTAAGCAGAGTATCCGTAGAAAGATCTTTTTGCTCAAACATTTTTTTTACCTCTTCTTCTGTACAATTAAAAAAATTACAGATACGAAGTGTTTTTACAGATACTTCCTCTATTCTCTGATGGATGAGTTTACCGATGTGTATATCTTTAAAGTGTGTATTCATTTTTTCTGTCGGGTAATACAGTCTGGAGCAAAATAGCCGGAATTATAGCAATAGACTGGGATTTTGAATGTAAAGCGATATCCCTATGTACCAGCCATCAGGAATTGAACAGGGAATGGACTGAAATTATAGATTCAGCTTATCCAATGCATATGCTATAAGATTGTGAAGATATTTCTCCTGATCAGTATCTATTATCACTCCTGAAACACTTGAATTTCTGAAAACACCCTCGTCCCAGAGAAATATAGCTCTCCCACCGGTACCTGTTATCCAAATTCCCGCTTTATCTGAGGTGGAAGACTCATGTCTTGCCAACAGCTGTGCTCCGGAAGGCAGTTGTGTGTTGGATACTAAGGCACCGGTTTGTGCCCCAGTGATAAGAACAGCATTGGAGACGCTTCCAAAAACACCAGTAGTACCTGCTGTACCGGATATTGGATAGGAATAATAAGAAGATGCTGCTCCTACGGTTCCCGTTCCTCCAAATCCCTGCAGAGCCGGTGTATTTCGTATGTTTTCAAGCAGAACAATCGCCACACCACCCAGATTCACAAAGTCTTTAATTTTAGCAACATTGGCCGGACTTAAATCTTCATTATATTTCACTCCTATGCAGAAAACATCTACAACCATTTTCAGCTGAGTACCGGTAAGAATATCCAACTCTTCTGTTTGAAATTGTTGAAAATCAATACCTCCAACCTTATTATATATACCTGCGGGGCCGTAGTTTACCAGACTCTTCAGTTGGGAATTAAATGCAGGAAAGCCAGTTCCTCCCAATGCATAGAGGTTTCCATCCCACAAACCAGCCCAATACCCTATTGTTACTCTTTTTTTGGGAGGTTGAGGTATAATATTGGGATTCCAGTCTGCATATCCCAGTACGCCATTAGCATCTGCCACTACCATTTTTGTTGCTATAAATGTTTGGTTTTTGGTGTCCGATTTTGTCCCGTCCGGTTTTGTAAAAATGGCATTTGGACTGTTATGTTTAGGCAGTTCCCTTACCCGTTCAATACCGTTAACATCAAGAGTTTCCGTAGGATTGGGAGTACTAATACCTACCTGGGACAGAAACATTGCAGAGGTAAAACCTGCTATTAAAAATAATCCTTTTTTCATTTGTTTATATTTTAAAAATCAATTGTATTAGGGAGATTAGGCTTTACGGGTCACTGAGATAAATATTTTCTTTTCACCACTTACTTCCATACACCACCATTTGAATTCATACCATCTGTAGGTATTACTATCTATCTGTACCTGGAGATTGGTGGTTTCCACTTCGGCTGCATTAGTAGCCCAAAACACTATATTATTGGCATCAATCTGCAGATAGCTTCCTGCCAGCAGATTATTATTAAGTGAAGTTTCGTTCTCATTTACCTGGGTTGCAAATGATTGATAGCTTACAAGTTTGGGACTGTCTGATATGTTATAGATCCGTGGATCATAATATGTTGAATTGACCCCTTGCAGGTTCATTTCCAAACCGTCAATAGAAGGTAAGGCGGGAAGGCTGTTTGCTGTTATATAGGTTTTTAAATTAAAAGTACTTGCCTGTGCTGTAGTTACAGGTACAGAATATATCCTTGTAATGGCTTCTCCTATAGGCAGAACCCCACCATCATTTATTTTAGGAAGTCCTTCAAGATATCCCAAAACACCGTTTACGTCCGCAACTAAAGTTTTTGTTGCAGTAAAATTCTGATTTTTAGTTTCTGATCTTGTCCCGTCGGGCTTTGTAAAAATAGCATTGCTGGTATTATGCTTGGGAAGCTCTCTTATCCTTTCAATACCGTTAACGTCAAGTACTTCTGTAGATACAGCAGTTTTAATACCTACTTGTGACCAAAGTGAGGAACAGGCCGAAACGGCCATTAGTAATAATCCTTTTTTCATTATGTTTTATTTTTGAATTGTGAAAGCCGGTAATGAGGGCATTACTAAACGGCTAAAATTCTTTGCAATAATAGGAAGATGATGATTAGAAAAATAATGGTAGGTGTTATGAATTACGAAATTCTCGTGTGCTTTTTAAAGATATAAACTAGTATTTTACAAAAAATGTATACTAATAATCAACTTGTTACAAACACAGCATTCTTTCAAGGATTATTGTAATGGTGTTATATTATTAATGATGTTCTGCTAATCCGCGTTCACCATATTTCATCATTCGGGTTTTAAAATAAAAAAATGGATAACGGATTTTATTTAAAATCACAATTATCCATATAAGTAATACTGATTAATTAATCAAAATTATCTTGTAGTATATCCTCCGTTGGCAAAAATAGTCTGCCCGGTGATCCACCATCCGTCAGTGACTAAAAATTCTACCAAAGGTGCAATGTCTTTAATATCGGTCAATCCGCCTAATGCCGCTGCTGATTTATGGTAAGCTACAGCATCAGTACTTTCCTGTCCGTAGAAGAAAGGAGTATCCATAGGACCTGGCGCTACTGCAGTTACAGAAATTCCTCTGTCACCAAATTCTTTAGAAGCTGCCCTTGTGAAATGCTCCACCGGTGCTTTGGCACCCGCATACGTTGAATACAGTCCCGTATATGCAGCTAACAAAGAGGTCACAATGGTACAGATTTTACCATGATCGTTCACTTTTTTACCTGCTTCTTGCAAAAAGAAATAAGCTGATTTTGAATTGACTCCGAACATAGCGTCATATTCAGTTTCGGTAGTTTCAATAAATGGTTTTTTCAATACCATACCAACCGTATTAATTGCAATATCAATACCCCCGTAAGTTTTTATAGCTTCATCAAAAAACTTTGTGATATTTTCTATTTTAGTAAGATCTCCCTGAAATAGAAACGCTTCAGCTCCTAAGGCCTTCACTTCAGCTAAAGTTTTTTCGCTTTCTGCTTTTGAACTTTCACTGTTATAGTGGATAGCGAGCTTAGCTCCTTTTTTGGCAAAATCTCTGCTTAATAACCCCCCAAGGTTTTTTCCACCTCCTGCTATAAGCACTACCTTTCCTTTTAAATCATTGTGTGTCATAATCTTATTTTTAAGTTAAGTTTTATTTTTATTCATATCTATAATAACTGAATATTCCTTCAGCTATAACAGAAAATTTACATTTTGATTGAGCACCAAGACATCTTTAAAACATCTTATCAATTTGTTACCTGGTCATAAGCTTTTGGTGAGATTGACATTATGAACATAAAGCAATATTATAAAACCCAAAAAAAGCTTACAACAAATTGATGATAGGATATCTGAATTTCTCTTCATATTTTCTAAAGAAATCCATGTGATATCGTAAATAAATAAAAATAATTCTATCTGAATTTCTCATAAAACAATCTTATAATAAGCTGTTTATAATGATAAAAATAAACAACACCTTGGAATAATGCCTTTTTTACTCAATTTTACATTGATAATTTTAGCTCAGTTTTATCTGGCCAGAATAAGATTAAACTAACAATAAATAATATCCCCAGAATTAAAACAGGAACTAAACTGTCAATGCTTTTTTATGCAAATATTTCCATTGAGTCACTGCATGATTGGAGCTTTGACAGGTATAAAAAAGGTAATTGGAAACAAATTCTGAATACATTTTTAAATTTTTTCAAAACTATATCTTCCCTCTTTAAGAAAATCCATATAAATAAAAAAAACATAAATAAATAACTGAAAAACAAAGAAGTATAAAAATTATTTAAGTGATTAATTCCGAAAAGCTAACACATTTACTATGTATTAAATCATACATTAGTCCTTACTTTGCTCAGAAACACACTTCAATGACAAAAAAAGTTCTATTCTGTCTATACCTGTTGTTTAATGTTACTGATGCACAGTGGAATAACAAATCAAAAATTGATACTGAAATAGAAAATACAAAAGACTTATCTGCAAATGAACTCAAAATTATGGAACTCACTAAAAATGGTAATCAAATTTCAAGGAACATAGATTATAAAAAAAGAATATCAGAAAGAAGTGAGCTGCTTTTGGATACGTATTTTAATATGGAAAGTTTAAATTCAGAGAAAAAGGAAACTTCAAAAAAAAGAACACATCTTTACAAAGAATTGAATGACAGCATTAAAAATATAGAAGAAAAAGCTGTAAATACTCCTGTTAATTATATAATAGGTGAACAAGCAGAAGCGTATTCCCATAATATCGTAAAAATAGTTATTGCACCATCAGTTGTGATTATTTTCTTATTAAACAGCTGGGTTTTATGGAAACACAATCAAAAAAAGCTTGGTAAGGGAGATAAAATGATCGTTAATCACTTAAAAAATGAGACGAAAACCACCGGGTTCACATCTATGCCGGTAAAAGATAAAGATAAGACTCCGGATCATAATATCAGTATCTCTGAAGATACTACTGCATCTTTGCTCAATAAACTTTCAAAGTTTGAAAAGTCAGAAAAATTTTTAAAGAAGGATTTAACCCTCACCAATTTATCAAATTCATTACATACAAACCCAAGATATCTTTCAGAAATCATTAAACAGCATAAAGGTAAGAATTTCAACAATTACCTTAACGGACTCCGGATACATTATATTACCGATAAGCTCTATAACACACCCGTTTTTAGGGAATATAAGATCAGTTATCTTGCTGAAGCTTGTGGCTTTTCCTCCAGGGAAGTTTTTTCTGTAATATTCAAAAAAGAAATGGGTGTTACTCCCTCCTATTTTATAAGCCAACTCAAAAAAAATGAAAATGACAGGGAGTAATATTCATGAATAGTACAGTTATACCATGGATTTTTTTAATCACATTAAAACAGTAATAAGTATTATTTTAAGCTTAGGTATCGGCAGCTTACTCAATGGTACTGTGAAATTTATCCAACATCCCGGAAGAACAAAGCCTTATTGGGTCCATCTGCTGTGGATATTGTACATATTTCTACTGATGATTCACTTTTGGTGGTGGGAATATGGTCTTAGAGAGGTGAGAATATGGACGTTTACTGAATATATATTTATCATCATGTACATTATCCTCTACTTTACATTATGTCAGCTTTTATATCCGTCTGATGTTAAAGATTATGATGACAATTATAGGAATTACTTTTTTTCCAGAAAGAAATGGCTTTTTCTATTGCTCATTGTGATTTATTTTATTGATATTTTTGATACTTTAATCAAAGGGCCTGTTTATCTGGAAAAGCTGATGCCCTTATACGCAATAAGAATGGCCAGCCATATTTCATTATGTGCCCTATTTGCATTTTTAAAAAACCGCCAGTCAGTTTGGTATGGAGGCATGGTACTATTTTTTATTCTGTTTGAGTTGTATTTTATCGTTGACAAATTCTATAATGATTAATTTCAAGCAAGACCTATTTCAGCAGTTTTTTAAAATATAAGTGAAATGGAATTACAAATTCATGCAGGTTTAAGTAGTTAAAATTCAAAAAAAAACAAAAAACTTCAGCTATACCATTGTTGTTAACAGAAGCTAGAAATTTAATAACAGGTATATTGAAAAAAACCCTGGAAGACATTTTAAATTGACGATGTATTAAAAAATTATAATGATCATATTATCAGATACGATAATTTGTAAAACATTGAAATCACCAATAAAAACATCAACAAATAATCAACAAAAAACTAACTTATTTACACTCTTTTTTGATGTAATAAATTATGAAAACATCACATACTGCCTTTTAAAAGCCATGTAATCTAAGGTAAACAATACTACATTTGGTGATATAATTTAAATATAGATTTATGGAAAATTCATTAAAAACATTGTTCCTCGCAATGGTACTCATTCTTTTACATTCATGTGGTTCCGTTACGACCTATGATGCACCTCTTGAGCCTGGGCAAACTGTTTACCAGAGACAGGATCCAAAGTTCAGACAAACTGAAACAAGATCAGAAAATAACAGCATCCCTGAGCCAGGACAGATAGAAATGAAATCTAATAACGAAAACAACAATGACAATATTCCGGAACCAGGACAAACAGAAATGAAATCTAATGACGAGAACAATAATGATAATGTTCCGGAACCTGGACAGACAGAAATGAAAGATGCAGAAGAACAGTAATCTCAGTAACTGTATTTAACCTACGAAAAATAATTATGATAAGCAGAGTTTTTATAATAACAGCAACAATATTATCAAGTATTTGTGCATCCAATATAACCGCACAAACAGGAAAAATATTTTCAGGAAAATTTTCCAGCGAGGGCGATGTTACGGCATCAGGAATCATGACACTGGAACTATCACAAACAGGTACTAAAATAGAAGGAGTATCAAATTACCAGAGTGTTACTGATGATTCCAACAGTGGAATGCTTTCAGTAAATGGGTACGCTAAAGACAATGTAGCTTATATACGCTTCAGGGATCAGAGGGGAAATGTGGTAGCTGATGGCAGTGTGAGTCTAAAAGATGCAGCAACACTGTATTTTAAACAGACTACAAATTCCTCAATGCTTCCTTCAGTAGCCTTTCTGTATGGAAAAGAAAGCCATTCTAATACACCTAATGTATCAGTAAGAAGCTATACAGGATCCTATTCCAACGAAGGAGATACCACGGCAAAAGGAATTATATCATTTGATATATCACAATCCGGAAGCAAGATAGAAGGTACAGCAAATTATAAGACTAACGATGATCAGCTGGATACAGGTCTTTTATCTGTAAATGGCTATGTAAAAGTCGATACTGCTTATATAAGGTTCAGAGATCAGAAAGGGCAAACTGTAGCGGATGGAATTTTATATCCGAGTGGCTCTAATACTGCTTTCAAGCAAACAACATCTTCTAATAGTCTTCCTTACAAAGCTACTTTGTACAGGTAATTAATAAATAAATATATAAATAAAATGGAAAAATACAGGAAGTTTACATTTTTAAAGCAATGTAAAAATACATTACTGATAGCTGGTTTAATAGTAGTGGTTAGCTGTGCTCCAACTGTAAATTACATTGGGAAAAATTATAACCCTACTGAAAATATTGATGTATTTTTAGATACGAATGATGTAAAGAAAAACTATGAGGTGATAGGAAAAGTGGATGGTATTTCGGGAATACTGGGTTCAAGTTATCAGGATATTCAGGATAAAATTGTTCAGAAAGCTAAAGAAAAAGGAGCTGATGCCGTCATTCTTTATAATATGGAACAAAGAATCATTGGTTCAACATCTTCATCGAATACTGAGCATAGACAATGGATGAAAAATACAACAACATCCTCAACTAATGTAACGGAGGATGTTTTGCATGCTGATTTCATCAAATATATTCCATAATTCCGGCTATCTTTATGGTTAATCTATAATTGAAATTAAAAAATGAAATTAAAACTCATACTTATAAGTTTATTTACAGTTGTTATTGCAGCAGGCTGTACAGAAAAAACAACAAAAGAAATAGCCAAAACAAAAGCTACAGAGAAAAAAGATAATCAACAGCCGGATAAAACGGCTTTGTCTTCAAAAGAAGGTAGTCTTACAATAGAAGGAGATCGTGTGATCATTCCCAATTTCAAAATAGAAGTCAACCTTTCTGATAAAGCCGTAGAGTTATTGCAAAAAAATAAAGAATCCATAATAGCTTCTTTATTTTTTTATGGTGATGTCCGCGATGAAAACTCCCTGCCGGAAGATATAAAAAAAGAACTGGGTCCTAATGGGTTAAAGCTTATGGTTTTTGATATGGAAAAGATAGATGTTACCCAATCCAATGAATTGGAGATTACCAATCTAAGCTTCCCTAAAAAATTATATGATGCTCTTGCCAGCAAAGATATCTATGTTAACATCAATGTATTCAGTGGGAGAAGGACGTTTAAAGATAATATTCTCGACATGGAATTTTATGATTCCAAACTCAATGAGATCATTTCTCATAGCAGTTTCATCAATTTAAACGGACGCCTTATGACAGAGGATAAGGACTAAAAAAATTGTTATTTTCAAGCTCTTCCTTTTTGGTATTGTACCTGCAAAGGAGGAGCATTTTTTATATGCATGATCGAATTAAAAAATATTATTGAGGTGTTAAATCATGAATGTTTATCTCATTATCTTTTCTCAGATTATTAATAAAATAGGAAGGGGTAACGCCAGCCTCTTTTTTAAAGGTAACAGCAAACACCTCTCTGGAGGAAAATCCACAAGCTTCCGCTAAATAACTTATTTTATATTCTCTGTAAATAGGATCTATGCAAAGTTTATTAATGATATAGTTTATCCTCAGTTCATTAATATAATTATTATAGCTTTTCTCTTTATATTGCTTTATTATTTCTGAAAGATATCTGGTATTGGTATTCAGATCATTGGCCAGAGAGGTAAGGCTAAGATCTTTTTTAAGAAATTTTTGAGACTTTTCAAATTTTTCTAATTTTAACAACAGAGTTTTGACAGTCTCATCGGTAATATTAATGCTTCGTTCTATAGCAATATTTGCATTAGAAGCAGTGGCATTTGCCGTCTTTAGATTTGTGATGATTAATTCATATTTCTTATGCAGTGCTTTCTGTTTTCTCTTCCAGAAAAACCATCCGGCAGCCGAGAGTGTAAGAATAAGGATAAATATTGCTATTAATATCTTCTGAATGTTGCTGTTATAAATTTCACTTTGCTCATCTATAATGTGTTTCACCGGAGTGTTTATAGTTTTCTTTTCTGCATTTACCAAACTGTCATTCAGCTTTGTATAGAGATTCATATATTTCTTTGAAATTTCCTTTTCACCCAGCTCTACACAGGATTTAAAGTAGACTTCATAAATATCCCTGCGTATGTAAGGGCTACTGACTTGTTTTTCTAATTTCTCTGCCTTTTCAGCGTAAAGTTTAGACTCATTGTATCTTTTCTGGTCATAATAAAGCCATGCAAACTCATTTAAGGTGGCAATTTCAAGATTTTTGTTTGATCTGTATGTTTTATTTTGACATAGTTCCAATGCCTTTGAAAAAAAGGATTCAGCATCTTTTGCTTTATGCATTACAATACTTGTCTTTCCTAAATTGATATACGCCAAAATAAGAGAATGATTCTTTTTATTACTAAAATCCTTGCTATCATTTACTTTATTAATAGTTTCAAGGCTTTTTCTCTGATAATAAGCTACAGAATCTACAGGTGCATTAATATGAGCTGAATAACTGGCTAAGCCGATGTATATAAGGGATTCCTGATAATATTTATAGTTATCAGACTCTATTTTGTGAATAGTATTTAAAGCTTTCTGAAATTCTTTAAGACTCTCAGCATTAAAGCCAAGTTCTGTATAGGAAGAAGCTCTAAGTCTGTATATATTTGATAATATCTCATTATCCTTCATCTCAATTGCCAGCCCCTCTGTGGCTTTGCTTAGCTCTACAACTTTTTTAAAATTTCCCAAATCATAGTATTTAGCCATCATAAGGTTACTGCTTTCCAGTATTCCTTTTTTATATCCTGCATTTGTAGAAACACGATAAATTTCTTCCGAAAGCTGCAGAGATTTACCCGGCTCTTCTGAAGACAGTTCTTTCGCAAGAATTATTTTATTATCAATATTCGGATTAGTAATTAACTGACCATGTATTAGACTACAAAATACACAGGTGATAATGAAAATAAATTTCTTCATATAAAGTTTTAATGATTAAAAAGTAAATGCCAATGCTAATTTATAACTAAAAAAATTACAAGTTACAGAGTTAATATTTAATTTATTGTAACATTAAAGAAAAAGCACAGTACTGCAATAAGCCAACATCTCTCCGGGAAATAAATTATCTTTGTTACCAGCAGAAATTACATCAATTATGAAGTTAGAATTATACCAAATAGATGCCTTCACAGAAGAGATTTTCCATGGAAATCCTGCATGTGTTGTCCCATTACAAAATTGGTTACCCGATGAAATACTCTTAAAAATAGCCCGTGAAAATGCAGTGGCAGAAACGGCTTTCTTTATTGATAATGGCAATAGCATTCATCTGAGATGGTTTACCCCTGAAATAGAGATGGACTTATGCGGGCACGCTACTCTTGCCACGGCCCATTGCTTAGCTTCCATCTTACATTATAAGAGCAACAGAATTGTTTTTCAAACCAAAAGTGGTGAGCTGACCGTCGATATAAAAGATGGATTTTATTATATGGATTTCCCGTCAAGAATGCCCGAAACATCTACTCTTCCGGAAAATATAAAAAGGTCTCTCAATATACAGCCTAAGGAAGTCTTCAAATCAAGAGACTATGTTCTGGTATATGAGTCTGAGGAAGACATAAAAAATATCAACATTGAAAGATCCCTTTTTGACCTTATCAATCTGGATCCAGGAGGTGTTGTTGTGACAGCAGCAGGTACAGACAGTGATTTTGTTTCAAGATATTTTACGCCGCAGTCCTCAATTCTTGAAGATCCTGTTACCGGCTCTGCACACTGCTCACTTATTCCGTTCTGGTCATTAAGATCAGGAAAAGATAAGCTTTTCGCCCGCCAGCTATCAGAAAGGGGCGGCCAGCTTTATTGTGAAAACAAAAATGAAAGAGTAATTGTGGCAGGTAAAGCCAGAACTTATTCTATGGGGCACCTATGGATAGAATAACGTTATTCTGATCAGGCTGTATGGCCAAACAATATCCCTCTTACCGCAAACGACAATAGGCATCAATTTAACAAAATTGATGCCTATTTTTATTGTTAACAACCAGGAAACTAATTTATTTCCAGTTGCAATTTCCATTGTCATAGTTAGATATTCAGTAAAAATCTATGCTTTTCCTATATGAAAAAATAAGTCATATTATGACTGAAATAATAATACAGCTAACAGCACTTTACTAATTTTATAACAGATTATGGATACCATAGAATGAGAATTTTTATAAGGCTTCAAATCAGCTGCCCTTTCCACAGGCTATTCTCAAAAATATAAGAATCTAACCTTTCATATGGATCCATAGAATTTTACAACCCGATAACCATTACAAAAAATATATTATGAAAACAGAACAAACAGTATCCGTACTTAATGATTTGTTGCAAATCACGAACGACAGAATAGAAGGATTTGAAAAAGTGGAGGGAAAAATCTGGGAAATGTATCCTGATATCAAAGATGAATATGACCGGATGATCTCCCAGTCAAAAATTATGAAAAATGAGCTGATGAATCTGATCATTGAAAAAAATGGAGATCCTAAAGATTCAACCTCCTTTGCAGGAGCAGTCCACAGAACATGGATAGATATTAAAAATTCATTTACGGTAGGTACTATCGAAGAATCTACCCTTGAGAATGTGGTATTTGGAGAAAGGGCCGCGATAGAAGCTTATCAGGCAGCTCTTGACAGCGGAGATCTTTGTGAAAAAAGTAAAAAGATTGTTTCAGAACAGTTGCAGAACCTGAAGGAATCCTACCATCAGTTTAAAAAAATTGAAGAATATAAAAAGAAAGAAAATTAGTTTAACATATCACTCACCAAATCTTAAATATATGGAAAAGGAAATCACACGAAGAAATGCTATAGGAAAAATAGCCGCAACGATTGCTGTAGCAGCTGTCGCCCCGGGTACTTTTGCACAGACACAAAAAAACATCAAAAGTAATACCGGTCCGGACCTTACAGATCCAACAACAAAATATCCTAAACCTCCCTTCAAAAGACAGTTTCAGCCCTTTCCTGGTTTGGCAGGAAAAATGATCCCTGTACCGGACCACGGTGAAGAAAGCTATGTAGGCTCCGGAAGGCTGACCGGCAGAAAGGCATTAATTACAGGAGGAGACTCAGGAATCGGACGTGCTGCCGCTATTGCCTATGCAAGAGAGGGAGCAGATGTAGCCATTAATTATCTTCCGGAAGAAGAGCCGGATGCCATACAGGTCATTGAACTGATTAAAAAAGCGGGACGAAAAGCGGTAGCCATTCCCGGGGATCTACGGGAAGAGTCATTTTGCAATAAGCTGGTGGCACAGGCTGTACAGCAATTAGGGGGACTGGATATTCTGGTTAATAATGCAGGACATCAGAAAACCCATGAATCTATTCTTGACATCAGCACTGAAGAATTTGAAAGAACAATGAAAACCAATCTTTATGCACCCTTTTGGATTATTAAAGCGGCTTTACCTCACTTAAAACCAGGCTCTTCTATTATTGGCTTATCTTCGGTACAGGCTTACGATCCATCTGCCGACCTGTATGATTATGCACAGACAAAAGCTGCAACCACAAATTATGTGAAATCTTTGGCTAAGCAGCTGGGGCCAAAAGGAATCCGGGTCAATGGTGTTGCCCCGGGACCTATTTGGACCGCTTTGCAGATTAGTGGTGGCCAGACTCAGGAAAAGATTGAAAAATTTGGTGGTCATACTCCACTGGGGCGTCCGGGACAGCCGGCTGAGCTCGCCTCTATATTCGTTCAGCTTGCTGCCAATGATGCAAGTTTCGCAACCGGGCAGATTTATGGAGCTGCAGGAGGAAGCGGCCAGCCTTAATTAATATTTACGTTTGAATAGTAAAAGCCACCTTTAGAGAGTGGCTTTTACTATATAACACAGGAGTCAGTTTGCAGCGCTATTATCCCATCTTAATCCACACACTTACAGACCCGGCACTGACTGTAAATCTGGCTCTTCCATTTTCGTCTGTTTTTATTTCATCATTCCTTTGCTCCGTAAAATCTTTATATACGGAATTAGCTTTTTCCTTTCCCAGGTCAATATCTTTATAGCCCGCTTCACTGTTGGATATGATCACCACACAGCCCTCATGTTCAGCATCTCCTTTTCTCACCCAGGCAATACAGTTGGGATGGTCAAAATAACTGATCTGCTCTCCATAGGCAAACTTCTGCCGTGCTTCAAGAAGCTTGGGGAGAATTTCAACCTTTGGCATGATAATTTCCACCTCTTTACCCTCTTTTATATCTGTATACTGAGCACCGAAAAGATCAGGATAGAATACACAGGGGTAGGCTTCTTCCATGAGTAAAATAACAGCATAGGCCAATGGTTTAAACCAATCCTGTACCGTTGATTCCAAAGACTGTAATTGCTGTGTATCGTGGTTTTCCACAAAGGAAACGGAGAAAACAGGTTTTTTTTCAAGAAAACTGCCCTTTAAAATCTGGCTGAGATCATAATCCTGACCTTTCTCTGATGCCATAAAGAAACTGTAGTGCAGAGGTACATCAAAACAGGAAATCATGCCTTTTATCTGATCAGAAAAATGAGATATTTTTTCGGCTTCGTCTTTCCAGAATTCTCCTAATATATAACAATCCGGCTTCAGTTCTGTTTTTACATAGGCAATCCATTCCTGTAGGAAATCAACAGAAATATGCTTTACGGCATCCAAACGCAGCCCATCTGCATGGGTGGTCTCCAGGTACCATTTGATCCAGTTTTTCATTTCATGGACAACATATGGATTGCGGTATTCTACATTAGCTCCCATCAGGTAATCATAATTTCCAAATTCACTGCTTACAGTCTGGTTCCAATCTTGGCCATATTCATTATGGATCCTGAAAATCCCTTTCAGCTCCGTGTTGTCTTTCTGAATACTATCTATGCCATTAAAACAGGTATAATCCCAAATGAATTGTGAATATTTCCCATTCCTTTCCGGAAAAGTAAATTTTGTAAAAGCTTTTGCAGCGAAAGGTTCCCCGATATTTTCATTTCGGTTCTCTTCCTTTACCTGATGTACCGTAACAGCTTCCATTTCATCTCCACCCATCCGGTGATTCATTACAATATCAGCATAAACGGATATTCCAAGCTCATGGGCTTTGTTAATGGCATTTAGATATTCTTCCCTGGTACCGTATCTTGTCGGAATGCCTCCTTTCTGGTTAAATTCTCCCAGATCATAAGAGTCATAAACATCATACCCTCTACCCTCTTTTCCCAATACACACTTTGTGGCGGGTGGGAACCACACTGCGGTAAATCCCAGGCTTTTCAGATAGCCGCATTTTTCTGTAAATTCATTCCAGAGATTACCTTTATGATACCAATGGAAAAATTGAATAATAACTCCATTCATATTGTCATTCAGTTTTCAGTTATGATTATGTTTTATTTGTACCGGTAATTACAGGCCTGATCGCTGGGATGGGGTTCTTTTTGCTCCTGTTTTTTCCTGAAACGGCCATTTTTCTCATAGAGCTTATGAATCTTGTCCAGTTCATCTTCTGTCAGATCTTCTATATCTACCAGCCGGTTATTTGCTTTTTCATGGGCTTCAATCAGTTCGTTTAATTTAATCTGAATAGCTTTGGAATCTTTATTTTGTGCTTTCTGAATTAAAAAAACCATTAGAAAAGTGATAATAGTGGTCCCGGTATTAATTACGATCTGCCATGATTCAGAAAAATCAAATAAAGGCCCGGTAGCTGCCCAAATGATAACCAGCAGGGCTGCGATAATAAAGGCTGCAGCACTTCCGGTGAAGCAGACAGCCTTATCTGCGAATCGGTCAAAAAAATTATTTTTCATAAGAACACTTTACTTTTAAAAATCTAATAGAGCATCGGTAAGTCTCTTCCACTGAATCCTGGAAATTCCTATCATTCCTCCCAAAGCAATCACCAGGTTTCTTATGGTATCTAAAAAATTAGCATCCAGATTAGCTGTTTCATTCCTTCCGTAAACCGCAGCTTTGATATAGGTATTTCCTCTTGAAATCATGAAAGTTGAGGTGGCACTGGAAGAATAAAAATGAGCGGTATATTTCTTACGGGAATTCCCCGGTTCTTTTGAAGGTCTGCAGGTAATCAATATATTTTCAAATTCATCTTCTTTTGTGTACTGATCACTGATATCAATAATTGTGACCCAGTCAAAACCAGCCTCAAGCGTGCCCGGGCCCGGAATATCAATCCTTATAAAATCCCCTTTCACCGGAATACGGTCTGCATAATTTCCTGATGAATCATAAAGCTTAAAACCGGCGAAGCCATTCCCACAAAAATCTTTCCATTCATTGACGGAATAGAGCCTGTTTTTAAGGATGATGAACTCCTGAACAGCCATTTCAGGATTATCAAATTTCTTTATACTTTCTGTATTATGAAAACCACCTTTTCTTTGCCGTGGAATTCCTGGAATTTCTTTGATTTTCATATTTCCTGGTATTGTTAGAACTGCATCAAAGCTTATACGGATCTTTTAAAATAAAGCAAATAAAAAATCCAGTAGGCAGAAAATATCATTTCCAAAACAAAGTCAATAAGGTAGACCCAGCTGATGATCCCTTTGAGGTAATAATAGAGATCTACCCATGCCAATCCCAAACAGCAAATAATATTAACTGTAGCAATTGCAGTATTTCTTTTAGTACTTCCTATGGTATAAAAACATAAAACACTATATGGTAAAATCAATATACCCACAGTTTTCACAAGCCATATATCAGTTTTATAACCGGTTATGTACAGAAAACTTTCAATATGAACAAGCGGCCAGATCCCTGTTATTATAAAGTACAGCCCCTGCAGAAAGGGTAGTATATGTTTTTTTTCCATATTCTTATGGGTTTTACCATGCGCTCTATTGTACGGGTTTGGCTCCAAAGTGCTTTTACAGTTCAATTCTCTGAAGATTTTTAACTGCAGGACCTGTAAGCATTTTACCGTTTACATTAAATCTTGATCCATGACACGGACAGTCCCAGCTTATTTCTGCACTGTTCCAGCGGACTTCACATCTCGCATGCGTGCATGTGCTTTTGAGAAGATGTAACTCGCCTCCTTTTTCTTTATATACAGCATAGGACTCTCCATCGTACTTCGCCACCTTTGCTTCTCCTTCAGAAAGCTCGGCCAGTGAATTCATTTTTTCTGCAAACACTTTATCCTTCACAAAATCTAAAACTACAGTGGCCTGCTCTTTTACAAAATTGGCAAAACCTGTTATCGGCCTTATCCTTTCAGGATTAAAAAGATCCTTATATTTATTGGAGCCTTTTAAAATTAAATCCCCAAGAATTTGAGACGTAATAGTTCCGAAGATCATCCCATTCCCACGAAATCCTGTCGCTGTATATATTTTTCCTTTGCTGCCTGGTAATACTCCAATATAGGGAAGTCCATCTACAGGTTCATAGTACTGACTTGACCAGCTGTAAACTGCTGTATCAACGTCAAAATGTTCTCTTACATAGTTCTCCAGTCTTGAAAAACATTCTCCGGTATCATCGGCATGTCCCGTTTTATGGTCCTCACCTCCGGCAATCAGCAGGCTTTCCCCGTCTATCTGCTGTGTTCTGTAATAATGATAAGGCTCGGCAAGGTCATAGCCCAGCTCTTTAGGATGAAAATCACCCTTCAGCCTGAAGGCAATAGCATAACTGCGGTACGGAGCATTCATAAAATGAAGCATATTAATGCCCGGTGGAATATGGGTAGCATAAATTACAGACCGTGCAGTAATGCTTCCTTTGGTAGACTGTAATACGACAAAGTCTCCATTTTCATCATGACTCTCACATAAACAATCTTCCACCAGAACGCCACCAAGACGGATAAATGCCTCTGCCAGGCTTCTGACATATTTTATAGGATGGAATTGTGCCTGATCAGGAATAGCAGCGGCTTTTTTAAAAGCAAAAGGGAAAGGAATATCATCAGTTTGTGCCATAGGATGTCCCACCTGAGAGGCTCCTTTGAGAATAGTATCCAGTTTTTTTTCCTGCTCGTCATCTAAAGCAAACAAATAACCCGGCTTACTTTGAAAATCACAGGAAATATTAAATTCCAGGATGTTGTTTCTGATGATATTTTTTGCTTCTATCCCTACATATTTCAGGAGCTTGGCGTTACGTAATCCAAAATCCTTAATCGCCTGGGCATAGGTTGTATCAAAGAAGTCATTTAAGTGGGCAGTTGTTCCGCCAGTTGTTCCAAAGCCTATATTGGAAGCTTCAAGAACAATACACTTTTGCCCTTCCTTCTGCAACCTTACCGCAGTAGACATACCTGTAATACCGGCCCCGACAATTGCAACGTCATACCATTCCTCCAAGGCTGGGTCTGGAGAAAACTTTTTAATTTCCTCCTGCCATATGCTCTTTCTGGCTCCATCCCTGTTCATATTATTTGATTTTTAGACTATCATTTACCGGTCTTGTTTCACTTTTCTTTTTGTCTTCATCTTCGGGCAGATCACAACGGCAGGCTGTAAGACTCACTGCACATATTGCTAATAAAATGATTGTTTTCATACTATTTCTTTTTATAATGTTATATTTATTATCCATTGACTATGAGCCCTCCGTTAGGATGAATAACCTGTCCTGTTATCTGAGCTGCTCCACGGCCTGCCAAAAACAAAAAGCTGTCGGCTATTTCTTCCGGGCTGGCATTCCTTTCAAAAGGAGGCTTGCTCATATCCTCTTCCTTCTCTCCAAAAGTTTTTTCAGTAAGTGGTGTTGCTACGGGTCCCGGAGCCACTGCATTGACGCGGATACCTTTCGGTTTTGCCTGAAGGGCCAGAGATCTGGTAAAAGAAACTATTGCTCCTTTGGTCGCTGAATAATCTAAAAGTTCTTCATGTCCCTGATAGGCAACTGCAGAGGTTGTATTGATAATGCTTGCACCCTGCTTCAGGTATGGAAAAACAACTTTTGTCAGCAGGATCATCCCGATAATATTGGAATCAAATGTTTTTCTGATATTTTTTTCTTCCAGATTCTCAATTTGATCAGAAGGAAACTGTACACCGGCATTATTGACCAGAATATCTATTCTTCCGAATTTGGCAATGACCTTTTTAACGGTATCTTCACAGAATTCATAATCATTAATATCTCCCGGAAAAATAATGCACTTTTTACCCAAAGCCAGTATTTCGTTTTTTGTTTTTTCGGCCTCCTGATCTTCATGATGGTAGATAATAGCGATATGGGCACCTTCTTCAGCAAAAAGCAGTGCCACAGCTTTACCGATACCACTATCGGCACCGGTAATCAGAACTGATTTATTCTTTAATTGCAGTCTTCTCATCAGTAACTTTCAGTTATTGGTTTTTGCATTTCTCCCATCCTGTGGGCAGCCATATCGTCCGTTGCCAGGTTAGTCATTGCTACAGTAAGTTTGTTTTTGAATCCTGAAATTATTTTATCCTCGCCATTCATCAGGGCATTATACCCATCTATTGCCACCTCTTCAGGATTGGCCAGGTTTTCCCTATCCTCCAAAATCTTACTTCTGTTCATGTCTGCTTTGTTAAAAAAGTCAGTATCAGTAGGTCCCGGAAGAAGGGCTGTCACACTAATTCCCGAGTCTTTCAGTTCTTCACGGATAGCTTCGGACCAAGACAGAATAAAGGCTTTTGTTCCATGGTAAACCGAATGCCAGGGACCAGGAGCCTTACTGGCAATGGAGGCAAGATTTAATATTTTTCCAGATCCTTTGGCCAGCCGGTCTTTTAAAAAGAGCTTCGTTAAAAGGATCACTGAAATAATATTCAGATTGACGATGTTAATCTCCCGGTGAATATCAGTATCCTGAAATTTACCGTAGACTCCCTGTCCGGCATCATTGACAAGGATTTCCGGGCTTATACCATTGAGCTGTAATTCTGAATACAGCGAGTACACCTCATCCTGAATAAATAAATTTTTTGAAATCGAAATAACATTGATCCCAAAGGTTTTGAATTCTTCAGCTTTATTCTTTAGCTCTTCATGGTTTCGGGCAACAATCACCAGGTCATAGCCGTTTTTCGCAAACTGCTTAGCCAGCTGATATCCAATTCCGCTTGTTGCTCCCGTGATTAAAGCATATTGATATTTACGTTCCATAGTATACTATTTAAATTAACAGTTGGCTGACTTCATTTTTAAAACAGCCCAGAATGAATTCTGTATAATAGAGTTGTGCATTTAAAGCTTCGGTTTTAGGATGCAGTTCCAACTTTTTCGTAAGGATGATTTCTCCTTTATAAGCAAATGAGAAATAGGCGAAAATCTTATATGCCGAATGCCTGATAGGTGTACAGTAGCCTGTAGTGGCAATAGACCAGTCTGTTTCATACAGTTTTGCAACTTGTAAGGCCATGGTCTCTGCTATATTTTCTGAAACACAGTCGCACTGCTCAGCTTCTGCCCTGTTGACATTTAACAGCTTTACTTTTATCGGTAAGGTATAGGCCGTTAGTCCTCCTTTGTAAAAAAGTGACGCGTTGGGCATCTGTGAAAAGGCCAATTGTAAAGATCCTGAGGTAACACTTTCTGCCACAGAAATAGTTTCATCAGTGGTCATCAACGCCTGGCTGATATACTCAAGAATATCCTTTTGAAGCTCCATAGCACTGTATTTTATTATTTTATATTTAAAATGCTGACAATTTCCAGGGATCCAGGACAACTTTAACACATCCGTCCTGCTTTTTATCAAAAATTTCATATCCTGTGGCAACATCTTCCAGCGAAAGGCGGTGCGTGATAATATCATCAAGCTTTACACGGCCACTCTGTACATGATCCATCAGGGTATCAATAATAGGGTGAACATTACACTGTCCAGATTTTATGGTAATTCCTTTATCAAAGATCTGCCCCAGCTTAAAATTGTCATAGTTAACAGGGTAAACCCCCAGAATTGAAACTGTTCCGCCACGTCTTACAGCACTCATACAGGCTTCCAATACTTTTATAGAGCCTTTTTCAAAATTTAGAACCGCTTTTGCCCTATCTAAAAAATTACGGTCAGGCTCAAAACCTACAGCATCAATACATAAATCGGCACCTCTTCCACCCGTCAGTTCCCTTATCTGCTCAATGACTTCTTTAGGATCTTCCCACAGAATAGTTTCACAGCCTGTCAGTTTTTTAATCTGGTCAAGCCTGTACTGGAGCGTATCGATAACGATAACTTTACCGGCATTATGGAGAATGGCACTTTTAACGGACATTGACCCAACTGGCCCGGCCCCGAAAATGGCTACTGTTTCTCCGCCCTTCAATTCTCCCCACATTACTCCGGTGTAACCGGTAGGAAAAATATCGGTCAGAAACAGAACCTGCTCATCACTTAGCTCCCCCGGAACTTTCCGTGGCCCGAAGTGTGCATAAGGAACCCGTACATATTGTGCCTGTCCTCCGTTATAGCCACCATACAGGTCAGTATATCCAAAGAGTGCACCTCCTTTTTCTGTAATAAGACCTCCTTCAGGCCCGTAATGTTCAGGATTACTGTGTTCGCATGCTGTGGGAAGGTTATGCTGGCAGAAATAACATCCGCCGCAGGCAATAGGAAATGGGACAACCACACGGTCTCCCACTTTTAAGTGAGTGATATTTTTTCCGGTCTCCTCAACTATTCCCATGAATTCATGCCCCATAACCATAGGCCGAAGCTGCGGAATACCTCCGGAATACATATGCAAATCGCTGCCGCAAATAGCGGTTGATGTTACTTTAAGAATGATATCCGTGGAATCCTGAATAGCCGGATCATCAACGGTATCACACGTTATGCTTCCGGGAGCGTGAAAAACTGCTGCTTTCATAATTTTAATATTTAAGTGGTGTGAGGGTTATAAGCTTACTCAGATTGTGAAACAGGTTTATTTTCTGTTACAGGATCCCATATTCTACATTATCAATTGTCAATTTTATGATGAGCTGTAATTTATCTTATCAGAGTATAAACACCAATAAACTGTGATTTTCTCTGTAAAATAAATTAAGGGCAGGTTTTTATGAGTTTCTCAAAGCAGTGGAGATCTTCATTTTCATTCATCAGCAGATAGAACATGGTTCGCAAGGGTTCATCTTTTCCAATACTGCTGAAATCTTTAAATTCAGCAATTAAAGCCTGGGTATTTTCCGATTTTGGAGTGTTTAAGAAAATAAACAATAAAAAGATGTTTATTTTAATTTCCTTGGCATAAATTAAAGCCTCCTCTTCAATCCATTCTCCTTTATTCTCAATCTTACTGAAATGTCCGGACCGCAGTATTTTTATAAATTCCTGTCGATTCATATTTTGTTTCATGGTTAAAGATGCCATATAGACTCACCGCCTATATGGCATTATGAATTAAATGAATCTAATCTTCCTGTTCTGCATCAAGATTAATGAATGTTTCTGCAATTTCGGTAAGATTATAATCTGTATCTTCTTCTTCCTGAAGTGTTTTTTCAAGCAGATCGGCAGCTTTATCATGCCCCATGGTAATGGCAAGCTGAGCAAGACCTCCGTAGGTGGCAATTTCATAATGCTCCACTTTCTGTGCGGCAATAATGAGGGCTGCATCTCTGGTCATAGATCCTTCTTTGGTAGATTTTATGGTTTCTTCCCCTTCTTTTATAATTCCTTTTATAGCTTCACATTCCTTTTTCTCAGGTTCCTCGTCAATCAGTTTGAATACTTTCTCAAGCCGGCTTACATGTTTCTTGGTCTGAAGCTGATGGTCTTCAAAGGCGTCTTTCAATTCTTCTGTTGTCGCTGCTTCCTGCATTTTTTCCAATGCCTCTATAATGGCATTTTCTGCGAAATAAATATCCTTAAGAGCACTTACAAAGAATTGATGAAGAGAAGAATTTTTCATGCTGTCCTTTACCGAAGCATTGTCTGCTTTCATTTTTTTATCTGCTGTGGCATTTCCTCCGGATGTTGAAGCTGATGCCGATGCAGTTGTATTGCTATTTTCTGTTGTTTTTGTTGCCATGATATGATGTGGTGTTTGAATTGAGTTAAAAGATTACCCCTTTAAAAAGTATAAAGAGGTAATCTAAAAAAATTATGAATTATTACGTCTTCCGCCAAATCCTGATCTCCCTGATCCTGAAGATCTTCCGCCACCATGAGAGGCCTGACCTCCCATACGGGCAATTCTGGTACGCTCTGCCTTACTCATGGAAGCAAAGCCTCTTCTTGAAGTTCCGTTTCCTGAGCCGGAACCACGGCCTGAACCTGAGTTACCGCTATTTCCGGATCTTGAGCCTGAGCCTCTTGAACCGCTATTGGAACCTGATCTTCCTGAATTTGAATTGGAAGATCTTCCGCCACCGTGAGAAGCTTCACCTCCCATACGGGCAATTCTCGTACGTTCTGCCTTACTCATGGAAGCAAAACCTCTTCTTGAAGTTCCATTTCCGGAACCTGAAGAAGACCTTCCTCTTCCTGATGAGCCAGATCTGGAGCCAGAACCAGACCTCGACCCTGAACCGGATCTGGATCCTCCTCTTCCTCCTGAAGTGAATCTACCCTGACTGTCTCTTTGCTGGTTACCACCACGGGAACCTCCTCTGCCACCAGAGTTTCTTCCCCTATTATCATCGTCATCATCGTAGTCATCATCATCGTAGTCATCGTCATCATAATCTTCATCATCATAGTCTTCATCATCATAATCTTCGTCATCATCGTCATAACTATTATCATAGTCATCATAATAATCCTCATAATCAGAGAAATCATCATCATAATCCTCATCTTCAGATGCATCGTTATAACCATGGTCATAACCTAATTGATAAACTTCCTCTAAGGTAGATCTTTCACTGTTTGAAGAATTACTTCTTGAGCTACGATTGCTTGAATTTCTAGTGTTCATAACTGAATGTTTTAAAAATTAATATATAAGTGATGTATTGCCAATCTTAACTAGTATCAGAAAAGCAATGGTTTGGTTTTTTGGTGATAATTTTCATTAAGCTGAACAGCTTATGTAACTTCCATAAAAAGAAGACTGTAGATCTTTAATCAGATTGTTAGACCAAATTTACAACAGAATAATCCGGTCTTTTATGACTGGCATCATATTGATGCAATTAGTATAAAATTTTTCTGTTAATGATTTTTACAATTTTTTCTTTTTCCATACGTTTGATGGTTTTAATTGCAGTTTCTACACGGATTCCTGTAAGGCTGGCCAGCTGCTGCCTGGTAAGAGGTATCTGGAAAGAAAATGTACACTGTTTTTTTTGAGAGCTTTTCAGATAATCCATGACACCAATAAGTCTTTCCTCAGGGCTTTCCAGAGAATTTTTCTGAAGCATAATGTATTTATAATAAAGTCTGTCTGCCAGCACCTTACAAAAATCAAAAAACAGGTGAGGATGCTTTTTCAGCATACTTAAGAAATCTTCTTTACATAATCTGAGAATAGTGCACGGAGAGATAGCAACAGCGTTCATTGGATATAATTTATCTCCAAATAGCAATGACTCGCCAAAACTTTGTCCATCATATAAAATGTTCTGTATAAATTCTTTTCCTTCCGCATTACAATTATTCAGTTTGACTTCACCATTTACTATTTGATAATAATATAATGGGGTATCTCCTTCGTGAAAAATAGTTTCTTCGGGGCTGTATCTTTTTAACCCAGCGCCTGCTGAGCTTAAAATTTCTTCGCTAATAACCATAATCTTTTTTTTACTGTTAATAAATTTTAATCATCATCTTAGTAAAATTTATTAGGTTGATAAAATGTATGAAATGCTTCATTTACCGATCATCCGCTATCAGCATCTTATTAAAATTGGAGTGGTCTTTGAAATATGATTTAACAGCATTCTTAAATTCGTAATTACGGATTCACTGCTTGTCAGAAGATAATCTGCTGTTTAAAATTGCATCAGTAGCTTCAGCTGAAATGGCATGAAGTGCTGCTCCGGAGATCCCGGTTTAATGAATCTGCAATGTCTGAGAATTCTCTGAATGTACTATCTTCTGTAAGGCAGCAATGAGATAAATATCTACCTGTGACGACAAAAACATCTGCTGAATAGTATGGAAATAATGTAATAGGCTTCATAATATTATTTTTGGTGTGTATTTGCAATATGCTTTAAAATAAAATAATTATGATAAATAATTAATAATAAAATTAAAGAAGAGATATTAACTAAACTATGATGCAGATCATAAATTTTTTTTTTTAGCATAAAATTAACAGTCCACATATATTTCACTTCTGTCACGTATTTTCCTTTACACAGCAAACTTTTCCGGAGTCTGTTTAAAGTAGGTATCCTAAAAATAAATTTTCCTATCCTTAATCATCACTACTTTTTTCCTTTCCATATCTTTAATAACCCTGATGGCTGTTTCAACACAAAGCCCTGTAAGGCTTGCCAGCTGCTGTCTGGTAAATGGTATTTTAAAAGAAAATGGAGCCTGGTCTTTTTTTGAGGCTTTAAGATAATCCAGTACACCCATTATCCTCTCTGAAGGATTCTGTGATGAGTTGGATTGGAGCATAATATACTGATAATAAAGACAGTCTGATAATTCTTTGCATAGGTCAAGATATAACTGAGGATATACATTGAGCATACTGAAAAAGTTATTCCGGCATAGTTTTATAATTAAAGAGGGCTCTAAAGCAACAGCATCCATAGGATATGGCTTACCAATGAACAGGAGAGACTCACCCACGCTTTCTCCTTCTGTAATTATTTTCTGGATCAGCTCTTTCCCTTCTTTATTATAATTATTGAGTTTTACTTTCCCTTTAATAATCTGATAATAATAATACGGAGTTGCTCCCTCATGAAAAATAATATCACCGGAATTATATTCTTTTACTTCAGCTCCTGCTGAAAGCAAAAATTTTTCATTAATAACCATAGGATTTTTTTAAAAATTATATGTTTTTGTTTCTTATTAACGTTCAATCTTTAGAGATTCCTGCCCGCTATTGCACCGCGGAGCTCGTTATCTCATAATAAACAGCCCATCCTACAAACAGAATAATAATAACCCATATCCAGAAAGGTATTGTTTGAGGGGTTTCACTACCGGTAATGAGAAAGCTTTTCTGGTTTCCCTTATCATAAGCATTAATCATCAATGATAATGTACCATCTACCACATCTTTATTTTTCAGGCCTTCAATTTTTATGGTAGGGCCGTTGGCAACGGTAAAACTTATTTTTCTGATTCCTTCTTTTCCTGATGGAGACCGGCTGACAATTTTCAGAACATGATCACCATCGGGAAGTTTTTTGGTATCCAGATCAAAAACAATAGGAGTTTCCAGCTCTGCAATAGGATGCAGATCATTATCTATGAAGAGAAAAACTTTACTTCTGTCTTTTGTCATAACATGATATTTTCATCTGAAAAAACCGAATATTTAATATGTTTCCTATCTTTTTCTCCCGGTTTTACCAGATATTTAATTGAAAATATAAAAGCCAAAACTGTTATCAGGATAACAATTCCTACAATAAACCAGTCCCAGCTGCTCTCGGGGCCGGTTCCATGCGTAAGATCTTTAGTCACTTCGGGCTGACGAAGCTGGCACGCATCACATGCCAATGCATAGGTGCCCCATAAAATCAAAGTCACATTCAGTGCATTTACTATTAAATTTTTCATTATTGCTTTATTTTATCATAGATTACTTTTACTTCTTCCAGGGTCACTTTTTTTGCATTATTTCCCCAGCTTGTTCTTTCATGGTTCATGATAGCGGTAACATCTTCAGCGGTAAAATTAGCATTGGTTCCCACCGCCGGCATTGTTGCAAATTCAGGCCTCGGATCATATCCTTTCATAATAATCGTTACATAGAGCTCCAGATCACCCCCTGTGACTACCGGACTGCCTTTCAGCGGAGGGAAAGCCCCGGGAACTCCTTCCCCGTTTGCCTGATGGCAGGAAGCACAGTTCGCGGTAAAAAGCTCTCCTCCATCAGGAAGATTGGAGGAGCCGGAAGCCCCTTCACCTTCTTTTTTTACCTGTTTGTAAAGGAATGGCGGAACAATAGATTTATCGGTATAATCAGTCTGTTTAAGTGATTTCAGATAGGCTACCAGCTGAAGAGCCTTTTTTGTAGCTACTATTTTCTTTCTTTTATTTTTAATAAATTTCTCCGGCACCTTAACTTCAACATCACCGGGCTGCAGATAGTCTCTTTCTATAAAAAGAAATTCATAGGAAGGCATTATGGATGCCTCTACAGCAGCCCTTGGCTGGTAAAGATGAATCAGGTGCCATTCAGCACTTGGCTGCCTTTCCCCTACACTGGTAAGATCGGGGCCGGCTCTCTGTGTTCCCATCAGATTGGCTGTATTTCTCCAGAAATCCGTCCTTCTGTTGACAGCAAAATCAGCAGGAATACTCGGTCTTTTGCCAAAAACATTATCCATCTCAACATTTCTTACCTGCTGGGTATGGCATGCCACACATCCATTTTCAATATATACCATTTTACCGGCTCTTTGTTCATTTGTCAGTATTTTTGCCTGACGGGGTAAAGGTCTGTTAATCCTTTGGTTATCAAGAGCAGGAAGTACAGCTATATAAAGTGTAAGAAAGATAAAGAGACAAAGTGCCGAGCCGAAAAGTATTTTATGGTCATTTAGCAGTATCATAATTTCTTTTTTTAAGGGTTAAACTCTGTACGGCTATGCTGCCTCTTTGCTGCCAGGATTTCAGCGGGTGTCTGTGGAATTCTCACATTCCTGTCTTTGGTAACCATTCTGTAAAAATTGTATGCAAAAATAAGATGGGCCACCCACATCATAGTTCCCCCTATTGCTCTCCATAGCCAGAAAGGAAACATATTGATAACGCCGTCTATGAAAGGCTTTTTCTTCATCCACATCAATCCTGTCTGTGTTCCGCCGATCATTAATGCTATTACATAAAAAAGTAAGCCGATTAAAGCCAGCCAAAAATGCATTCCTACCAGCAGCTTCGGAGGCTCATTGCCAGTGAGGCGCGGAATTAAAGTATATGAAAATGCCCAAAGCATAAAAGTGATGATCCCATACATGGTGAGATGAGAATGGGAAACTGTAAAATCTGTAAAATGCCAGAGCAGGTTGGTATATCTGAAAGCTTCTACGGTACCCTGAAAAGATCCGGTAAAATAAAAAATAATCGCCATGAAATAAAAAGGAAGGGTATAGCTGTTTTTAAGCTGGTACCAGGCACCGCTAAATGTTAAAAGGAAATTAGTAGTTCCTGCTGCCACCGGTATCAGCATGCCGACACTGGCAACAATTGCCGTGGTCTGCAGCCTCCAGGGGATAGCACTGAAAATAAAATGATGGGTTCCGATAAGGGTATAAAATAATATGTGGGTCCAGAAAGCCAGAGCCCCCAGGCTGTAGGAATAAATCGGCTTATTAAGCTGCTGTGGCAAAAAGTAATACATGAGCCCAAGGTTAATCATCATAAACCACATTCCAATCGCCTGATGCATATAATATCCCTGGGTAATTGTCTCTCCTACTCCGTCCTGCCATATAGGGATATAGCCTACTATAATGACAATAACAATAAACATAAATCCCGAAATAATATACCAGTTTGAGATATAGATTTCCTTGACAATTCTTTTGACAACAGGCTTAAACAGATTATGTGAAGAAAGCGCTACCCCTGCTCCGAACGTAATCATAATAGGCCATATATATTCCCTGTACTCACCGCCTCCGTTATTCACTCCGGCCAATAAAGATATTGTTCCGGCCAGCACTGCAGTATTGATCAGAATTAAAGAAATATAACCCTGCCTGATATTGTAATTTTCAACGTTACTTACCCTTGTAACGACATAATATGAAAGCCCCACCATGGCTAAAGATGCCCATCCCCAAAATACAGCATTGGTATGGGCTGGCCGTAACCTGCCAAAACTCAGCCAACTGGTATGCTCAACATCGGGTGCAACGTATTTGATACCGGCATAAAGCCCAAAAGTTGTCCCTATGATCAGCCACACGATGGCAGTTCCTAAAAAGTAAAGAATAAGCCTGCTGAGTTCCGGGCTTACATACTGCAAAAACGATGAGGTCCTTCTTTTCGTGGGAAATACCCGCAATTCTTCGACAGAATTGATATTCTGAATAATTCCCTTTTCATCAGAAGGCGGAAGGGTACCTGCAAGCTGGTTTTCCGGAAGCTGAAAATTAAGTTCTCTTTCTTTCTGTTCATATTCTTTAAGCTCCTCTGCAGACATATTTTCAATCTTCTTCTGAACTTCCGAAAGCTCTCTATGCCTTAATATCCTTGCATAAATGGATAAGAACTTAAAGATAAGAACCACCAGGACGGCAATAATTACGATCAACATCAGTAATAATGTTATCTGAATACCCGTCTGATTAAGTAATGACGATTCTCCCATAATAAAAATTTAGGGTTTATAGAGTA
Source organism: Chryseobacterium sp. WG23 (assembly GCF_024586575.1). Lineage (NCBI taxonomy): Bacteria > Pseudomonadati > Bacteroidota > Flavobacteriia > Flavobacteriales > Weeksellaceae > Chryseobacterium > Chryseobacterium sp. WG23. Next base: position 459,479 of record NZ_JALCZE010000002.1, read on the forward strand.
AAAGATTCCAGTGAAATACAATGGAGATGTTCAGTATACAGATCTCTAGAGTCCGATTCTGTGGGTGGAAAAGTAGCTTACAGTGAGGTTACTTACTATTTTTAATAGAATCTACATCGTAAGCTGTACTGTCCATAGGAAGCGTAGTATCACCGGAATCCGGTGTTACCTGTGCTGTACCGGTAACCATGCTGTCTCCGGTATTTATGCTGTCAATAGATCTCGGTTGAGGCTGGGCCTCCTTTTTACAACTCATAGCAGAGCAACCCAAAATTAAGGTTATCAATACGAATGACTTCATAATATTAAATTTTGTGATGTGTGTATTACAAAAATATAAAGACTGATACTGAACATTTTATGATTGATATCATAAAAATTTATTTTTATCAGATTATTATCAAATATTATTTATGATTTTTAAAACAATACATTTAAACTATTAACAATACTTATAACGCATTACTTTACAATTTATGATGGTGGGATTTATAAATTTATGACATACATCATAAATTACTATCCACAGTTCTCTATTCACTTAAGAATCCTTTTCTGAAATATCAGAAGGGATCACACCAATAAGCTATTAGATTTAAATATTAATAATGATTTTATACACAGACTGCTTATAATCAATAATTCATAAAAGAAGCCTCCCTGAAACAGGGAGGCCAAGAATATATGGAGTCTAAAAAAGTGTTAACGTGTTATGGAATCATTCTGTTTTTTTGATTGTTGCAGTGTATCTGAACCACTTCGGTAAGCGGTTGTATCTGTTGGCGGGTTTGAAGGTGTTGCAGGAGCCACATTTGCCGAGTCATAAGCGTTGGGGGTTACTGTGGAGTCAACCTGTGTCTCATTCTCAATGTTTTGTTTTTTACAGCTGAGCATACATACAGATATACCAAGCATACATAGCAATGAATTTTTCATATCAATATAATTTGGTTTGAATAATAATGATTGCCGGTACCAATCATACAGTCAAAATTATTCATTTACTTTACTCCTGTTTATGAGTGAGATCACAATCTTATTTTTATAACCTTCCGCATCAAAAAAATGCGTAACCCGTTAAAATACCATCAATTACAAGGTATATGATCTGAATCATATGGGTGTAACTACCAATCTTTATAAATTTGATATGAATCACCTGGGTAAGAATGGTGAGCCTTTCTGCATCTATACAAATACTTGCTTTTTCCCATATCCTGGATTCATCTGCCAGGCGACAATGAGCTTAATGGAGTACAACCAAAACCACCAGATATCATGAAAATCACAGAGCTAAAAATACAGAATCTCGTTAGATATAAAAACCAGGTATATTCGCTTACGGAGGTATTCCAGAATGAAGATGAAGAATACTGGGTTAAAATAAAAAATCCGGAAACCTGTTTGTGTGTACCTGCCAAACTGATAAAGCCTTTAAAAATAGATGAATCGTGGCTTATAAAATTCGGTTTTATTAAAACCTATGATTCACAGTATATTGTACGATTTGAAAGGGGGCAGGAGTCTTTAAAATATGATATTGATTTCCGTGATATGCATTCTATGACCGGACTGAAGCTTTACGGAAATAATATAAACTGTATGTATGTACACCAGTTCCAAAATCTTTTTTCCTTTTTATTCGGGAAAGAGCTGATGTGAATATAACTACCGGAATCACCTCATAAAAAAATCTGATAATGAAAACAAAATACTTAAAAAACCTTATGGCATCGTTTGTAACGTAACCGGGCGATACCATAGCTTAATAATTTGCTATGCTTATTGATATTGATTTACTGTCCCAATATGGTGGATTTACTGAAACTTACGGTCCATCTGATGTTATTTTTGAAGAAGGAGATCTGCCCCAGTTCTACTATCAGATCATTACCGGCTCCGTAAAGCTGAGCCATACTAACGAAGAAGGTAAAGAACTCATTCAAAGCATCTTATCTGATGGACAAAGTGTCTGCGAGCTGTTATCTTTCATTAAAGAAACATATCCGGTAAACGCCATAGCCATTTCGGAATGCAGCATTATAATGGTTCCTAAAACTGATTTTCTGCAGCTTTTAGATGATCATCATCAGGCTGCATTAGATGTCCGGCAGTTTATTGCGGAGCGGCTTTATCAAAAGTTTATTCTGATGCAGAACAATGCCTCTAAATATTCCAATGTAAGAATTAAGGGTATTCTAGCCTATTTTAAGAGTTTGAGTGAAAATCAGAGCCCCTATTCTTATGAGCTTCCTCTCACCAGAAAACAGTTAGCATCCATAACCGGGCTGCGAATTGAAACAGTGATAAGAACTGTAAAAAAAATGGAAGCAGACAAAGTGCTGAAAATTAAAAACCGCAAGATCTACTTTTAATTTCCAGTTGACATTATACAACAATCAGCTATATATCAATGTATTAATAGAATATTTTTCCATTCTTTATCACAAGGTTTTCATTTTTCTCCATTCTCTTTATTACCCTGATTGTGGTTTCCAGAGAAAGCCCTGTAAGTGAAGCCAGCTGCTGCCTGGTGTAGGGGATCTCAAACGAATATTTATCTTTATTTTCTTTGGCTTCTTTCATTTGGTTCATCAGCTCCACTAACCTCTCTTCAGCATTTTGACCTGAAATCTTCTGCATCAACACCAGTTTTTCAGAGGTTCTTTCCGATAGAGTCGTATACATATCCAGAAAAATAGCAGGATTATCCTGCAGCAGCCGAAAGAACTGATCTCTTCCTATTTTGAGGACACTGCACTTTGTAAGCGCAACCGCATTTACAGTATATGGCTTTCCCAGAATAAGCATTGATTCTCCGAAGCACGAATTATCTGAAAGAATTTCCTGTATAAATTCTTTTCCGTCTTCCTTATAGCTGTTAAGCTTCACTTCACCCGTCACAATTTGATAATAAAACTGCGGTATAGCCTCTTCACGAAATATATAATCACCAGCAGTATACTGCTCTTCAATTGCCTGTACTGAATGCAAAAGACTTTTTTGGATAGACATAATGTAATTTTTAATGTTTGCTTTGTTGTGCGTTATTGCAGTAGAAGACTGATAAGGTATTTAAAGTCCTGAATTTATTTTCCTCTTAGTTTTCAAACGTATTATAGTATGAACAAACGCTTGTTTTTTTGAGACTCAAAAACAAAAATCTTCCTTCAATCCGCCATTGCATATGGCTAAAGATCTACAAGATGCTTGCTTTATAAGGAAATTTCAAATTCAAAACTGTAGATTTCACAACTTGCCCAAGTATTGCATTCATATTTTTCTTAAATGATATATTTCAAAGGTAACCTATAAGCAAAGCATATATTATGACATAGGTCATATTTTAAAACCTTTTAAAAACATAGGATTCTTACAATGCTATTACAAGCTATCACCTGGCTTTCAACAATTTAAAGGTACATATAAAAAAACTAGTAATCATTAGCAGCTTATTACCCGAAAAACAGATGATCATTATACTGATCCGCTACCACTATTTCAGCAATTCTATAAAGCATAAAAAGCGTACATGAAAAGTAATTTAAAAGCCTTTTTTGATCTGAATCACATTCAGAGAAATATTAAATTAATATATTTGTGATAAGTATTCACAATTAAGCTATGTGAAAGCTGTTTAATTAGGAGTTATGGTCATACAAGAAGACTTGCTCATTACTTTTGGAGCAGACATTATTCAATTACAAAAATCTCAGCTGCTCTTTGAAGAGGATAATACTCCCGTATATTATTTTCAGATTAAAACAGGTAAAATAAAGCTTACCAATTTTCAGACTAAAAAAAAGGAGTTTATTCAGAGTATTCATGAGGAGGGAGATTCTATTGGTGAGATTTTTTTATTCTCTAAATATAAATATCCCGTTAATGCTGTCTTAATGGAAGACTGTACTGTATTTAGATTAGAGCACTCCAAACTTTTAGAATTGCTAGCCTCAGATTTTGAAATTCAAATGAAATTCCTTCATTACTTAGCAGAAAGATCATACTACAGCTGTATTTTTTTAAATAGCTTAACATCAGAAGATGCTACCCACCAATTACTTACAGTACTCAACAATCTAAAAGGCAGCCAAAATACAGAACGCTACTCCTATAAAATACCCTATACCAGAAAAGAACTTGCTTTTTTAACGGGTTTAAGAATTGAAACCGTCATCAGGACTTTTAAGAGAATGGAAAGTGAAAACCTGATTAAAATAATTAAGGGCAGAGTTTACTATTAATATTAACCAATACATGTAAGTTCATAAAAAGGCCTTCCGTAGTACGAAAGGCCCAATAGCATCGTAGATGGAATTATGCTTGCATTAATCATATACAAATCTAGGAGAACTTTCTGATGAGGATCATGATTGGAATCATAAAGATAAAACCGGCCTGTATTTTTACAGTTCTTATTGAATGATCCGGCTACTCTTAATACAATCCTTCCATGCCTGATCAAAGTTTTTGCTATGATATCAATCGTACAAGAGTCATTTTCATATTGAATTCTTCTTACAGCCATTCAGATTCTGACGGATTTTATATTTTTGTTTAAAATGAAACTTATGGATTCTTTAAGAGAACTCTGGGGAAACGGAACATCATTAAATACACTCCAAATGGCATGTCGAGGTGTCACGGTTTTTGTACTCGCTCTAATCCTGATCCGTATTTCAGGCAGGAGATCATTTGGCATCGGATCTCCTCTCGATAACATTATTGTAATGCTGTTGGGTGCCATTCTGAGCCGTGCAGTAGTGGGAGCCTCCCCTTTTATTCCAGTTACCATAACATGTACAGCAATTGTCCTTTTACACAGATTTTTCAGTTGGTATAAAGGGAAAAGCAGCCGTTTCATCCATCTGGTTGAGGGAGATAAAATTATGGTGTTTCAGGACGGTAAGTTTATACAGGCCAATATGGAAAGGGCACAGCTGCATAAAGAAGATATTATGCAGGAACTGAGGAAAAGAGCGATGACTGATGATCTAAATCAGGTCAAAGTCATCTATATTGAGCGAAACGGCGAGATCAGCATCATAATAAAACAAGCATATTAACCAGGCTCATTAACTATCCGGTATAAAAGATTAAACATGAAGCCTGAAAACTGATTGGAAATTACTTTTTTAAAAATTTAATGGTAATACCGATTTGTCCGAGATGGTAAAAATCGTGGTGGATAAGCCCTGTTACCAGATACTGGAAATTATGCGGAAAAGACGGTTTTGCAAATAGATAAGGACTATACAGATAGTCGTCATCTTTTTCTTCAAGAAATGATATAATCTGTTGTTGGCTGATATAAAATTCCTTTAACAGATTTTCCCAGCCTTTTACTTTGAGATCCTCATTACTTCGCCAATTAGAGGCATCCGTCATTTCAAGACCTCTTGGGTTCCCTTTAAGTCTGCTAAAAGCCTCTTTACGCCATTCTGTTAAATGTGAGATAATTTCCGCAACACTGTGCATATCCGGAATAGGGCGCTCAAAAGCCGTTTGTTCATCAACCTGTAAAAGTTTTTTTTCGAAGTTTTCGTCAATCCACAAGTCAGCATTTTCAACATCTTTCAATTGCTGAATTAAATCTTTAATCAAAATATTTGTCATTTTTTCAATGTTTAAAGAGTATGATTTATTATTCTGAATTTTCAATTTATAACAATTCACCATAAAATCGTCGTCTGCATTCTGGATAAGTTATTTCAAAAGTGAAAATTCTGACCTTACGATCTGTTCCAGCAGCTTTTGAAGCCATCTTTATTATTGCAACACAGCTCAAAATGAAAAAATTCATTGGTTACGGGTGAGCATTTGACTAATTTAATAATAGATCTGCCGGTCTTTAATAGTAACCAGTTTATCCTTTTCCATTTTTTTTACTGCACGAATTACTGTTTCTACCCGCAATCCTGTCAGGTTTGCAATCTGCTGTCTGGTCAGCGGGATCTGGTAGTGTTCTCTTTCCCTGCTAAAATATTCTTTATAATAATCCAGCAATGCTTTGATCTTGGACTGTGGGTCTATCGCTGAATTATTAAACAGCATGATATACTTATAATAAAGCCTATCTGAGAGGTGCCCGAATAGTCTAAACATAATTTCCTGATTGTTTGAGATCAGTTGAAGAAAGCTGGATTTTGCTAATTTCAGTACCTTGGTGTCGGTCTTTGCAATAGCATTCATCGGATACTTTTTATTTCCAAAAAGCAGAGATTCCCCTATGCTTTGTCCTTCAGAAAGAATGTTTAAGGTGAATTCCTTTCCATCTTCGTGGTAGTTATTCAATTCTACAGTTCCACTTATAATCTGGAAATAATAATGCGGTGTATCTCCATTCTGGTAGATAATTTCCTTTGCGGAATATTCCTCATATACTGCTCCATTGTCGAGCAAAAGATTTTCATCGATTATCATATCTTTAATAATATTTTGTTATGGTTACAATGTTGATCTTAGTAAAATTGGAGATAAACCGAATACAAATTTCAGACCATATTTATTTAATAATTTATCTTATAAAAAGTTGGAAATACACCCAGCTCTCAACGAAACCATATTATCTCAGGATCATGTTTTTATAAAATATAATAAAACAGAGATATGATTTATAATCCGTTAAAATAAGTGAACCAAGAATAATTGAATTGGAAATTGATTTTGAAGCAGATTTTTTCTTAAACGCAAGAAATGATCCAACCCTTTTATTGATAAGGAAGCTAAGAGGGCGACAATGTCGCTGATGAAGCTGTATGGGTTATGCGTGCGCTTAGAAAGAATCAAGGAAGTTGATTCTACTTTTGCCTCCTTAAAGATTACTATTATGCTATTAAGTCTTAGCATCCTCTATTCATAGTTGATCTATACTCAAAGAACTTTCTTTTAGTATATCTTCTGAAATGATCCAATAAAATCTCTTTCAGCCATAGCCAGGCATATCATTCTGTAGATTTCAATAAAAACAACTTTATGTTGTCAGTAACAACTATAAGTAGTGCAAATACAACTATATGTTTTGTGTATTTTGAGACTCTATTAACACATCTATTCTACCTTTGTAGTGTCGAAAAACTAAAATAAAAATACGATATATGTTAAATACTAAAATGATCGGCAGTAAAATTGTTGAGGCCCGAAAGAAAATAAATATTTCTCAAGCCAGGCTTGCCGAACAGCTGTTCATCAGCCCTCAGGCTGTAGGAAAGTGGGAACGCGGGGAATCAATGCCGGATATTATTACTTTAAACCGTCTGGCAGAAATTCTAAAAGTTGATCTCAACTATTTTTCGGAAAACCCAAGTCTTGAGAGTACAGAAATAGAGGCAGCTATACCTGATATGACACAGATGGGTGAAATGCCATCTATAAAAAAGGAGAAAAAACTAATCTGGGATATGTCAAATGGCAGCTGGGTGGATACTGACTTTTCGGGGTTGAAAAACCTGCATGAAAAATTCAGTTCCTCCAATATGCAGAAATGTCTGTTTATCGGTTCAGAAATGTCGGGGCTTCTTTTAAAAAACAATAATGTAGAGGGCTGTGATTTCTCAAATTCGGATATGGGCAGCAGTCATATTCAGAACTCCCATTTACTCAACAATACCTTTAGGAATACTTCGTTGGAAGAAGCTGAATTTTCAAAAAGCTATGTCAAAGGATGTGATTTTTCTGATGCCCATTTTAAGGGGGTAAATCTTCAAAAAAGCAGCTATATTGAAGGGTGCAACTTCTCCCATTCAGATTTTGGAAACAGCCGCATTTTCAATTCCTATTTATCCGACAATATCTTTACTGCCTGCTCGCTACAGGAAACTGAATTTTCTGAAAGCCATATAAGTGAATGTGATTTCACGGGTGCTGACTTTACCGGAGTGGTTATTAAATCCGGCGGACTGGAAAAAAGCATTCTCACAAAGGCGACTTGGAAGGCTACCTCTTTTTATGCCACACAACTTGCAGATCTGGTTTTTGAAGGTACATTAGAAGACTGCAGTTTTGAAAATTGCAGTTTTAAGAAAGTCATATTCCAGAATACAACTCTTATTAATACTTTCTTTAAAAACAACAATTTAAAACGTGTTCAGTTTATCAACTGCAAAGTGGATAAGATCACCTATGCTTTTTTAAAAAATGGAAAGGCAGATTTGACTGAAGTCACCATACTAACATTATAAAAAACACCTATGTCACAAAATAAAATGGCCATCTCGGTGAAGGGTTTGAGAAAATCTTATAAAAACGTTCCTGTATTGACAGGAGTAGATATTGACATCACAGCAGGCTGTATTTTTGCGCTGCTAGGCTCCAACGGTGCAGGCAAAACTACGGTTGTTAAAATCCTTACTACCCTATTGAAACCGGATAGCGGAAAGGTTACCGTAAACGGATTCGATGTAGAAATGAACCCTGAAATGGTGCGGCAGTCGATTAGCCTTACCGGGCAGTCAGCAGCTGTAGATGAGATCCTCACAGGAAGGGAAAATCTAATAATGATCGCCAAACTGAGACACCTCAGAAGCCCAACACTGGTTGCAGACAATCTGCTAAAACGTCTCGGATTAAATGATGCTGCCCACAGAAGGGCTTCTACTTATTCGGGAGGGATGCTTCGCAGACTCGATATTGCCATGAGCCTTGTAGGAAAATCACAGATTATTTTTCTTGACGAACCTACAACAGGGCTTGATCCGGAAGCCCGTATTGAAGTTTGGAAAATTATTAAAGAGCTTGCTGATAATGGTACCACAGTATTTCTTACCACCCAATACCTGGAGGAGGCTGAACAGCTTGCTGACAGAATTGCCATTCTCCATAAGGGGACAATTATTGTGAACGGCACACTTGCTGAACTGAAAAAACTGCTTCCTCAGACAAAAGTAGAATACATTGAAAAACAGCCAACCCTGGAGGATATATTTCTTTCAATTATCGCATAAAAAAGAAAATTATGGAAACAATTAAAACCTATTTTTTTACAGATATGAAGGTGATGCTTGGCCGATCTATGCGTCATGTAATGCGCAGCGCAGATACAATCATCACCGTCACTGTGATGCCAATTGCCCTAATGCTGCTATTTGTCTATGTGCTCGGGGGAGCAATAAAAACAGGATCAGACAATTATGTAAATTACTTATTGCCGGGCATACTGATCATTGCTATTGCCAATAGCATTGGTTATGTCTCCTATCGTTTGTTTAATGATGTGCAGCGGGGTATATTTGAAAGGTTCCATTCCATGCCGGTTGCACGTTCAGCCGCAATATGGGGACATATTATGACTTCACTGGTATCTAACCTTATTTCACTTATTATTATTGTTCTCATTGCATTAATAATGGGATTCCGTTCACCGGCAGGCATATTGTCATGGCTTGCCATAGCTGGTATACTTATACTTTTTATGCTGGCTCTGGCATGGATTGCCGCCATTGCCGGATTATCTGCAAAATCAGTGGATGGAGCAACCGCAATTGCTTATCCTATTCATTTCCTTCCTCTGATTAGTTCTGCATTTGTACCAACAGAGACGATGCCCGGACCGGTCCGTGCCTTTGCAGAAAACCAGCCTGTAACCTCAATTGTGGAGACCATCCGTGCTTTACTTTCAAATCAGCCGGCAGGCCATGAAATATGGATTGCCCTGGCATGGTGCACAGGAATTATATTGGTCGCTTACTTCTTTGCAATGCGGGCATATCAAAAACTGAACTGAAGACATGCTTAGAAACCCTTCCTGTTTTTTTTCAAGTATATCTGCTATGGCCCGCTTAAAAAAATTAATAAATTGGATTCTATTGTTACCACCTGGACCTGCATTTATAAACATTATTCTTTTGTATTAAAACAGGTTAATGATCTGAATTAATATAGAAACTGCTCCACAGCGTTTGAAGCAGATCAAGGGATAATCAATCTGATTTCTTTTTCTAAAAATAAAGAGATTAAATATCAATTTTTAAAGCTCTTAAATGATTAATTTAGCACAGAATTAAATGTACTCATATTTCTATGAAAAATATATTCTGTGTATTGCTTATTTCACTTGTATCGCCTATACTGGCACAAACTCAATTAGAAAAGGCAATTACAAATCTTGAGAATAATTACGAACAGGAAAAAGTATACGTACTGACTGACAAATCACAATATGCAGCCGGTGACAAAATCTGGTTTAAAAGTTTTGTATTTGAGGGCTATAACCGTTCTTCATTATCTACTACTTTATTTGTGGAATTGTACAGTTCTGATAAAAAATTAATAGATTGGAAAACTGTACTTCTGACTAACGGTGAAGGCAGCGGAGATTTTCAACTGAAAGAAAGCCTTCCCGAGCAAGTCTATTTTATAAGAGCTTATACGCCTTACATGACCAATTTTAGTGAAGATTTTCAGATTGTGAAAACGATTCCTGTTTACAATCCAGCCTCCACAGAATCATTAGTGATTGCTAAAGGTTCTGATTGGTCTGCTAAAGTCTTTCCGGAAGGGGGAACTTTCATTAACGGTATGCCTACAAAATTTGCCGTAAGATTATCAAGCGATACTTCTCTACCTGCAACCTGGACGGGAAAAGTAATAGATACGCAAAATCCCAATGCACCCATTACTACCTTTACCTCTTTTGATAAAAATGTTTCATCTTTTACCATGACTCCAACTTTAGGAAAAAAGTACCAGGCTATCATTCAGGATAACACAGGTAAAAGCAAAACCGTAGATCTGCCACAAGTTGCAGACAGTGGTGTTCATTTAGAAATTTCCAACTCTAAAGAAGGAATTAAATATAGCTTAAAAGGAGTTAACTTAAAACAAAAACTTCAGAACTATAAAATTGTAGGAACCATCAATAACCATCTTGCTTACAAAGCCAATATTAACCAATTGATCAATGAAGCTTCCAGTCTTATTCCTGCAAAAATCAACAATGAAGCCAACGGTATTTTACAGCTGGCCATTTTTGATGAGCAAGACCATCTGGTGGCCCAAAGACTTTGCTTCGTAAAACCTAATAGTTTACATATTGAGAAAGCAGAAATTATAGGTCAGAATATAAAACAGACACCAAGATCTTTCAACAGTATTGATCTTTCCCCGGAATCGTATTTTAAAAATTATACTGTTTTGGTAAGTGAGGATAGCGGTACCCAGAGTCCGGAAGAAGAAAATATACTGAGCAGCCTTTGGTTAACGGGAGATTTTACTTCAAAAATAGACAGTCCGGCCCAATATTTTTCTAAAAATGCCAATACTGAAGCGTTGGATGCACTGCTTATTTCTGAGAACTGGAAAAGATTTGACTGGAATTCCCTACTTAGTGGATCTGTACCAGCCATTAAAACGAATTCCCAACAATTTCTTTCTTACAGGATAAAACCTATTAAAAACAATGCCCTGCTAATTAACTCCAGTGTAATTTTAGCCTTGAAATTAGGCAAAAACGAACCCACGCTTACCCCATCCAAAACAGACCAAAACGGATATATCTATTTAGATAATCTTAACTATTCTGAACCTTTGAACGTTTCAGTTCTTGCAACTTCAGAAAAGAATCAGGAATCAAGCACTGATAATCTATTCGTCACCGTAGAGCCACTGGTTACGCCCACACCATTTAAAGGCAATTTTCCAGGTACAAAATATACCCTGGTAAAAACCAGCGGAAACAAAACCCTTCCTCCATCAATTTCCAGGGCCATCAACAGTCAGAAAAACAATCAAAAAAACGGGAGTACTGATGTAGAAATTGAAGAAGTAAAATTAACAGGAAAAAAGAAAGATCCAACAGCAGAATTAAACAGTCAACTATCTACCGGAATGTTTAATTCCCTGAATTCTACGATATTCGACTTTGTCAATGAAGACCAGCATGCTGCAGGATCAACCGATATATTAGCATGGCTACAAGGAAGGGCAGCCGGCTTAGTATTTCAAAGAAATAATTCAGGAGAGAATGTTCCCTACATTCGTGGCAGCAAGGCTCAGCTCTATTTAGATGAAATGGCTACTGAACCGGGCATGATTATGAATGTTCCTATAAGCAATATTGCTATGGTAAAAATCATAAAAGGATCCGGATTGGTGGGTAATGCAGTATTGATCTACACGATGAGAGGGAATATGAAGCCTAAGAGCAATCAAAAAGAAGCCCAAAAGAACAACTCATCTGTCATAAAAGGCTATGATAAACCTTCGGAATTTCTTATTGAAACCCTCGATACTGATGATCCTGCAAAGAAAATTGAAAACGATACCCGGGAAACACTCTACTGGAACCCTAATTTATTCGACAGCGAATACGTTCCACCAAGAATTAAATTTTTCAATAACGACACCGCCAAACAGTATAAGGTACTGATCATCAGTTTTGACGAAGACGACCGTATTCTTTATCAGAATGAAATTTTTAAATAATATATTTCTGACTACATTAAAAAAGCCTTTCAAGCATCTTGGAAGGCTTTTTTAGTATTTGTGCCCCGTACGAAAAACTAAACCGGATTTTGATCTACATAATTAATTTTCTGTCTAATCACCCCGTTGCTCCATAACTCAATAGGCTTATTATCGTGTCTCCAAAACTGATATTGAGTTACATTTGAAGTTTTTGAACCTTCTTTAAGGAAGAAATCTAATAAAAATTCTTTTCTGCTTTCTGCAGGATTTTCCTTGATTGCCGTAACAATGGCTTTGCTTGTAAATTTTTTTGTATTCATTTCTAATAAAAACATCCAGCCAACCTACGACAGCAAAACTTATGAAAAATAATCCTTCAGGATTGTGGAATTTGTAATTACGACTCATCAATTATGTTTTTATAAAGATAAAAACTTTATGAGGAAGTGGTTGAAATAAAAACCACACGAAAGAATTCGTGCGGTAGCGAGGGGTATATAATACCACCAATTACAAGACTGAAGGTCTAAGCGTCTTTCAAAATAATGGAAATCTATGACAGTGTAAGATAATTTCTATCTGTCTCTTTCTACTCTAAAGTGTGATATGGATCACATATAAATAGTGACTTGGATCCTTTTTTTAAAAGAATGATATTGCCAACTTTACAGTACTAATTAAATACATATAAATGAGTAAAAAAGTTTTATTCGTGCTTACGAGTCACGACGAATTAGGAGATACCGGTAGGAAGACCGGATTTTGGACAGAAGAATTGGCAGCTCCTTACTATGCATTATCTGATAAAGAAGTAGAAATAACATTGGCATCTCCAAAGGGAGGTCTTCCGCCAATTGATCCGAAAAGTGAAGATCCATCATCCCAGACCGATGCTACGCGCAGAATGGATAATGATGAGGTATTACAGGATAAATTAAAAAATACACACAAATTATCGGAAGTTAAAAGTGAAGATTTTGATGCCGTATTTTATCCTGGGGGTCACGGTCCATTGTGGGATCTCGCTGAAGATAAGGTTTCGCAACAACTTATCGTTGATTTTTATACCAATGAGAAACCTGTAGCATTTGTATGCCACGCACCTGGAGTTTTGAAGGATGTGAAAATAGATGGTGAGTATCTGGTAAAGGATAAAAATGTTACCGGATTCACAAATACTGAAGAGGACGCCGTACAATTAACTGACGTAGTGCCTTTTCTGGTTGAGGACATGCTCAAAAGGAATGGCGGTGTATACAGTAAAATTGAGGACTGGAATCCTTATGCGGTTGTTGACGGAAGATTGATTACCGGACAAAATCCTGCTTCTTCCGAAAAGGTGGCAGGAGAGTTACTAAAACTCATTTAAAAGATATTCAACATATCATTTATATTAGAAAAGCGGCAAAAGCCGTTTTTTTAATATAAGTACGTTCATTCTCCGTTACCTATTAATTAATGATCAGAAATTGTTGGCTAATTTCCTTATGTTTTCTGCGGTGCTAAGGATCAATCTAGCTTAAAAAAGAAATAGACTACTGCTGCCCAGTCTTTTTTAACGCCTTTGGCATAGCCAATAGTACTGTGACTGCTGCTTTCCACCGTTCCATCATCTTTGATGTAACCCACGGTGGAATGACTACTGTTTTCTACCGTGCCCTTTTTTTTAACGTACCCTACGGTAGAATGACTTTCGTTTTCTATGGTGCCGTCACTTTTGATATACCCGATGGTCGAATGGCTTTTATTCTCGATCATCCCGTCTGACCTGATGTATCCTACGGTGGAATGGCTGCTGTTTTCAATCGTGCCGTCCGGTTTGATGTAGCCCGTCGTGCTGTGGCTTCCCGACTCGATGGCTTGTGCACTTACCAGGAAAAGACTGAAGAGAAGGAAACCAGAGACTGCTGTTTTTGTCATGATTTTAAAGTTTTAACGGGGTTATTATTTTTGTTTTGATGATGTATTAAAGATAGCGATTAATTAAAAAAAACAGCGCCACTTAAAGATAAGTGGCGCTATTTGAAAGATTTAAGGTCTAAAGAAACCTTTTTGGTATTAAAGTTTTACTATTTACCGCTTGATAACTTTCACCATTCTTATCAGGTCATTAGCAGTGTTCACTTTAACCAGATAACCTCCTGATACAAGTCCGGAAACATCAATAGTTCCTTTAGTATCATTGATTGCCTTCGTAAGTACCTGCTGTCCGGCTGCATTGTAAACCGATACCGACAGCATCTTCTGATCAAATGAAATGGTCAGGATATCCTGTACAGGATTGGGATAAACTTTCAGCTGATCTGCCTTTGCTGAAACTTCATCAACAGTTAAACCGGCTTTAGCGAAAGTAGAAGCTTTATGAACAGTCACACTACCTGTACCACAGGCAACAGGTATAAAAATTTTCTTCTGAATATAAGTACCGTCTCCTAACTGTCCCTTGAGGTTATAGCCACTGATTGCCAGAAATCCTTTAGTATTTACAGCAAGCGTATTATTAGCTCCTGCTGCAATACTTTGCCAATCAGTTGCGGTTCCGATACGTATGGGTGTAGATCTGTCTATCTCTGTACCATCTCCCAATTGTCCCCAGCCATTATAGCCCCAGGTCCATAGTGTTCCATCTGTTTTTATGGCTAAAGTAGAACCATATGTGCCAGTCTTCACACTTCGCCAATTGGCTTCTGTTCCTACCTGTGTCGGAATATTCTTTGAAATTGTAGTACCATCACCTAATTGTCCTCTGTCATTATACCCCCAGGTCCATAGCGTTCCATCTGTTTTCAGTGCTATCGAATGATCGGTGCCTGCAGTAACAGTTTTCCAATCCGTTGCCGTTCCGATTTGAGTAGGGGAATTTACTGCTATGGCGGTACCATCACCTAACTGTCCTCTGTCATTATACCCCCAGGTCCATAGCGTTCCATCTGTTTTTACAGCAAGGGTATGAGCTTCTCCGGAGGCGATACTTAGCCAGTCTGTTGCGGTCCCGATTTGTACAGGTATGCTTTTGTTGATGATTGTACCATCACCTAACTGTCCCCTGTTATTATACCCCCAGGCCCAAAGTGTTCCATCTGATTTTATAGCAAATGTCTGTTTTCCCCCCGTTGCAATATCCACCCAGTCTGTTGCAGTTCCTACCTGCATTGGAATATTTCTCGTGGTTGTAGTTCCATCACCTAGCTGTCCTCTGCTATTCTCTCCCCAGGTCCATATGGATCCATTGGCTTTCATGCCTACTGAAAAATAAGCTCCAGCCTCAATTTTCATCCAATTATTTTCGGTCCCTATTTGTGTTGGGATATTTCTATTGATCATAGTTCCGTCTCCCAGCTCGCCATCATAATTATTTCCCCAGGCCCATAGCGTTCCGTCTTTTTTGATCCCCATTGAGTAATCAATACCTCCACTCACACTTTGCCAGCAGCCTGTTGCGGTGGTAGGAAGTGTAGTAAAGGAACCTCCCGGCATCCAGGCAAACGGGCTGAATCCACAATTGGATCCCACCCACCAATAGTACGTGGTATCAGGTAGTAAATTGGTCAGATTTGCTGTTGTAGAAGTAGGGGGAACACCTCCTTGAATACCTCCAAGTGTTGGGCTGGTACTGTAAAGATACACATACCCCTGGCCAGGAGCCACCGTTGCTGCTGTCCAGTTTAGACTAGCCGTTTCAGAAGTAATATTGGATGATGAAAATGGTGTTGGAGGAATACAGTATCCGGGACAAGCCATAGCAGTTAACGTATTTTTGTTAACTTTTGTACCGTCACCTAACTGTCCATTGTCATTGCGTCCACAAGCTTTTAGAAAACCATCAAATTTTTGTACAAGAATATGACTCTCTCCGGCAAAAACCTGCTTGTTATCTGAAGAAGAATCTACTTGTGCAGGTGTGGTACTATTTCCTGTACTTGTACCATTACCCAACTGTCCAAAGTTATTGCTGCCCCATGACCAAACCGTTCCGTCTGTCCTTGTTGCAAATGTAAAACTATTTCCAACCGCTGCAGTTTGCCAGTTGGTTGCTGTTCCTATTTGTATTTGGGTATATTTTGAAATGGTAGTTCCGTCTCCAAGCTGTCCGTTACCGTTATTTCCCCAGGCCCATAGCGTTCCGTCGGTTTTAAGTCCTACCGAATGTTGCACTCCTGTATCAATACTTTTCCAATTAGCAGCATTTCCAATTTGTGTTGGGATATTTTTTGAAGTTGTAGTTCCGTCTCCAAGTTGTCCATAGTTGTTAATTCCCCATCCCCACAGTGTTCCATCAGTTTTTATCGCTAACGTCTGATAATTGGCAGCACGAATACTTTTCCAATTGGTAGCAGTACCGATTTGTGTTGGGATATTTTTTGATATGGTAGTTCCATCTCCCAGCTGCCCATAGCCGTTACGTCCCCATGTCCAGAGCGTCCCATCGGTTTTGAGTCCTACCGAATGTTCAATTCCGCCACCAAGACTTTGCCAGTCCGTTGCTGTTCCTATCTGAGTAGGAACCTTTCTGTCAATTAAAGTTCCATCACCTAATTGCCCAAATGCATTATCTCCCCAGGCCCATAGTGTTCCATCTGTTTTAATGGCAAGAGTATGCTTATGGCCTACATAAATGCTTTTCCAGTCATTTGTGGTGCCTATTTTTACAGGAACAGATCTGGCAGTTGTGGTTCCGTCCCCTAATTGTCCATCGCCATTAACACCCCATGCCCACAATGTTCCGTCTGTTTTGAGTCCTACCGAATGGTCTCCTCTTGTAGTAAGGGTTTGCCAGCAGCCCGTAAAAGCTGTGGTCTGTACATCAATAACATTTCTAAAAACAGGACCCCAAACACCCGTATTATCTTTGATACGGACATTAAATACATGTAAGCCATTAGCAGGTAAAGCAATTCCTGCATCAGCCAGCTGCTCAAAAGAGCTGTCAAAGTTTGCATCAGCAGCCAATAAAGCGGTTCCATTTCCCACACCCGGATCAGTATCCCAAAAATACTCAGCCTGAGAAACAGTAATTACCGGAGATACCGAAGCTTGCTGGATATTAATGACATGGGTAAAAACCGGTCCCCAAATTCCCATATTGTCCTTAATGCGGACACTGAATGTATGCAAACCGCTACCCGGTGTAGCGACTCCTGTTGCACTGAGTTGTTCAATAACGCTGTCAAAAGTTCCATCAGCCGCCAATACTGGATTTCCATTTCCGGCTCCCGGATCAGTATCCCAAAAATATTCCGCCTGGGAAACAGCTATAATGGCAGAGCTCTGATTGGGCTGAACATCAATAATGTTGGTAAAAACCGGTCCCCAAACTCCCGTATTGTCTTTGACACGGATATTGAATTTATGTAATCCGCTGCCCGGTGTGGCAATGTCTATTTTGGAAAGCTCTTCAACAACGTTATCGAAAGTTCCGTCGGCAGCCCATACCGGAGTTCCGTTTCCTGTTCCCGGATCAATATCCCAAAAATATTCTGCCTGGCTGATCAGTACTTGTGCCGGACACAGCATGACCGTCAACAAAGCAATTATACTGTAGATATAATTTTTCATATTGTTATATCATTAGAAATTATTTAGAAAAACCAGACCCGCTGATGTTAAATGTTCCACTGGTAACAGATCTTGGAGTGGACAGATAGTTTACCTGAGGTTTATTGCCATTATTTGCCGGCCAGTAATTCATCCAGCTGTTAGAGCCTCCATAATGCCCGGCGTCGTTTCTTGTTAAGTCCAGATCAGTGTATTTTATACCAGGATTTCCGGCATTTACATTCATACCGGTTACCGTATAGGCTACATTGTTGAAGTTCAGGTTCAATGATCCTGAATTGTCATTTTGCGTCATGTTACCTTCTGTTACAAAAGCATTGGTGAACACATTATAGTTAGCTGTTATCGCAACACTATTGCTTTTGTTTTGAATGCAGGCATTGGTCCCTCCTACTTCAAAAGAAGCGGCATTGTTCATCATAGCAATATTTCCCGAATTGATATTATTACCTAAGTTAACGTACAACGGAGCCGTATCTGCGGGAATAGGATTATAGATGGTATTGTTAATGATTTCGTTAGAGCTTCCGTGTTTAATATTATAAATATAAATACCGGTACAAAAATTATTGCTGAATTTAAAATTATAATTGGATTGTGAATTGGATATAAATGAGTTGGATACATTCCCGTAAACCTCAATATCAGATCCAATAGGACTGTTATCCTGCGTAGCTACCACGGCAATACTTTCTGCTCTATTAGCCGTACATCTTCCGTGAGAAAACTTCAGGATTCCGCTAATCGTACAACCGGAGATGTTGGTAGTGAAATTCACTTTATCTGTTAAAACATTATGCAGATCACAGTTCACAATATTAACGAAGGTTCTTCCTGTACCTATTGGAAAATTTGCCTGTACATTATAACTGCCGTAATAGCCTGAGCTCATATTGCTGATCGTCACCGTTCTTCCTGTTGCCGGATTGATGCTTACATTTCCCTGAATGATATACTTGGCATAATTGGTTTCGGAAACAAAAGTCAGCGATTTGTTGATAGTCAGATTTTCTACATAAGCCTCTCCATTCGCTTTAGGCTGAATGATGATACGATCCCCGTCTGAAGCGGCTGTGATTGCTGTATTTACGGTAGGATAAGCACCGCCTGCTCCCCCATTCCGAACATATAGATCTGCTGCAAAAGCCATAGTACATGATAAGCCTGTGAAGGCAATGGTTAGTAGTTTCTTTGTCATAATAGTGTAAAAATTAATAAGTTTAAATTATATTGTTTGGTTTTAAATCATTCGTTAACTGCCATTTTCCAAATCACCCTTTTGCTGAGCACAGGATTATGGTATAAGGATTTAAATCAATGAATAAACATTGATTTTTAAAGGGTTGCATAGATCATATAGCATCATCACTGACACCCCATGAAACGTCCCCAACTTCAATAAAGATATTGCCGCCCCAGATCGAAAGCGAAGTACCGGTTATACTTCATACCAGATATTCTTTACTTCTGATTGGAAGAAATAATCAAATAAATCCTATGGGTTCTATATGTTTATGACCCTAAAGAAATTGTAATACTTAGTGTTGTTTTAATTTGCTGGAAACAATGAGTTTTGATGTATCCGTAAGAATGGGTACAGCGTAGTTTTGTTCATTTTTCATGATGTAATTAGTTTTCTGGTTAGTTTTTAGTTTTTAGTTTTTTAGAGGAAACAACATAATTTGTTATCATAACTTTATGTTGTTGATTACAAAAGTATATTTTTATTATGGATCATCAAAAATAAAAAGGATTTTTATCTCCACTCTCCTGTTCTCTGCAGTCTCCTGATTTTGAAGTATGTTCAAATATTTTTTTTATTTTGCAGGCTTAAAGTCAGGAGACTTTGTACAACGGTTTCATAAAAATAGAGTCTTTTGATATTTTTTTACAGGATCTTTCAAAAGAAACTCCTACATATTCCGTTTAATTCTTAAATTTAGCTCATGCAAAAGTATCTTTATCTCATCATTATATCATTCTCTCTTAGCAGTTGCTATACCTACCAGGTGAAAAAACAAGTGGATCCAGCGGCCGACAATAAGCAGGATTCTAAAAAGAATACAGCCCTTACTGGTACTACTGCTCCGCAAATGCAGAATACGGCAGCTGAAAGCCTGAACGCACCACAAGCCCCTGCTCCTGTGAATATTCAGGAGAAACTGGCAGCTGGTAAAAATGTTAAAATTGACGTTGAAGGCAGATCCTATAAAGTAATCGTTGACAAGTGGGAAAGCGACAGCCTGGTGGCACACCCGGTTCATAATCCTAAGAAAATTCTAAAATTTCATAAGAACCAGATCAATGCCGAGAAAATTGCCGAAAAACGATTTTCACAGCCTATAGCTGATATTCTTACGGTTACAGCTTATGCTGCAATTGGTCTTGGAATCTATCTTCTTGTCCGCTAGTTTTTTTAACGTTACTCGCTGAAATCGCCTGACTTTGGAGTATGTTTTACAGGGATGTTTTTATTTTATTGGCTCAAAGTCAGGAGACTTTGCGCAGCGGGAAATGCTTTGAATCAATGGTTGATATTCATTCAAAACTTTACAACCCCTCTGATACAATATTCTCTAACCATTGCTGAGCAAGAGCTTCTACATAATCAACAAATGTCGTTACACGATTAATTGTGTAAAATGTATATTCTGATTGCCCTTTTAAAACTTCAACATTTTCAAAACTATGGTCAGTAGCAAAAAGTAAAACCTGCTTTGTATTGGGGTCATAAAAGGTTTCATTTCCATTCGCTTCTTCGGCGAAACAAATCAGATCTTTTGTATCAATTTGTTTTACATTTTCATCTTTACAAACCTGGTCATATAGATCAATCCAGTCACCCAAGCCTTTTGTGAGTTCGGATTTAATAAAAATAAAATTCTGATTATCGGTAAGCATTTCAGTTTCTGTATCAAAATAGTAGTAAGTTTCCTTTATACCGCCCATTTCATCTAAGAGTAACTGATGTTCAGATAAAATATCAATTTCAGTATGAATTTGTTCAATCTTGCATAACCAGCCACATTTAAAGCCATTCTTGTCCGTCCAAGTATATAGGTAATAGTTTGCTTTTTTGTTTTTAGATGTTGTTATATCAACACTCAAAATTGAAGTCGATTGTAGTAATAGTTGATATAAAGTTGGAAATGTATTGATAAATTCCGGACTAAAAGTTTTACTGATGATATGTTTAATTTCAACGCTATCATTTTGTCCTGCAAACCAACTTACCTCTTGCTTGAAATTTTCAAAATCATTTTTGCCCATTGTTTCTTAATTTAATGTTTTTTTTAACAGATAGCGTAAAATGCTAGCTGACGATGGCTGAGCAAATTTTGCATAAACTTTAACCTGTATTAATAACTTTTTGTTTTTAACCGCCGAATATACACTTTTAAAAATTTCTTTATATTCATTTCTAATAAAAACATCCAGCCCCCGCTACCGCACGAATCCTTTCGTGTGGTATTTAATACTATTAATCAAACATTCTAAAAACAACAATATCATCTAAAAGTCCTTTTTCATCAGAATAATCCATTGCACTGCTGTATCTGTAATCTTCTGCAAGGAATACTAAACCTGCTTTTACAGGATTTTGATGGACGTAATTAATTTTCTGCCTAATCACTCTGTTGCTCCACAATTCAATAGGTTTATTATCATGCCTCCAAAATTGGTATTGGGATACATTTGAAGTTTTTGAGCCTTCTTTAAGGAAAAAATCTAATAAAAATTCTTTTCTACTTTCTATAGGGTTTTCTTTGATTGCTGCTACAATTGCCTTGCTTGTAAACCTTTTTAAATCGCCAATCAGAAGTTCTGGTTTCTGTCCGTTTATACTTTTGAAAACTAAGTGTACATGACTCGACATAATGCACCACGCATGTATTTCCATTCCTTTACTCTTTTGGCAAAATCTTAAACCTTCTAAAAAAATTTCTTTATATTCATTTCTAATAAAAACATCCAGCCAGCCTACAACAGCAAAACTTATGAAATACAAACCTTCAAGATTGTGGAATTTGTAATTACGACTCATCAATTATGTTTTTATAAAGATAAAAACTTTATGAAAAAGTGATTGGAATAAAAACCACACGAAAGGATTCGTGCAGCAGCGATGGGTTTGTCATTTGCTGCTTAAACTACAAAAATCAATAAAACCTTTATTCTTAAACACTTTATCACACTTAATTTAGTTCAAAATAAAGTCTTTTATGAAGATTATGATGGGCAAAAAATAGACTAATAAGTTCTATATTTGAAGATACTTTAACCCATCACTCAATATGAAAGACATAAAACTAAGACCCACTCTGGTTACTGATTTAGATCTTCTTTTTCAGATTCAGCTTGACCATGAAGCCAATTATCTGGCAGCATTTACTTCACAGGATTCCAAGAATAAAGAAGCCTATCTGGCCAAATATACCAGATTACTGAATGATCCGACCGTCAACAACCAAACTATTATGGCCGGTACTGTGATCGCAGGAAGTATTGCAAAGTTTGTCCTGGAAGGCCATGCAGAAATCACCTATTGGATCGATAAAAGTTTCTGGGGACAAGGTATCGCAACAACAGCATTGAAAGATTTTCTTACCATTGAAGCGGCCAGGCCTATTGTTGGACGTGTTGCCTTTGACAATATCGGCTCACAGAAGGTGCTGGAAAAATGTGGCTTTATCAAAATCGGTTCTGATAAAGGTTTTGCCAATGCCCGGCAAATGGAGATTGAGGAATTTATCTACAGGCTTGATATGTAATGCAAAGGAATGTAAAAAGCCTGGCAGCAGAGGTAAACTTATTTTCCTATTGAGCCTGTTTCCAAACTCTTTGACTATAGAGATTACATTTCAATCAAGCCCTAGCAAACCGGCATTTGAAAATTTATTTCTGCCTATCAGTTTGTTCTTTTTATAAAACACCGTTCTACTAGCCTTTTTTATCTATTTTTACAGTAAAATAGATATAACCTATGAAAAAGATCATATTGGCCGGAATGGTGGCTTTGGGAGGATTTTTAACTGTACAGGCACAGTGTAAAGCTGTATCCACAATCACAGAAAATTTTGATACATGGAAAGATATTAACAAATGCTGGACTGCCCAGGCAGGAGGAAAGACCATGTTGTATGCCAGTGATAAAAAAATTATATTTTACTCAATGTACAGCCCGGGAGAAAATATGTATTTGGTTACTCCAAAAATTAAACCCGGAAACTATAGTCTTAGTCTTGATATTTCTGACAACGGAGGAGAAACCACCCTGGAAATTTTCTCAGTAAGCAATACTTCCGATACCCAATCATATGTTTCAATAGCGAAACCTTCCAAAATAACAGGAGATAAGAAAACATTCAATATTTCTGTAAAAAAAGAAACTCATTTAGGGCTGAAAGTTTTACTGAATGGAGTCCATCAGGCAGCTTATATGGATAATTTTTCATTAAAACCAAAGAAATAAATTCCTGAATATTAATCTGTCACAGATAAATTAAGACTGGAGAAATAGAAATTCCATTAAAAAAGGATAAAAACCTGCACACAGCAGATCTCCAAAATCAGGAGGCTTTGGAGATTCTGAGAAATCAGGTTTTTGCTTTGTTCTTGAAAATCTACAGGTGGATTCTACTCTATTCAATACAGATTATTTAACAGCTTTAATATCATTCGATACTTAGGATAAATGAACTACTTTTAATTTTCTTTGATCCTTTTTGCCCAACTCTGGTAAATGGGATACCAGACGCGGTCTCCATTAGAACCATTGCAGACTATTACAATACCGCTCTTTGTGGGCAGGTGCATAAATACCCCGGCACTCCAGCCTTCATTCTCGCCGGTATGTCCAATTGTTTCAAGCCCTTCATAATTCATGAACCGGTAGCCCAGACCACTTTTTCCCTGATCAGAAAATGGTACAACCGATTTCTCCATTAATTGTATCGTTGTTGATTTCAAAACTTTATTCAATTGATCTGAATCAGCAGTTATGGATAGCTCAGCAAAATGAGCAAGGTCCAGAACTGTGGTTTGCAATCCTGCCGCCGCCTGTTCTGTAAATACCCTGTTCTTTATGGGTTTCCCTGAAGCATCATAGGCAGTTGCAGAACCTGCCATCATATCTTCAGTCCATTCATAGTGGGTATGATTCAGTCCTAAAGGTTTAAAAACATTCTTTTCCATATAAACCGCGAACTTCTCTTTTGTTCTTTCTTCCAGCAGTAATTGTGCAAGTGTATAGCCACCACCCGAATATTCCCATTTCGTTCCCGGCTCACTAATCAGGCGTACACTTTCTCCGTTTCTTTTTGTCTTGCCAGAAAGTGATTCTTCTAAACTTAACAGTGGAACTCCCTGCTCTGAACCTCCATACCCATGCACCGAAAGCCCTGCTGTATGGCTGAGAATACGTCGTAAAGTAACTTTTGAGATATCATATTGAGATACAGGTAATTTCCAGCGTACCAGTGACTGATCAACTGGATCATCCAGCTTTATGAGCCCTTTTTCAGTCATTTGCATCATTCCCCATGCAGATACCATTTTGGATACAGAACCCACATTAAAAATAGTTTCTGTAGTGATTGTTTTTTTACTTTCCATATCAGCAAACCCGATGCATTGTGTCCAGGCTATTTTTCCATGTTGGATAACTGCTATGGCTACTCCGGGCACATGATTATTTTTGGTGGCTTCCAGACCTACACGCTGGATTTCCATATAGAGTGAGTCTGTTTGGGAAGCCACATTTTCAGCATTTCCGATTTCAACCACCTGTTTTGTGGCTGAACAGGAAAAAAGAAGTACGGTAAAAGAAAAAGCAACGAGCCCCTGTATCCTGTTTTTAATCATTTTTCTATGTATTTGTAATACCTTCCGTTTCAGAATATGGCAAACCATAATGAAACGTAAAGCCAGTTTATATTATTTTTCCAAACCATAACCGTGACTAATCTGACTGCGGGTTTCCCAGTATCTCTTTGTAAATATTTCCGGATTAGTTTTAGCTTCCAGGAGTGATAAAATCCTTTTGAACTGGGGTTCAAGGTAAAAACCTTTGTTCAAATCCACTTTTCCACCGGAGTAATAAATCGTAGCAGTGGATGTCTTATATTTTCCAAGTCTCACCATATCAACCTTCGTCATATCATTCCAGGAAATAATATACTTCTTAAAACCGCCGACAAAACGTATCCCATCATTTGAAATAATAAGTTTTTGGCGGGTAAATAAAAACATGGAAAGAGCAATAAAGAAAATCAGGGGAGCTAAAAAAAGCAGCCATCCTGCATTTTTTATCAGGAGAACGCTAATCCCTAATACAAATACCAAAATACTTAGTATGCGATAGGTTATTTTCTGCCATCGTGGTGCTGAAAACACTTCTTCAGTTAATAGTTCTCCCATATTGTAAATATATGATTTTCTGCAACAAAACGACATAATTCTCACCTACCGACCGCCTGCTTTAATTTGAACTGTTTTCATGAATAATATTCCCATATCCTAAAAACAATGCCTATCGCGATCCATGTTTCTATAATCCTCTATGAAAATATGAGGTATACTGTCCGGATATAATTGGTTTTACTGCGGATTAAACCAATTCCATAATGAAATGAGAGTCTGGAATATTTTTCGACAATCTGTGTCATTGTAATACAAAGAGCTCATATGAGGCAATACCGCCTCACATTAGATTTTTATTTTGTGGAAAAAAGTAAAAGTGTTTTGGAAGCTTATGCAGAACTTGTTTAAACGTTTTTATTTCAACCACAAATCGAAGATTCGACGTAGTCAAAAGTCACAAAGATTCTTGAACACTTAAGTTTAATAAACTAAAGTGTTTATAGCGTTTCACTCAGCTTTTGCGATTAAATTTTTAATTAATGTAAACAGGCTTGTACATTGAGAAAGAAAACAATGGACCTATCACGAAAAATGATACAGGAAAATAACATCACCTGTATACGCCGGTTTTTGGTGATCTCTGATTAAGAGTTTTGCCTCAACCAGCACTTTTACAGTTCCTTTGAGATTGGTCACAGATTTCACTGTGGCTTGTAACTGGACGTCACTATTAACCGGAACTGCCTGTCCAAATTTAAAGTTCTCGATCCCATAATTGATTTCCATCGTTACATTTCTCACATCAGCAATTTGCTTCCAGAGATAAGGAATCAATGATAATGTTAAATAGCCATGAGCAATGGTAGATTTAAAGGGGCTTTTATTTTTTGCCTTTTCTTTATCGACATGAATCCATTGATAATCTAAGGTGGCCTCAGCAAATTTGTCGATCTGGTCCTGGTCTATTGTATGCCAGCCGGAGACTCCGATCATCTGACCTTCATAAGCCTTATATTCATTATAACTGTTGATAGTAATCATATTATTTGGTTGCCCCGATGGGGTCTGTATGTTGGATGAACATTTATTTTGCTATAGTCATTGGTACAACAACTTTTCTTCAAACCGATGTCAGTATTTTAGTATTCAAATATCAGTCCGAATTAATTAATTTCAAATCAATTAATTTTCTTTTCAGCAAATTTTTAAAAAACCTCTTGCTTTATGCAAGAGGTTAATGAACACAATGTAACTTACATTAATGTTCTTTCAAACAATATTCCAGATACTAAAAGTGTATGGATTTTGAGTCTGTAAAAAAATCTGACTGCAATTATGCAGTACATGATTTTTCACATCTGCAAACAGGTTTAATTATGCTAATTTTACGTTAACAGCGTTTAAACCTTTATCACTTTTTTGTACTTCAAAAACTACTTTATCATTTTCACGGATCATTTTTGTGTTTAATCCTGAAGAATGTACGAATATGTCTTTACTCCCGTCTGCTGGAGAAATAAACCCGAAGCCTTTTGCTTCATTGAAAAATTTTACGGTGCCTTCTTGCATTGTAATTAATATTAAAAATTGTGTATATTTTGATCTGTAAACTCTACAGATTTATTTATAAAATAGCTGTTATCAATCAGCAAATCATTTTTTTTTTGCTCTCTTTCTCTACAAAATAGACTGACTGATCAATAATAGTTTGTGATATTGGATAGGTAGGGTTTCCTGTAACTTCTACAGGGTTGATGAGGATAGTTTCTGCAAATTTCCGTACGTTTAGCGGCATGGTTGCCGAAAAGAACAGGGTCTGCTTTTTCTGCGGAACCAGCTTCAGAATTTTTTTCACATCATTTACCAACCCCATATCAAGCATTTTGTCTGCTTCATCCAACACAAGAATCTCAATTTTAGAGAGATCAATATGCCTTTGGTTCACTAAATCTAAAAGTCTTCCGGGAGTAGCTACCAGAATATCCACCCTTTTTCTGAGTGCAGCAAGCTGACTTCCGGCTAAAACACCTCCATAAATAGAAAGTTGTGATAATGGTAAATATTTACTGTACACGCCAAAGTTTTCTTCTATCTGCAGTGCCAGTTCCCGGGTTGGAGTAAGTATTAGAGCCCGTATTTCTTTATGTTCAGGGGTATACCTTTTAAGTAACTGCAGAATAGGCATAGCAAAGGCAGCCGTTTTTTCGGCTCCTGTCTGTGCACATCCTACGATGTCCTTTCCTGCTAAAATCTGTGGAATTGCAGTATACTGTATTTCGGTAGGTTTGGAATAACCAGCTTCTGTAACAGCACGGATAATGGGATTGATTAAGTTTAAATTTTTAAAATTCATTATAAATTCCGGGCTTCCGGCAGTTTGTAAGCAAATCTGTTTATCAGAATTTGTGTTGATGTATTTTAGGATAAACAAATAAGGAATACTCTTTCTCAGCTTATCATTTTGCTTGCTCTAGCTGTAACAATAATATTAAAAATATTACTGATTAACCTGCAATAACGTATCGCTCCTATGTACAATAGGACTTTTATAATCTCTACCTTCCGCAATTGAAATAAGATTATAAATGGCAGCTGAAAAAGCAAAACTGAAAGAAAAAATTGTGATTTTAAACTATTACAGAGTAGCAAAGGCAGTGACCTGTTTTATAAACATCTGCAAACATACAATAAAGAAAGCAAACAAACCCACTTTTAATGAATTGATTATCAAAAATTTATTCGTAATTTATGCACTTTAAACGAATTGTTTGCAGGCGCGGATGATTTTAATCTTCCTAACTATGCAAACACCTTCTCCCACAACAGACCCTTACCGAAAAACATTACCATTACAAGCTGTGCCGCATGTACGAATTGCTTATTTTATTATGGTACATCATAAGCCTGAAGTATTTAAAGCCATGTTTCAGAAGATTTATACCCGGGATCAGTTCTATCTTATTCATATCGACCGGAAATCTACATCACAGTTCACAGAAGAGATTCAACAGTATGCTGTTCAATTTCCCAATGTCTATATTTTAGATAGCCTGAATATTGTATCGGGAGGCTTCAGTATGATTCAGGCTGAACTCAACGCGATGGAGTTTCTCCTGAATGTGAGCCGGGAGTGGGATTATTTTATTAACCTTAGCGGTGAAGATTATCCGCTTAAATCTCAACAAATCATCCGTAAATTCCTTACGGTCAATAACGGCCGAAATTATCTTTTTTATTATGATCAAAAGTTTTACAGGCCGGATACCCTGCAGCGAATACAGAATCATTTTACGGAACTAGCCCATGTGATCTCCTCATTCATTTATAAAAGAGAGTTTATGAAAGGAGTGACACCTTATATTGGCGGAAAATGGTTTATGTTTACAAGAGAAACCTGCCTATTCCTTACCAACAATAAAAGAGTAATGGATTTTGAGGAGTATTACCTTTATACGTTCTTACCTGCGGAATCATTTTTTCAGACCGTTCTTATGAATACATCCTTCAGTGATATTATCGTCAATGATGATAAAAGAGCGGTAATCGGGAAATCAATTTTCAAAAACAAGCAGGACATCCTGAATTATATTAAGTCTCTGGAATCCAGCAACCAGCTTTTTATCAGAAAAATAAATAATAAAACGGATGAAAGCGTCCTGGCTTATATTGAAAACAGTTTCCATATTCCTTTACCGGAAATTGATGAAATTGAAAAAGAACTCAAAAGAGATGGCTATGAAAACAACTGATTTTTTACTATAGTTTACAATATATAAATCCCTAAATAATAATAGCACCATGTTCAATGATGCTATTTTATTTTATAGTACTAAAATTTAAAATTTATTGGGTAGACTGTGTTATTACTGAGTTGTTTTTTTGGACAAAATCATTCCACTGTTTATTCAGGTGGGTAATAGCAAGCTTTTTTTTATTGTCATTCATAGAAGAATAGGTAATGGAATTAAAAACCAGTTTTTTCAAGGCTTTTACATCCAACTCCCAATAGACAAAAGCAACCCAGAAATCGTAGCTAAGCCCTTCATATCCGTATACCGACGGATCATCACTGTTTATGGAGCACTGTACTCCATTACTTAATAACACTCTTGCCGGATGATTCCTCAAGTCACTTACATATCCTAAAATCTGGTTACTGATTGGGCTTACCTCAACCAGTTTATTCTGTTTTTTGATCAGCTCCATCGTTTTCGGAAAATAGATCAGGTTTAGGCCATGACCAATCCTTCGGTTATTCAACAATGAAGTATCAAAAACATTTTTATTAAAGACTGAATTACTTTCACCGGCATGGAGGAAAAGAGGCATTTCTACGCCATACTTTTTACTAAGTCCGTCCAATGCGTTCCAGTTTTTCTCAAAGAAATTAATAGGATGGCCTGCCGCTTCATCTGCCACAAGATCAAACCCGGAAATCATCTCCGGAAATTCTTTTTTGAGTTCAAAAGCTGTTTCAAGCTGCTTTTCAATATTTTCAGGATCTAAAAACTTAAAACTTGAATAAATGAGTTTCAGGCTGAACTGAGGGTCTGATTTCTGCACTTCTTTAACGATATCCTGCAGGTCGGTAATCGATTTCTTTAAAGGATATTTACCGTGTTGAAAATCATAAAGTTCTTCAAAAACATATCGGATTTCCAGATGCTGTACTTTATCTTTCGCCAAATCCTTGAAGCCTTTCAGATAATATTCTTTAAAAAAAGGACGATAAGGCAACAGCAGATTAATGCGTTGAAAACGTTTCTCAAACTCAATCCAATAGTTGGTATAGTTACATAATTTATCCCTCTTCAGAGTGAGAAGCTCCAATAATTCTTTTTCAAAATGAGGATCTGAAATAAGCTTTTTATCAAGACTTACAAATCCTTTTGGAACTTTCCCATTTTCAAAAAATGCCAGCTGACCTACAATAAATTGATCACTGTCTTTTTGGTCATACACATAACATTCTTTATATTTTCTTGCAGTTGCAACTACCCATTTCATATCGGTAACTCCTCCACTGTGGGTATGCAACAAGCCGCCTTTAGGCATTGTTTGAAAAACTTTATACAGCTTACTGCCTTCTATCAACGGTTTTAATTCATTAAAAGAGCTGTTATATAAAGGGATCTTTTGTTTCTCTGTTTCGCTAAGGAATTGCGTTCGTAGTTCAAATAATTTTTTATCTAATGTAAGTTCAGCATCAGATAAGTGTATATCAGCATCAAAAGCAACTGCTTTATTTTCCTTTTCTAACGACATCCAGTTCTGCTCATAGGTGGATTTTTCAACCACTTTAGTTTGTGCCCCGAACAAAGGAAATCCAAAAAGCAGGATATAAGTAGAATATTTTCTCATCATAAATAGTAAGGTTCGTTTTCCACAACAGTTTTTGGAACAACTCATTGTGTAAATGAAATTATTTTCAAAAATATAATTAATTTTCCTGTTAAAAGAACTTCAATCGAAGAAGATAACGGACAATATCACCTAATTCCGTCAAAATATGATACTTGAATATTTTTATTTTTTTTATTAAACCCTATCTTTTAGCAGGAGATATTAATTATTAGCTATTTACCTTTACATGGAAAAGCCAAAAACTACCCTGCCTATGTAATCACATTCATATCCATCATATTTTGTATAAGGAACAGGTTTTTCCTGTTCATTAAAACAAATAGCACCATTTGAGTAAAATGGTGCTATTCTATTATAATTGTTCTCAATTTCCGAATATGATCAGTCAAACTTAATAAACATCTGATCAAAATTCATGGTCATTTTGTTGAATTGGCGGATCACATCCTGGCCAATATTTCCGTAAACTGTTTCTTTATTAATTTTAGCTGTTAGCACACTTACATTCTCAAGAGGAACTTTCTTATCCAGGATATGAAAAGTGTGGTTGATCTTAAACCCTTCATATTCAATTTTCCCACCGGCTCCACCCATGCTGATTTTAGTCACCTGATACTGTTTTTCAATATTTTTTTTATTCTCCTGATAAAAAGGGGCATACAAAATGGTATGATCGGCTCCCGTATCGAATGAAAAATGCTTTCCATCAATAAAAATAAGGGGAGATAATCCGTCAATAGCCAGATTGGAGACTGTATTTATTTTCGTTTCTGTGTCGGGTACTATAAAATAATCGTCCTGCGTCAGCTGAACTTCTTTTAATGCTTCTATAACGGGAAACCCGAGGATACCATTGATCTGGTATTTGATTTGAGGAAAACTGAGTGCGCTATCTGCAAACACCAGAAAAACAGCGTTTTCCACGGTAATATTTCCGAGAACCAATTTTTTGCAGACCGCAAGATCGGCTTTAACGGAAATACCGGTAATAGCATCTACGTCAATAGCTGCCGGAATGATCTTCATATGTAAGCGCTGAGCAGCTGAAGTTGAAATCGTAGAAATATTAGCCCCCGTATCAAAAATAAAGTTCATGGTATCTTCTCCAATATTCACTTTCAGGTTTTTCAATCCTGCCCCGTCTTTTTCCATTTTCAAACGGGTTGCACCATTCAATACCACTTTCTGACGGGGCTCATTTTCCAGCGCGGTCCAGATTTTCAGATTATTCTTCAGGTCATTTTTTTCATCTTCTGTAAGCAAACTTTCATATTGTTGAAGAGTTTCCTGTACTGCTTTTTTAGCTCCGGCATAATCATACTGTTTCATACAGTTATCTTCTTTAATATGCCAGATTTTAAGCTTCAGCGAGTCTGGAAATGAAGTTTTTAAGGCTTCCAGTTCAGCTATTTTCCTGTTAGATTCTTCAGGTTTGTTAAATGCATTATCAAGCACCGCTTCTGTAAAATATTGATATTCCACAGGCAGTTTTTTCTTATGTACCGCAAAAGATGAATGCGCTTCAAAAAAATTCTTTTGCTTTATTTGAGCATATATCATATTAAATGCTGAAGCAGATGTTTGTCCAAAACCTCTAGGAGACATAAATAGCAAGATAAATAACACTGCTGTACGTATTGTATTTATTCTTCCGAATGATTCTGTTTTTAAAAACATTCTTACATAATTCTGAGTATTCCTCATTATAATAGCGTTCATTTATTGAGTTTTATCTGAATCTGCTAATTTATTAAAACTAATCATGTTTTAACGCAAAAATTATTTTAAAATGGTACCTCATCAGGCAATAGAAAATCAAATTCATGACAGTTACAACAAAGTAAATTGACTCTTACAACAAAATGAAAGGGAAAAATCCGGAATACCTTTGCTGTATACCATTAAAATACCAAAACAATGCAAAACAGTAATTATCAGGGTGCAATGCAAAAGCCTATTATTTCAGGGTTTAATGCACAGTCAACAGCAGAAGAAGTGATCAAAGAGATTGATCTTACAGGAAAGGTTGCCATTGTAACCGGAGGAAATACAGGTATCGGTCTGGAAACGACTAAAACTTTGGCTGCAGTGGGAGCAACCGTTATTGTACCTGCCCGGAACATAGAAAAAGCGATAGAAAACCTGAAGGGAATTGATAACATAGAAATAGAGCCGATGGATCTCATGGATCCTTTGTCTATTGATGATTTTGCGGAAAAATTTCTCGCATCCGGAAGGTCTCTTCACCTGTTGATCAACAATGCAGGTATTATGTGGGTGCCACTGCGCAGAGATGAACGGGGTATTGAATCGCAGCTGGCTACGAATTACCTGGCTCAGTTCCAGTTAACAGCAAAATTATGGCCGGCTCTTAAAAGTGCTCATGGAGCCAGAGTGGTCAATGTATCCTCACAAGGACATCAGTTTGCCCCTTTCAATTTCGAAGATCCCAATTTCCTGACCCGTGAATATGAAACCCTTCAAGGATATGGCCAATCTAAAACAGCGGTTAATCTTTTTTCTCTTGAGCTAGATAACCGGGCAAGATCAGCGGGAGTAAGAGTATATTCTGTACATCCGGGGTCAATTGCCGGTACAGAATTGGGAAGAGAAGCTCCCTTGGAACTTTTCCAAAAAATGGGATTGACAGACGCTCATGGAAATATCCCTGAGGAAATACGCTCTACCTTAAAAACAATTCCTCAGGGTGCTGCCACAACAGTATGGTGTGCCATCAGTCCACAACTTAATACCATAGGAGGAGTATACTGTGAAGATACGGATATTGCTCCATTAGCTCTTGAAAACACAGTAGCAAAAGGAGTAAAACCATACTCTTTAGATCAATCCAATGCCAACCGTTTATGGGACTGGAGTGAGAAAATAACAGGCATCAGATTTCTTGTGGAATAAGGCAAAACAGAACACTGCAAAATGTATTATATTTATTAATCTAAAAATATCATGAGCTATGGATCATATTTCAAAAT
Source organism: Chryseobacterium sp. WG23 (assembly GCF_024586575.1). Classification (NCBI taxonomy): domain Bacteria; kingdom Pseudomonadati; phylum Bacteroidota; class Flavobacteriia; order Flavobacteriales; family Weeksellaceae; genus Chryseobacterium; species Chryseobacterium sp. WG23. The sequence continues at coordinate 493,153 of NZ_JALCZE010000002.1, forward strand.
ACCTGACAAAGGAGATCAAATTATCCTGTTATGAGGATAAGCTATTCAAGTCAGATCTTATGTTTGATGATCATATGCTGGTGTGGTTTATTTCCGGCGAAACCAAAATCATACAGGCAGATAAAACGTATTATTTCCATGCCGGCGATACTTTTTTAATTCCCCGAAATCAGCTGGCTACAGTTGTCAACTATCCTAAGGATGGGCTGCCTCATAAAACCGTTGTACTGCATCTCTCTGTAGAGCGCCTGAAGCAATACTATGAAAAAATTGACCTTCCCAACCCCATACTCCCGGAACAGTGTATCTATAGTTTTAGTAACCATCCGTTACTGAAGAGCTATTTAAACTCTTTGCTGCCCTATTTTGAAATGGAGGAAACCTTTCCTGAGCATATTGCTTCTCTTAAAATGACTGAAGCTATTGCAATCCTCAGATCTGTAAATCCAGATGTAGATAAAGTTCTTACTCATTTTGATGCTCCGGGAAAAGTGGACCTTGTCAATTTTATGGAACGGAATTTTATGTTCAATATGCCTTTGGAGAAACTTGGGTATCTCACCGGTCGCAGTCTTTCTACCTTTAACCGGGATTTTAAAAGACATTTTAACAGTACTCCTCAGAAATGGCTGATTGCCAAAAGGCTTGAACTCGCCTACTACCAGTTGGCAGAAAAAAACAGGAAACCTAAAGACATTTTCCTTGAAGTAGGATTTGAAGATCTCTCCCACTTTTCTTTTGCTTTTAAAAAGAAATACGGAATATCGCCGGCCAAGCTTAAGCCTGGCTTACGGTAAAATGGACTTCTTCAGAATGGTAAGATCGCTTTTTTATTTAAAGTTTTAAATTTCTGCTGTTTTCAAATTAAATCCCCAAAAAGCACTCCTATTTGGGGATTCTTTAGTCTTATTTATGAGAGCTGTTCAACAGTCTGTATTTAAGCCTAGAAAATGGTTTCTCAATTAAATACCTGTACAGCAGCCCTCCTCCAATACAGGCAAAAAAGCAGATCATAAGGCTTATATTGTCTGAAGTTTGAACTTCCAAATAATCAAGACCGGTTTGTACCATATGAATAATTCCTTTATGAGAAAGGTAAACGGCATACGATAAAGCAGCCAGCTGCGTGGTAGCATAGCATCTAACCCGGGAAAAAAATGAAGATTCAGATACAGCAGACATTACCAGTATTCCGTAACTAACAGCCACCAAAGTAAATCCAAAGACAGAAGCTTCTTTTGAAGCCTGCTCATTACAAACCCAGAATGAAACTCCCAGCAGTACCAATCCCAGGAAAAAAAGCTTATTTCCATGACAGTGAACAAACCTCTTAAACACTGATGAATACTGCATTAAATAGCCAATCAACACCCCTATTCCCAAACCGTCTAACCGGGCATAGGTCGGATAATAGATGTTCATATACCACAAACGCCAGAACTCCGAAGAATTACTATCAGCGGAAACTAAAAACTGGTTCCACATGAAGAATCTGAGTACCAGAGAAAAAGGGATCAGCAGAATAATTAAAACAGCTATATATTGAAACAGCTTGATCCGCTTTACCATCAAAAGAAATAAAGGAAGGAGAAGATAAAACTGCTCTTCGATGCACAATGACCAGGCATGGGAAAATGTACCCTGATCAATTACATTCAATCCTAAATTCTGAGTAAAGGAAATGAACTTCCATAAAGGCGGCAATGCTTCCCTCTCCCTGAAAAAAGGAAAAGTAAAATACAGCAACAGGGTAACCCCATATGGTGGAATAATTCTGAAAAAACGTTTCGTATAAAATATGTTCAGACTGATCGTTTCCTTATTTTCTATTTCTTTAAACAGCTGGCTCGATATCAAAAAACCACTTAATACGAAAAAAAGATCAACGCCCGTCCAGCCGAATCTTCCTACACTGTCAATCCAGACCGGATGCCTGAACGCCCGATAATGATACATTAAAACCAATATAATGGCCAGGGATCTCAGATGATCCAACCCGTACAACCTTTCTGACTGTTCTTTCATTTCATTTTTTTGCAAATGTTGCCAGTTTCCGGAATACTTTTTACCGTGACATTTGGAAAACAGCTAAAATGATGTCAACAGTAGAATAAGCCGTCTGAATATCAAACCATGTTATTCATCCTCAATTGATAGTCTTCAGCAACATTTTTCACCTGCTCTGTTTTAGATTTTATATTTTTGAAGATGAAAAATGAGTCAGAGGTTCATATCAGACGTACCCTATATTTCCAGTTATTTTTTTGGTCAGCTTTATTTCTGTTTGGTATTGCAAGAAATTATGGCGAATATGATGGGTTGTCTGCAGAGATCATCATTTATAATTTCTGCCATTGGATTTTTCAGATTATTGCCGCTAATTTTATTTATTTCTTTCTCTTCAGATATTTATTTGACAGGAAAAAATATCTTGAGTTTTCTGTATCCTTGATTATAAGCCTTTATCTTCTCTCGGCCATCAACAGGTTCTTTATTGTTTACATTGCTGAACCTCTTTTTATCAATGAAACGAAAGACAGCATTTACAGCATTTTTACAGATCTGAAATATCTTCTGCTTTATTATACTTTTCCTATCATCAGCGGAGCATTTATCTTTATTTCAATGATGTTTTTCATGCGCTACAAAGATGAAAAAGAGAAAGCTGCAGACCTTCAAAAAGAAAAAGCCGAACTGGAGTTACAAGCCCTCAAATCCCAGCTAAATCCTCATTTCCTTTTTAATACCCTGAATAACATCTATTCGCTTTCACTCAGCCATTCTGAAAAGACTTCTCGATCTATCAGCCAGCTTTCGGATATTTTAGATTATATTTTATACAAAGGGCAAAAAAAGTGGGTATCTGTTTCTGATGAGCTGGATATTCTTGAAGATTATATTGCTTTGGAAAGCCTCCGGTACAGTACTGACCGGTTAAAGATAAGCAGGCAGACCGTATTAAACTCCTCCAATACTATCCCACCACTTCTCTATCTCAGTTTAGTAGAAAATGCCTTTAAACATGGGGCTGGCAAAAATATTAGGCAGACAGAAATAAAAATAGAGATGGAAACCAATGCCAAACATTCGGTCTTTATAATTGAAAATACTTTTCATGAGGAACAGGCTGCTAATGAGAAAGGAATTGGCCTTCAAAATATAAAAAAACAGCTCCGGCATTATTATGATGAAAATTTTACTTTCAGAATTTCCCGGGAAAACAATATTTTTAAAGTTGAAATAATCACGCCTTCACAATATGATTAACTGTATTATAGTAGATGATGAGCCTTTGGCAGCAAAATTACTGGAGAACCATATCTCCAGAATCGATCATTTGAAACTAATTGGGAAAGCTGAAAATGCGATGGAAGCCTATAAAATAATTCAGAATCAACCTGTAGATCTGATGTTTCTGGATATTCAGATGCCTCACTTAAACGGAATTGATTTTTTAAGGTCACTGTCTCAGAAGCCGGCAACTATTTTTACTACTGCCTATCGTGATTTTGCTATTGAAGGTTTTGAACTGGAAGCAATAGATTATCTCCTTAAGCCCATTACTTTTGAACGCTTTTTTAAGTCGGTAGAACGTATCCTAAGAAATACAGCGGCTCCCCAGGAAGATTTTATCATATTCAAGACTGAAGGAATGCAGCGGAAAATTTTTCTTTCAGAAATCATTTATTTTGAGAGCCAGGGAAATGACATTAAAGTAGTGTTGGCTACAAAGGAAAGTTTTATTTCAAAAAATAAAATAACAGATTTACAAGTAATCCTTATTTCCAAAGGTTTTGTAAGAATTCACAGGTCATTTTTGATCAATGCTGATCGGGTTACTGCTTTCAACACTACCGAAGTATTTCTTGGCAGTCATCATATTCCTGTCGGAAGAAGCTACCGGCAAGAGTTTGACTCTTTCATATTGGCAGTTTCAAAAAACAGATTATTGTAACCTTACTGATGAATCATGTATTATTTAAAAATGCTATCCGTTTCATAGCTTTCTTTTTCTGATCATAAAAATTAACACTTATTTTAAATAACTTTATCTCAGATAGTCTGAAAACTAATTTTCAGTCTGTTTTTCAACACCTTACACCTGATAATTTCCGATCTGTTTTTTTCAGAGATTTAAAAAGGAGGATATGCGTGAAAAATAAATAAGCATCTGATCTTCAAACCATTACTTACAACCACCATTTCATAGCTCCCACAGGCAATTCCTCATGAATATCAAAAAAAAGTATTACTTTTGTTTAAAGAATAAAAATTGTTATTTAACTTTTTTATTAGTAAGTTTATATACACCAATTTGTAAAACATTAAAATTCAATTCATGAGAAAAATAATTCTACTTATTACATGCATGTTCAGCATTTCAGTTTTCTCACAAATTAAAGTGTTGAAAAATGAGAGTTTAGTGGAAATTGGTAAAGATAATTCCGTAGGTTTATATAAAAAAGAAGATAAGTTTACCATCAATTACCAGGATCTGAACACCAGCAACCTGAATACCATCCGATCTTTCTCATTCCAAAATCTGAATGGGGATGTATCAGGGCTTTATAAACTTATCATGGAAGGTTTTGTAACAGCTATTCCCGATGAAAATATCATCCTGGAACTTCCTAATGATATTATCGAACTTCATTATGAAAAAAACTATGGTCAGCAGACACTCCAGTTTATCCAGATTATCAACAAGAACCGGAAGTATATCGGAAAATCTCAGTTTTTAACCCAAAAACAGGTTGAGAAAATTTTTGGTAAAACAAATGGTAAGTATGCATTGTATGAAAAATCGGCTGTTGTCAATTCAAAATCAGGTCCAAATACAGCCTCTACAGCAACACCAAGATCTACTGGCGGCAGTAAGAAATCAAAAAAATAAGTATAATTTAAAAATATTGTGAAACTCATTCCATCGAATGAGTTTTTTTATTTTATTTTTGCACAAAGACATTAATCATTATGCCGCTTCAGATAATCAATTTGACTAAAAAGTTTGGGGAACAAACTGCCCTTAACAATATCAACATTTCTATTGATAAAAATGAGATCATCGGCCTTCTCGGTCCTAATGGTGCCGGAAAATCCACTTTAATGAAATCCATCGTTGGTGCATTGAAAATTGACCAGGGCGAAATTATTTTTAATGGTCAAAATATTTCTGAATATGCCATTGAAAGTAAGAAAAAAATAGGATTCCTTCCTGAAAACAATCCACTTTATCTTGAAATGTATGTTAAGGAATATCTTCAGTTTGTAGCAAATATTCATAAAATTTCTGAAGCCAGAGTAGATGAAGTGATTCAGCTTGTAGGGATCACACCGGAAAAGTCAAAAAAAATAAGTCAATTATCTAAAGGATATAAGCAACGTGTCGGGTTGGCCCAGGCTATTATTCACCAACCCGATTTGTTAATTTTGGATGAACCCACTAATGGTCTGGATCCTAACCAGATTATTGAAATCAGAAATGTGGTAAAAGAAATTGGTCAGCAAAAGACGGTTTTACTTTCTACCCATATCATGCAGGAAGTGGAAGCTCTTTGCTCCCGCGTTATCCTTATTCATAAAGGGAATATCCTTCAGGACTGTCCTATTGATGAGTTTAAAGGCAAATTTAACAGCCTGGAAGAAGCTTTTGCAAGCTATACTGCTGTATCCAGCTAAGATTTACAACTTTAAATAAGAGAAATCTGCGGGAGAAATATCAACCACAAAAGCCACAAAAGATTTATACACTCAAGATTTTTAAAAGTGGCTATCACACTGCTGAAAAGTACACATAAGTTTATGAAAATCTCTGATTTTCTTCTAACCTATATGCAGTAATTTTTAAACTTGCTTAAGTGATCTAAAGTGTTAAAATAAGCCTTTCAAACAATGGCATTGTGTCATTCAGCTGAAATCTAAACATAATATAAATCTGCTCAATCTGAGGAGAATAATATCAACCACAAAAGCCACAAAAGATTGAAACACTTAAAATTTTTTAAGTGACTATCACACTGCTGAAAAGTACACATAAGTTTTATGAAAATCTCTGATTTTCTTCTAAAGTGAACTTACCTATATGCAGTAATTTTTAAACTTGCTTAAGTGATCTAAAGTGTTAAAATAAGCCTTTCAAACAATGCATTGTGTCATTCAGCTGAAATCTAAACATAATATAAATCTGCTCAATCTGAGGGAGAATAATATCAACCACAAAAGGCACAAAAGATTGAAACACTTAAAATTTTTTAAGTGGCTATCACACTGCTGAAAAGTACACATAAGTTTTATGAAAATCTCTGATTTTCTTGTATATATACATTTAGATTCCTGCGGAATGACAAGGTAAATGGAAAGCCCCATCATTATCTTTTAACTTCAAGGAATTTGAAATCAGATGCTCAAATATACCAATTGAAGACTGAACATTCCCCTCCACCGGAGGGGTGGCAAATCGAAGATTTGACGGGGTGGTAAATACTACTGCCACATAGTAAACTTATCTCTGTAAAAATGGCTCTATATTTGATGAAACTCTGATTAGTAACCAATAACCTTTAAAATATGATTAAAAGCTTCTTATTAGGAACTTTCTGTCTGGCTCAGTTTTCTTTTGTATATGCGAAAGAAGTTCCGAATGAATCAAAAGACCATCGTGTAACCTCTTATGCTACTTTTCAAAAAGTACCCAAAACGGTCATTATTAAAACAAAGAAATTTAAGATAAGAATTGACAAACAGCCCAACGGTAAGTATCTGTATCAATCATGGAATGCAAACGCTAAAATCACGGCAAAACCAAGCATGATCATCAGTGATGGGGAACTGGTTCCTGACGGTACGGGAGGCAATTACTATATCGTTTTTAACAATCAGGGATACACCTATCAGGTTTGGAGAAATTATCTTACTGATTCAGCCAAAAAAGCACCTTATACCCTTACTGTAAATGATGAAAATGATCAGGAAATTGTACGCGAGGACGGACAAGTAGTGAAGAAATAACTGGATCTAGTATGGATCTCAACCCATAAAGCACTGTAGTATTTCTTCATATTTTACCATATAAAATCCTGCATTGTGATGCAGGATTTATGTTATGTTCCTAATTTTTTCAGTTCCGTGTGATACTGGCTGATTTCAAAACTTTCTGAGGCCGCATTATATCCAATATCAAAAATTTCTTCCAGCCTGTCTTTTCTCCGTTCAAACATTCCGTATGTTGATAATTTCTGTGAAGTAATAAACCAGTCACAATATTCAAACTTTATTTTTTCAATCCTGTAGGAAAGCAGGTCGTAAGAACGTGAAACGATAGCTTTGATTGATTTTAGGTCATTAATATGGGTATCATGGGGTGGTGATACAAAAACTCCGATAAGCTTGTCACATTCGTCCCTGATAATGTCTGCCGGAAAATTATTGAGCACTCCCCCATCACAATACATTTCTTCATCAATGATGTAAGGCGTTGTGATTCCCGGTATAGAACAGGAGGCAATAATAGCATCTACAATTTCGAAATTTTCATCAAAAATTTTCTGTGTTCCTGAAACCAGCTCTGTGGCTACAATTTTCACTTCAATATCCAGATCCTTTAATTTCATATCATGAAAAATAGGCTTAAGATAATTCCTGAAAATGACCGAAGAAACCAATCCGGGTTGATTGAACGTAAAATGTTTCCAGTTGAAAAAATAAATTGAATTGAAGAACTCAAGAATTTCTTCCGGTGTTTTGCCTACAGCATGCAGGCATCCTACAATAGATCCTGCACTACAGCAAGAAAGGATATCTACCTCTATGTTTTTTTCCTTCAAGAATTTTAATACTCCTGCATGGGCGATTCCTTTCGTACCACCTCCTGATAAAACAAGTCCTACTCTTTCAAAATTCATAGAATAAATGTAAGAAATCGGCGTGAGAAAAACAGATTAATTTTTATAAATGTGTTGATTTTAAAATTATTTTAATAAAAAACTAGTATTTATGGTTTATAGGTTTATTTAATTTACTGGTATCATTTTTACCTTACTGTCTTCTCATTTTCTCTTGTCATAATAAAAACACTCCCATAAAAGTTTACGGGAGTGCACTGTTTTCTTATTCAGATAAAAAAATGTTTTATTTCAACAGATATTCCTGCATAAATCTAATCATGGCAAGACGCTGAAAATCGATATTTTCTTTTTTTCTAAAACCATGACCTTCATTTTTTGCTTCAAGGTACCAAACTGTTTTTCCCTGCCCCTTTAACTTATCCCTCATCTGAATAGCTTCTGATACAGGAACTCTGGGATCATTGGTTCCCTGAACGATAAACATAGGTTTTTTAATCTTATCGATATTATTCAAAGGCGCAATTTTCGTGAAAAATTCTGCCATTTTAGGAATTCTTTCATCTCCATATTCTACTCTTCTCAGGTCTCTCCTATACTCTTCAGTATTTTTAAGGAATGTATTGAAATCGGAAATCCCCACTACATCCATGGAACATCTGATTCTGTCGGCATATTCATACGCTGTAGCCAGGGTCATAAATCCTCCGTAGCTTCCTCCTGTGATCATAATCCTGTCTTTATCCAGATCCGGTTGCACTGCAATCCAATCCAGTAAAGCACCGATATCTTTCACAGAGTTCATTCTCAAATATCCGTTATCTGCGGCAATATAGGTCTTTCCAAAGCCTGAAGACCCTCTTACATTAGGTGCAATCACTGCGATACCCATTTCATTCGGAAAATAATTGGACTGCCCAAGTGATGTGGCCATAGACTGACCTTCAGGACCCCCATGAATTGAAATCAGCACCGGTCTTTTCCCTGTAAATTTTGCTGGTGCAGGATAGTAGAATCCTGTAATTTTCATACCGTCAAAACTTTTCCATTCTATCAGTTTTGGAACAGCCATGTCTGTAGGCTGCATTTCTCCCTGCTCACTTTCTGTCCATTTTTCAATACTTTGAGAGGCTATATCCATTTTATAGATATCAGATCCTGAATTAGCTGCAGATTGTGAGAAATAAAGAGATTTTCCATCTCCTGAAAATTTCCCTCCCCCAATAAGGCCAACCGGAATATTGCTTACCGGTGTATATTTCTGGTTATCCGTATTCAATAGATACAGTTTGTTGATCCCACTCTCATTGGTAATGAAAGATAGTCTGGATTTATCTCTAGAAAGATCATAACCTTCTACATTCCACGGAATAGCAGTGGTCAGATAACTGATCTTTTTTGTTTTCACATTCAGAACGGCCAATCTGCTGAATTCATTATCCCTGTCTGTAATATAATAGATTTCATCAGGTTTTTTTCCAAAAGAAGCATTGAGCTGAACAATTCCTTTTTCTTTTCTGCCTGTAACAGGTTCTAATTTCTTTGTTTCTGTGTCGTAGATATACAGATAAGAATCATTGGCAGAAACATATTCTGTGATCAGCAACTTCTTATGATCATCAGAAATATCGCTGATTCCCCATCCTCCACCTTTAAGTTCCAAAACAGGCTTGGTTTCTTCGGGTCTTAGGGGATTCATATAATAGATATCACGGTCACCTCCATTTCTTTTGGTAGAGGTAAAATAAAATCCTGAACCGTCTTTTTTCCAGGTAATACCACCATTTTGGGTTCTTCCTCCATCGGTAAGCAGCTTGGATTCCAATGTCTTCAGATCTAATGTATACAGCTGCCCAAATTCATTTCCTCCCGTATCTTTTGAGTAAACAAGGTATTCCCCTTTCGTAGGCTCGTAAGAAGCAATATTAACAGGTTCATCAAAGAAGGTAACCTGTCTTCTGGCGCCCATAGGCATAGAAATCTTATACAGCTGGTTAGTAGAGGCGAAACGGGTAACGGCAATGATTTCTTTTCCGTTAGGATGGATATCCGCCAAAGAAGCATTTCTGCTTTCAGAATATTTTTTAAGACTCTGGCCTAAACTTTTAGGGATTGGCAGAATATTTTGTGCAATAAGATTTTCATTGGGAGCTACAAATTCATTTTTTTCCTGTGCAGAGAAGAAGGCTCCTGCTAAAGCGAAAGCAGCTATGATAGATTTATTCCTCATGTTAATTTTTCACCGAAATTAGGTATTTTTAATAGAAAAACCACAGACAAAATCTGTGGTTTATAATATCAATAAAGAGTTTTGCTCTTTTGTATCTTAAATATGAATAACTTCACCGTAAGCTGCTGCTGCTGCTTCCATGATAGCCTCAGAAACAGTTGGGTGAGGGTGAATAGACTTAATGATCTCATGACCTGTAGTTTCAAGTTTTCTTGCTACAACAGCTTCAGCAACCATATCAGTTACTCCTTCACCAATCATATGACATCCTAACCACTCTCCGTATTTAGCATCAAAAATAACTTTGATGAAACCATCTGTATTTCCGTTTGCTGTAGCTTTACCACTTGCAGAGAGAGGGAATTTACCTACTTTAATTTCGTATCCTTTTTCCTTAGCCTGCTTTTCTGTAAGACCTACAGAAGCTACTTCAGGATGACAGTAAGTACATCCCGGGATATTACCATAGTCGATCTTTTCAACATGCATTCCTTTGATTTTCTCAACACAAGTGATTCCTTCTGCTGAAGCTACGTGAGCCAATGCCTGAGTTGGGATGATATCCCCAATCGCATAGTAACCCGGTACTGAAGTTTCGTACCATTCATTTACTAAAACTCTTCCTTTATCTGTTTGGATTCCTACTTCTTCTAAACCGATGTTTTCGATGTTGGCAGCAATACCTACAGCAGATAATAGGATATCGGCTTCTAATGTAATATTTCCGTTAGCCGTTTTTACGGTAGCTTTTACTCCTTCTCCACTTGTATCAACGCTTTCTACAGAAGCATTGGTCATAATTTCAATTCCTGTCTTCTTCAGAGATTTCTCTAAGTGTTTAGAGATTTCTTCGTCTTCTACAGGTACGATATTTGGCATAAATTCTACAACAGTTACTTTTGTTCCCATTGTATTATAGAAATCGGCAAATTCTACTCCAATCGCTCCAGAACCTACAACGATCATAGATTTTGGCTGCTCAGGAAGAGATAATGCCTGTCTGTATCCGATTATTTTTTTACCGTCTTGTGGTAAGTTTGGTAATTCTCTTGAACGAGCTCCTGTAGCAATGATAATATGGCTTCCTGAATATTCAGTTACTTTACCATCTTTATCTGTAACAGAAACTTTTTTACCTTTCTGTACAGTTGCTGTACCAAGAATTACATCAATCTTGTTCTTTTTCATTAAGAATTCGATTCCTTTGCTCATTTTGCTGGCTACCCCACGGCTTCTCTGAATAACATTCGGGAATTCAAAGCTAGCTTCCACTTTATTCAATCCGTAATCTTCAGCATGGTTAATATAATGAAAAACCTGAGCAGATTTCAATAAAGCTTTAGTAGGAATACATCCCCAGTTAAGGCAAATTCCCCCTAAGTTTTCTTTCTCGATAATTGCGGTTTTGAAACCCAACTGTGCTGCTCTGATCGCAGTAACATATCCACCAGGACCACTTCCAATGACAATAATATCGTAATTCATTACTTTAAAAATTTTTATGCGAATTTAAGGAAAAATATTGGATGTTTCATGTTTCTGAAAATAGATGTAAAAATGCACCAGCAAGCTTATTTTATTTAATTTTAAACAAAATAAAAGCACAAAAAATCGCTCTTTTTCAACAAACAGCATTCAGAATTGAAAATTTCATAAAATAAAATAAGTAAAAACAGACTTATCTCATTTTAATAAGTGTAAGAAATCTATATTATTTCATACTTCTAAGTAATCGTTTCTGGCTTTGATATTTTTTATTTAAAGCTTTTAACTGATCTCTTTTCATTTGTTTGGTGGCAAGCGGATGATTCAGAATTAATTTCTTTTCAGTATTGTATCTTTTATCGAGCTCACGCATTTTGGCATCTACCAATTCGGTTTTCGACGGATGCGGCGGAAGTGGAGGATGTTTTTGGGCTGAAACATGCATTGATAAACCTACGAACAACAGGGTGAAAATAAATAACTTATTCATGATGTTTATATTTTTAAAATGATTTTAATAAATTAATTATGTTTAATTAAATTCATTTTGGTTTATAATAAAAGTGCACATATCATACCATGATCAAAAATTACAACATAGAGTTTACAATCATTAAAAAACATCAACAATAGTTTATTTATAACTGATTATTTTCATCATATTATGATATTCTAAAAATATTTAATTATTTGGGGAAGAAAAATTATCAAATAACCCTCAAAAAAACAAAAAACGTCTTTCCATGTGATCTGTGAGAGAAAATAAAAATGCATCAATCATCGTCAATTACTATATTAATCAGTACTATAGCTATTATCTTACGATTTGGAATTTGCTGCAGACTTGTTTAAAAATAAGTCTAAAAAACATACATCACTTACATAGGAATTAAATTATTAAATTAGAAAATATGTAGCATAAAGTAAATTACGTATGTTTTTTTCATATTTTTGTAAAAAACAATTTTAAAAATATGAAAAAATACATTTCGATTCTCTTATTTGGGGCAGTAACCTTAAGTGCACAGGTTGGTATTAATACCACAACCCCCAACAGTACTTTAGCAATAAATGGTTCTCTGAGAGCAGGTTATAAAGAAGTAGCTACTACCACATATGCCATTACAGCTACTGACCACTATATTACCTACAACGGAACAGGTAATACCACTTTTACGCTTCCTGTTATTGGGAGTGGAACGGCCAGCTATACAGGTAGAATTTATAAAATTAAAAATATTTCTACCTCTAACCTTACCATCCAGCCTTCCGGAGGTAATACTTTGAGGATAGACAGTACTCCTGTTCCCTCTTTTGTAGTGCCGGTAGGAGCTTACGCAGAAGTGGTGAACAATGGGAATACCACTGGCGGAACCTGGGATCTCTCTTTCACGGTTCTTCCTAAGCCAAGTAATGTGGAAATTTATGGATCTCAATTGTCCATTCCTCCTCATGGAAACGGATCACCGGGAGTTGCAGACTGGTCAAACCATACCAATACTTCTTATGATACAGGATCCGGAACGGACCTATGGTGGCTTATCAGTAAATCATCCGTAACCAATGCCCATACAGCTTCTTATTCCAATACAAGCAGAATGACCATTGTTTATGAATATCAGGGAACTCCTTTCAATGTAACCAATATGTATCCTATTCTTACAGCGGGAAATAATTCAAGTTTTCCTGATGTATTTACGGCATCATTTGTAAGTCTTGCCAATAACGGAACCGGCGGAAAGACCAGACTTACGGTATCTGTTGCCCGTATAGACTTCATTGGAGCCAATGGTACCAACAACAGTAACTGGACTGGTACATTCTTACTGAACCTTCTGTTGGCAAGAAAATACTAAAAGATTCAAACATTATACCTTCAAAAGAGCAGCATAAATCTGCTCTTTTTATTTTGAATTACTGTTTGATCTGAATAACTGCAGCATATTTTAATGCGGCCCGGTCCTGCGGAAGCTTTACCTTAATTGTATTTCCATTTTTCTTCCATTGAACTGCAGAAGAAATCCCCAGAACTTTCAATGATTTTGGAGTGAATTGTTCCGGAATAGCAAAGATAAGCTCTGATGGAGCCTTGTATTCTGACTTTGACTGGGTATCCAAATGGAAAATATTTAATATATGGCCATCTTTGCTCCGGGTATAGTAAAACTCTCCTTCATGATAAGGGGACACGCTTCTTGTTGCAAAAACCGCTGATTCATTTTTCTCCATCCAACCGGAAATTTCTTTTAATCGTTCATACACTACAGCATCGTAGTCGCCCTCAGGGCCTGGTGCAATATTCATCAGGTAATTTCCTCCCCGGGAAATTATCTTTACCAGTGTTTCAATGATTTTTTGTGATGATTTATAATTGTCATTGGGAACATAGGAGAAAGAATCTCCCATAGTAATGCAGCTTTCCCAAGGGACAGAAAGTGCCTGTTCCGGAACCGCCTGCTCAGGAGTTATATAATTTTCCCATTTTCCGGAGACAGTACGGTCTACAATAATAATCCCGGGTTGATTTTTACGGGCCATTGCCCCTATTTTATCCATGTCAATATCCTGCTGCACCTTGATCGTCCTCTGCCACTCTACTTTCGGGTCTATGGTATTGAAAGGGCGAACCCAGCCCCCATCGAGCCAAAGAATATCGATTTTTCCGTAACCGGAAGTAATTTCATTCAGCTGGTTAAAAGTAAAGTTCTTAAAGCTTTTCCATTTTTCAGGATATTTCTTAGGGTCATAATTTACATTTCTGTCTTTTGGAGGAAAGTATGACCACCAATAGTCGTCGGAATGCCAATCAGGTTTTGAAAAATAAGCGCCAATTTTAAAATCTTCTTTTCTGAAAGAATTAAAAATCTCTTTTGTTATGTCTGCCTTCGGATTCTTCGAAAACGGGGTTTTTGTTGATGTTATTTTGTAATCGGACTGTTGGGTATCAAACATGGCAAAACCATCATGATGTTTTGTTGTAAAAACCACATATTTCATCCCTGCTTTTTTTGCTGCATCTGCCCATTTCTGTGGATTAAACCCTATGGGATTAAAGGTAGTCTGAAGATTTTCATAGTTTTTCACATATTCATTATATGATTTCCCATGTTCGGGCTTTCTCTGCGTCCATGACTCATCTTCAGGACATAAGGTCCAGCTTTCAACAATTCCCCATTGGCTGTAAGTTCCCCAATGCATAAACAAACCGAATTTCAGATCCTGCCATTGTTCTAAATTCTGTACAACAACAGGATCTATAGGCTTTTGGTATCCTTCAGAAACATTATGGGCCTGTGATAAAAGCTTTGTGGCAATCAAAAATGAAGAAAGGACAATGATTTTTGTTTTTTGTCTGGCTGGCATAGAGGAATCGTTTGTGCTAATTTAACTATCTTCCCATAATATACAATATCAGGTTTTCAAAAGATGATGTATGGCTTCATCCATTCCGGGATAAGAAAAATTAAATCCTGCCTTACTCAGTTTTTCAGGATAAACATTCCGGCTTTTGAGTAACAGCTCGGTTTCTGTTTTCAGCAGGATAGAAGCTATTTCCAGCTGCCAAACCGGCGCATTAAGGCCAAAAGGAATATTCAGCTGTTTTCTTAATTTCCTCATCATCTCTTCATTGGACACAGGATTTGGAGCTGTTATATTGACGGCCCCCGTCATGTTTTCATGATCTATAATCCATTCCACAGCTTTACAAAAGTCATCAATATGAATCCAGCTTACCATTTGCTGACCCCGTCCCTGCTTACCTCCTAGTCCCAGCTTTGTAATCAGTTTTAATTTTGGAAAAGCACCTCCGTTATCCCCCAGGACAATAGAGGTACGGAGTGCTACTTTTCTGGTTTCATTGTTTTTAATGGTAAAGAACTCTTCTTCCCAACTCTTACAGATATTCATTGAAAAATCATCGCCTATTACTCCATTTTCTTCAGTATTCAAATGCTTTTCTGAATGTACGTAGATGGTTGCAGAGCTTGCATTCAGCCAGATTTTCGGTTTATCCGAACAACTGTTTACGGCTTCCTGCAATACTTTAGTGCTTTCTATTCTTGAAGAATAAATCTCCTGCTTATTTTTCTCAGTATAGCGGCAGTCAACAGATTTCCCGGTAAGGTTGATCAGAACATCTGTTTTTTCAAGGCTATTTTTCCATTCACCCAGTGTTTTTGCATTCCAGTAGATTTCATTTTTACGCTTGGGATTTCTGGTTAAGATCAGCACCTGATTTCCTTTTTCTGTAAAATACTTTTCCAGGTTTTCGCCGAGAAATCCGGATCCACCTGCTATAATTATTTTCATTTTTTGAAGTTTAAAATGTTGTTTCTAAATACGGAATTCTTATCCTAAATATCTCTTTGTTTTTACTTTAATATCCGAGCCTTCCGCGAGCATTACTGAAACAGGCTTATGATGGTTAAGATATTCAAAATCCTGACCGTAGATTGTACCGAAATCAATTTCCAGCTCATGATCTTTTACCTGATAAAAATCCCATTTTGGGTGGCAGACTTCATATTCTGAGGTTTTATCATCTTTTTTTGTAAAGCCATAATAATGCTCTGTGATAAATTCAAATTCAGAATCTAGCTCCATGGGCTGCGCAATATTGTCTGCCGTAATCTGAATAGAATGCCAATTTTTATCTTTCCACGAATACTTGATCAGCAGCTCATTTCCATCTTCATAGATATTATTTTTCATACGCAATGTATGATAGTTTTCTTTATAAATAGAATTAGCTACAAAACTTAAAGCCGGTTTAGGAACTATTTCTTTGATAAAGACCACTCCTCTTTTCCAAATTCCATGTTCTTTTTTCTTTACATAAAACCGCAGATTTACTTCTTCAAAATTTCTGTGAAAAGGAATAGGAAGGCCTAATAACTTTGTGTTTAAAAACATAAAACCAACAAGACTTACATAACATTTCCCTTTATAAAAATCCAGTTCAGTACCTTCAGGTAAATAGCCCAACAATACTTCAGGATTGATTTCGTAATTAATGATGGCTAATTTCCGCCATTCGGCTTTTAAAAAATTCATAATTGTGTATTTTTTGATGATTATATTTTTGACATCATTTTATCCTATCCTGGAGTAGACTGCTGCCCGTGGCTCATTGCAGATTCTTCTGCGATGGTTTTTATCATCTTATTTCTTTCCAGAAGGAAGGCTTTAAGGTAACGGGTGAGGTAGATTGTATTAAACAGCTTTCCTATGATTCCTAGTGGAGATTCAAATTCAAAGATATCTGTCATCACGGTTTTCCCTTCTATGTCTCTGAACCTATGCTGATGACGCATAGATTTAAAAGCTCCTTTCAACATGATATCAGTGAATTGATGTGGTTTTTCCATACTGATGATCTTAGTGGTAAGCGTTTGATATATCCCCAGATGCTTTGCTCTCCAGGTTACGGTTTCATTTTCCTCAATTAAACCGGATGTACGTCCTGCAATTGCTTTTTCATGAGATATTGAAGTTGATTTCTGGTGCAGATCAATATCTCTGGCCAGATCAAAAACGCGGTGTATATCGGCATTGATCAGTGTTTCTAAATATATTCCAGACATGTTCAAAAAGTTTGTTTTTTATGTAATTCAGGTAAGGTTTTATCTATTCTTTCTGCCAATTCCGGGAGTTTAATGGTGGGAACTGCCGGAAAAAGATGATGTTCCATATGATAAAACATACTGAAGGTCAGTTTATTTTTCCAGAACCCTCGTTGCGTTCTTGCTACATTAGGGTTTTCATGAGTGTCGTGATGAACTGTCCACACTGCAAAAAAGGCCATCAAAAATTCACCAGAAAACATGATCAATATATGGTACATCAGAAAATGGATTTGAAGATAAAAGATAAAGAATGTAAAGACACCTATTGAGAGCAGCTCCAGCAACATATTTTTCACATATGTTTTATTTGCTTTTCTTAAAGTAATCCAGTGAATCAAAAAGATATGTTTGGGGCCATATAGTATTGCCTCATACCATTTCATTGAAGCCGGTTTTCCTTCATAATCTTCTTCAGAGAGACAAAATTTATGATGCCTGATATGATTGAACTTTACAGCATGAATGGAAGCCATCATTAACATACTGTTCAGATACAATGACAGCCATGTCAACAACTTTCCCGTTCCTAATGAATTGTGAAAGCTATTATGTACCTGCCTCAATGCTGTCAGAAAATAAAATCCTGAAAATGGCAACGCGATCCAATAATATCCATGATACGCTAAAATCAGTGAAATAAAAAGCCATGGAAGGCTGATATTATTTTCAATCAGCATTTCTTTAACAGAAAGTTTTTTAAGATCTTTCCATTCTACCTGTCTGATAAGTTCAAGGTGGTTCATTGTCTTTATTTTAAAGGATTGTTAAAATAATGATACCCAAAGCTATCGTTCTGAATAGAATCCAGGAAATGGTAGGAGTATAGTTGAGCTTTAGTATTTTACATCTTCTCAAATGTTCCAGAAACATAATGAAGACAACTATCCCGAAATATATCATGTAAAAAACAGAACTAAAATCCGTCCATAAAGTCGGGATCAGAAGTAATGTTCCGATTAAAGAAACAGTCATCATATTTCCCAGGTAGTCCCAGATTTTATCTTTTAAATAGATTCTTAGAAAAATAGTCTGCCAGACAATCTGTCCCAGGCAAACGGCAAACTCTCTTAAAAAATTACGGTTTAAGTTCAGATCCAGTTTTCCGGAAAACATGCTTAAAATCCAGGCAGAGAAAACCGCAACAAAAGCAATATACAATAATCTGTATTTCAAGTTAAAATCAGGAACACAAGGGTCTTCACTATCATTTTCTGCTGGAATAATTTGTTTTCTATTGTAAGAGACAAAAGAATAGAGTTTTTTGAAAAACCAATAAAGAGGTTTCAGTCTTGCTATTTTTTCCAACAAAGGGAAAGAATTCCCTATAATCAGAAGAAGGCTGTCTAATCCATAGATCACTTCATTGTTGTTATGGTTTACCAATGCAATTTCATTTTTTGCCCGATGTAAATCTATCAGATCTTTATTTCTTACTGAGATTTCCGTAAAAGCTTCTCTGCCGTTTTCATCAAGCATCCCAGATTTTGTGAAGCCCTGGGAATATAGATTACACATCGGACATTCGTTGTCGTAGATTAGTGTATGGTTTTTTAAGGTTTTCATGGTCATTATTTGTAAAATTTATATGTTTTGTAGCAGTCGTATACATAAAGTCCTGCCATTACAGGGCTGTATAAAAGAGCTGCAATTAAAATATATCCAAAAAAATCATTAAGAATTTTCTCTTTAAATAAGATCATTACAGTAATCCAGAAGGGTATCATTACTATTCCATAGGTGATATACCACACTGACTTTTTTATCCCAAGAAATAATTTTACCAGAAAACTAATCAATTGTGGAATTCCTACTATAAAATAAAATAATACCAGCCCGGATAAACCTCCCATTATAAAAGCCACAGGCCCAATTATTAAAAAAAACATCTGAGTATAGAAGTCAATTTTTGTAAACTCTTTCATGATAATTATTTTTAATGAGTTCCTCTTTTTCTGAAATACAAAATCAGAAATAAATGAATGATAAAGTTTTTCATAATTATTATCTATTTAAAACTTTCAGTAATTTTTGAAAATTAAAACGAAATAAAAAAGGATTTTTCATCCTCTTTCTATTTCAGCAAGTTAGTAATCTTCCCTACCAGCCAGTGATCATCACTTTTTATAGCCAGATCCATAATATTGTTGATCTTCCCGGTGACAGAGCTGAAATCTTCCATTAGTTTAATGAATTCTTTTGCTCCTTCTGTATCCTTATCTTCAATATTCTTTAGTTCTTCAAGGAAAGAAATTACAGGTTCTATTTCTCTTTTTCTACGCTCTTTGGTAATTTGCTTGAACAGATACCATACATCTTTTTCTGCAACGAAATATTCTTTCCGGTCTCCTTTAATAAATTCTTTTCTTACAATTCCCCAATCCATTAAGGCACGCAGATTCATATTGGCATTTCCTCTTGAAACTTCCAGCTGTTCCATTACTTCATCCGTAGACAAAGGTTTATCACTTGCCAACAGTAAGGCATGTACCTGTGCCATGGTACGGTTAATCCCCCAATTGGTAGCAAAGGTTCCCCAAGTCTGAATATATTTTTCTTTGGCTTCTGAAAGTTGCATCTGTTTAGCTTTTCAATTTATATTACAAATCTAATTATATTTTTTGAATTTTCAATAATTTTTGAAAATTAATTTTAAAATAAAACAGACATCCTTTGGGAATGCCTGTTTTTCATCGTTATTTAATTGTTTTGTAGCTTTCTACCAATCTGATAAATTCCGCTCTGTACCCTTCTTCAGCTTTATTTTTGTTCTTCCAAAGAAATGAACATGACTTTATTGGTTCTGCAGACATTCATTCACTGCAATTTTCCTTGCCCAGGCTTCGAAGGTTTCAGGATTCTGAAGCTGGCCAATCTTTGTAAATATCTTGTAGAAGCTATCTGCCAATACCTCTTCAATATCTTCATCATTTTTCAGATAGCGTCTGCAGACAGCGTACAGTCTGCCCGCCATTTTCTCGTAGATCTTCCGCTGGGCATTGCGGTCATTACGCTGGCATTCTAATAATAATTTTCGTTCCATAGTCAGGAGTTATATCAGGATAGATGCAGAAACTTTTGAGTAGGTTGGAAACATGATAAACTTTTTCCTAAAATAGAGTAAATATATGAATAGGCAAAGAACGCTGAGAAAGCAAAAAAACGGATCGGAGAACTCTAAAAAGAGATAAATGGAGTGTATGAAATAATCCTAGATTTATCTTTTATGTTGACTTCCCGCCTGTTTAAACTAATTAAAAATTTAGTCACAAAAGCTGAATGAAACGTTATAAACACTTTAGTTTATTTTAAGTTTAAACTGATTGAAAATAAAAAGTACACTTAAGTAAAAAATTTTTGATTTTTTTAAAACTTACGTGAGCTTTAGTGAGCTTATTTTCATAACATTATTAAGTGTTCAAGAAACTTTGTAACTTTTGACTACGTCGAAATAACATTCATCGACTGAAAGGAGATAATCTTCGATTTGTGGTTAAAATAAAAAGTTCATTATTAGCTTTTTTAATCATTTCTCTTTTTTATAAAAAATTTCATTTTAAATTTAACTTTTCCCTCTGTAACAAATCTCTATTATCAACGACTATTAATACAAATAATCTTTTTATAGTAATGAAAAATGCGAAAATCGCATCATTGCTTTTTGTTTTGTCTGCAGGAAGTATGATGTTTGCCCAAGATGACTTAATCAATAAGTTAAAAAACAACCACTCACAAAATGCTAATTTTCAGTTCACAACGCTAAAGGACGTTGGTGCTACTTCTGTAAAGAACCAGGGTTCATCAGGAACTTGCTGGAGCTACTCAGGAAATTCTTTCCTTGAATCTGAAATGCAGAGAATGGGCAAAAAGCCTGTAGATCTTGCTGAAATTTTCACGGCCAGAAACTCTTATCATGATAAAGCAAAGTTATATGTTTTAAATAACGGAGCTATCAGTTGGGGTGACGGTGGAGAACTTCACGATGTAATCAATATGTACAAAAAGTACGGAGCTGTTCCTCAAGATGTTTATTCTGGATTAAAATCCGGACAAACGGTAAACAACTTCAAAGAAATGCAGGGGAAAATAAAGCCGGTATTGGATAGCCTGGTTCAGGCTTCTTCAAAAGGAAAACTTTCTGATAACTGGATGGATTCTGTGGATGCTATTCTTGATGAATATTTAGGAAAGGTACCTGCTAATTTTACATATGAAGGGAAAAACTACACTCCTAAAACATTCGCGAAAGAAGTGGTGGGAATTAATCCTGAAGATTATGTAGAATTATCTTCTTACAAAGATTATCCTTATTACCAAAAATTCGTAGTTCCAATTCCTGATAACTGGAGCCATGATTCAGACTGGAATGTTCCGATGAAAGATTTTACTTCTATCATCGACAATGCCGTAAATAAAGGATATTCTATCGGCTGGGCAACTGATGTTTCCGAGCCTTATTTCTCTTACAAAAATGGAGTGGCTTATGTTCCTGATATGGACTTAGAGCAAATTACTGCTGAAAATAAGCAGACGTTGTTTACAGAGCCTAAAAAGGATAAAACAATTACTGAAGATATGCGTCAGAAAGCTCTAAACAACCTTTCTACTACCGATGACCACGGTATGCATATCGTAGGTTTGGCAAAAGACCAGACCGGTAAAGAATATTATATGGTGAAAAATTCCTGGGGAGTTACCAATGACTTTGCAGGATACCTTTATGTATCAAGACCTTATGTTGAATATAAATCAACCGCTATTTTGGTTCACAAAAATGCAATTCCAAAAAGTATTCTGAAGCAGTTGAAGCCAACAAAAAATATTGGTTTATAAGAAATCACTTCTGTCGTTATAAGGCAGTTTTAGATATTTAAATCTGTTAAAAACCCGCTCCCGGATTTTCCGGGAGCGGGTTTATTTTATTTTAACTGGCCCATACTAAGTGCTTTTTTGTGCAAAATTATAAGTGATATGTTAACTTATTCGCACATAGTGCTAAAGAGTTCGGAAACCAATGTACTGGATTTGTGAATCTGCCCTACAGCATGTGGATACAGGATTAAAAATAGAATCGGCTTTCAGAAATTCTGAAAGCCGGTTCTTTAATAAATAGGTGAAAAAATTAAATATAAAATAAAGTGAATTATGATGATTAAACCGAATGGTGAACCGTCAATTTTGCTTCGCAGTGAATAAAATATGCTGTTAAAAAATTGACAGCGAAACTCATTCCCTATTCACCACTCTATTTAAAATAATACGCCCATACTTTCTGCTGAGAAATCAAGAAGTTCTTCTGTGTTTCCTTCTTTGATTTTTTGGACCCATTGGTAATCCTGCAAGATTGCTCTTCCTACTGCCACAAGATCAAATTCTTCATGATCAAGTCTTCTGATCAGTTCTGTAAGGTCAGTTTTTTCTGTCCCTTTACCTGCAAAAGCATTAAGAAAATCTCCGTTTAATCCCACAGAACCTACCGTAATCGTTGGCTGCCCGGTAATTTTCTTAGCCCAACCTGCAAAATTTAAATCAGAACCCTCAAATTCAGGTTCCCAAAAACGGCGTTGTGAACAATGAAAAATATCTACTCCAGCTTCTTTTAAAGGTAATAACCAGTCTTCCATTTCATGGGGAGTAAATGCCAACCTCGTTTTATAATCCTGTTGTTTCCATTGTGAAAGACGGATGATAATGGTAAAGTCCTCTCCCACTGCTGCTCTGATGGCTTTTACTACCTCCACGGCAAATCGGCTTCTTTCTTTTAATGTTTTACCTCCATATTCGTCTGTTCTGGTATTGGTTACTTCCCAAAAAAACTGATCAATAAGGTAGCCATGTGCTCCGTGAATTTCAAGACAGTCGAATCCAAGGTCTTTTGCAGATTTCGCTGATGCCGCAAATTGGGCAATGGTATCCTGGATATCTTCAATCGTCATTGTAGAAGCTTTCTCCATAGCAACCAATGGATAATCTTCAGACATTCTTGTATCCCCTACATGCCAGATCTGTGGACCCATTTTGCCTCCATGCTGATGTACGGTATCAATGACGTTTTTCCATCCGTTTAAGGCTTCATTTCCATAAAAATCCGGGATATTCTGTAAATTTTTTGATCCGGGTCTGTTGATAACGGTTCCTTCGGAAAGGATCAATCCAACTTCTGAAGCTGCTCTTCTCCCATAGTAGTCTGCTATATTCTGTGTAGGAACTCCATTATCAGATTGTGCTCTGGTCATGGGAGCCATTACAATTCTATTTTTAAGCTGTAAATTCTTATATTGAAACGGTTTAAATAATGATGATGTACTCATTTTTTAATATTGTTTTATAATTGTTACACAAAGTAACTAATAATAGTTCGTTTTTGTATCTTTTATTAAAAAAATAGTGGTAACTTCGCAGTAACTTACATTAGTAACATCAAAGTAACATATGGAATCTCAATTCTATATGTGCTTAAAATAGATATCTCCCTATGAAAAAGAATGAATTAATGCAATACAGCTGCCCATTGGGTAAGGCAATGGCTGCATTGGGAAGCAAATGGAAACCCATTATTGTACTGGTGATCAAAGACCGGAGATTACGCTTTGGAGAGCTTGCTGTGCGCATTAATGTTATTTCAAGAAAGGTGCTGACCGATCAATTACGGGAAATGGAAAGTGATGGCCTGGTGATTCGTGAAGAATTTAAAGAACTTCCTCCAAGGGTAGAATATTCCCTGACAGAAAAAGGACTGGCTTTACTGCCTATTTTATACCTGCTGGAGGAGTGGGAAGCAAAATACCAGGTTAAAGAATTGCCTACAAAGGATTGTAGCATGCTGAATAAAGAAAGTAAAAAGGCTGTTAATGTTTGACAGCCTTTAGTTTCATTTCAACTTATATTATCACTACTATAAAATTAAAATAACGTCATATATAATTTAATCATAAGCTATAAAGACAGTATATTTAAAAATGGCAGACGGGATACAGATTTTGAAAGACTTTGTTGGAAATACAATTTCTGAAAAAGATTTTGAGCAACAGCTTTATACCAATCCGGATTTAGAAAAAATCCTTTCAGACCCTAGCATTACTTGGCAAGGAACCTATTTACAGGATACAAATCCATTTTTATTTTTGGCAGAACAAGATTATAAGAGTTCTGTCGGAAAATTAAACGCCCATGGAGCTGTAAAGCTATTTCTTTCAAAAATAGGAGTTGAATTTACTTCTTCAACCGAATACTCAGATGAGTATAATCTGATTCTAAGTACAAGCCCCAAATATATAGATGCCGACCCAGACTTTATTGAAAAATACATTTTACCGGAAGATAAAACCCTTTCAAAAGCTGATCAAAAGCTCTATATGAAACAACGGTATGCTCATCTTTTTAAATATCAGACGAAACCTCCTCAATGGATACAAAATCCTAATTGGCCGATTAAAAACGACAAACCTTTCTTCTTTTTAGGACAAATGGACATTAAAGACTGTGATCTGTTCCACGATAACGGATGTGTTTACCTGTTTGTTGATCCTGAAACAGAAGCTATTGAGACGGTGAAACAATTTTATTAATAATTAGAGCTTCATCCAAGGGTACTTTCAAAAAGGTAAGTATAGAACGGAAAAGTAAGTATATAGCTATTGATGAGTTTATAGTGCAAATTTGTATAAAATTTCCATTATGAATTATAAAGAAATAGCTAAAGAAACCATTGGTCATCTGTATAAAGCACATACAAGCATCCGAAAATCCGGGATTGAAGAAAAGCTTATTGCCCTGGTAGAACTACGGATCTCACAGATCAATGGATGTCCCTATTGCTGCAGCTACCATGCTAAAGAGCTCCTCAATTTTGGTTTTGAGCAGGATGTTATTAACAGGCTACCCGGCTGGAGGCATACCCATGCATTTGATGCTAAGCAAAAGCTTGTTTTAAGCTGGGCAGAGGCTGTCATTCACCATACTGATGATTGGCATGAGATCAAAGAAAAACTGGCTGAACATTTTTCAGAGCGGGAGATTGTAGAACTGACAGCAAGTATCACTTTAATGAATACGTTGAATAAGCTACGGATCACTCTGGCTGAAGCAGATTAAAATTTCAGATCTACTTTTTATGATGAAAAACGGCGAGCTTTCAGAAATCTGAAAGCTCGCCGTTTTTTTATTTTAAACCCCAATTAGAATATCGCAGGATATTTCTGAGGATTTGTTTCGTTGAACATAGCATAGATCTTTTCTACCATATCATCTGTAGAAGGCTTGCTGAAGTAATCTCCATCACTTGCATACGCTGGTCTGTGATCATTAGCAGAGATCGTTAACGGATCTGAATCCAGGTATCTGAATGCTTTCTGCTTTTCTAAGATCTGCTGTAAGATAAATCCTGTAGTTCCTCCTTCAACGTCTTCATCAATCACTACTAATCTGTTGGTTTTCTTTACACTTTCAGCAATTTCGTGAGATAAATCGAAAGGAATTAATGACTGGATATCAATAACTTCTGCAGAAATTCCTAATTTTTCCAGTTCAACAGCGGCTTCAGAAACTACTCTCCAGGTAGAACCATAAGTTACCAACGTAACGTCTTTCCCTTCTTTGGTCACTTCAATTTTACCTACAGGAACAGTGAATTCTCCTAAGTTATCAGGTTGTTTTTCTTTTAATCTGTATCCGTTCAGACATTCTACAATAATAGCAGGTTCGTCCGTCTGAAGCATCGTATTGTAGAACCCTGCAGCTTTAGTTAAGTTTCTCGGAACTAATACCAGGATCCCTTTTGAAAGGTTCAGAATCCCCGCCATTGGAGAACCTGAGTGCCAGATTCCTTCTAATCTGTGACCTCTTGTTCTGATGATTACAGGAGCTTTCTGACCACCTTTTGTTCTGTACTGTACGGTTGCCAGATCATCACTCATTCCCTGTAAGCAGTAAAGGACATAATCCAGGTACTGGATTTCAGCAATAGGCCGTAGCCCTCTCATTGCCATACCAATCCCCTGACCAAGAATGGTAGCTTCACGAATTCCGGTATCAGCTACACGTAATTCGCCATACTTTTCCTGCATTCCTTCAAGCCCCTGGTTAACATCACCGATATTTCCGGCATCTTCACCAAATACTAAGGTTTCAGGATATTTTGTAAAAATTTTATCAAAGTTATTTCTTACCACTACTCTTCCGTCTACATCTTCAGAGCTATCTGAGTAAACAGGCTTGATTTCTTTTACATTTTCAGCCTTCCATTGTGACTGGGAGTACAGGTGGGAAGAATAATTGTCTTTTTCAATTTCAAAAACTTCATTGTACTTCTGTATCAGTTGATTTCTTTCTGCAGAATGCGTTCCTCTTGTTGCCAGTAAAGATTTTCTGATTAAATGGAAAACATCTTTTTTAGCTTTAGAAACCAGTTTATTAAATTGAACAATATAAGTTTCAACTTCAGTATTCTGGCCTTTAAGATTTTCCACTAAAGGTAAAATGGACTGAACTAAATCTGTAATTGTTTTCTGGTAGCTGTCCCAAGCCACTTTCTGGCCTGCTTTTGCTATTTTTTTAGCCTCATCATCAATAGCATCCAATTCTTCAACGGTAGCAATAACTTCGTCTTTACCATCAATTTCAATAGAATAGTTCAAAATCCATTCTTTGAATTTCACTAATCCATCGAATTGCGTTTCCCAAACAAGACGCTCTTCATTTTTATATCTTTCGTGAGATCCTGATGTAGAATGCCCTTGAGGCTGTGTAACTTCTATTACATGAACTACTACAGGAACACTTTCTGTTCTTGCAAAATGCTCAGCTCTTGCATACGCATCCAATAAAGCAGGATAATCCCAGGCTTTTACCTGAATAATCTCGCAACCCTGGTTTTCTCCTTCTTTTCTTTGGAAACCGCTTAACATTTCACTGATGTCAGCTTTAGCTCTCTGATTTTTAGTAGGAACTGAAATTCCATAGCCATCATCCCAGATGGATACGATCATAGGCACCTGAAGTGCACATGCAGCATTCAAAGTTTCCCAGAAATGACCTTCTGCCGTAGAGGCATCTCCTATTGTTCCAAAAGCAATTTCATTACCTCCTTTCGAGAATTTCTCAGAACCTTCAAAGGATACACTTTTATACACTTTAGAAGCCTGAGCCAATCCTAATAATCTTGGCATTTGTCCTGCAGTAGGAGAAATATCAGAAGAAATATTTTTCTGTGCTGTAAGATCTTTCCAGCTTCCGTCTTCATTTAAACTTCTTGTTGCAAAGTGTCCGTTCATTTGTCTTCCGGCGGAAGCAGGTTCCCTTTCTACACTTGTATCAGCATATAGCTGTGCAAAGAAGCTTTCTACTGTCAAAGCATCTACTGCTAATGCAAAAGTCTGATCCCTGTAATATCCTGAACGGAAGTCTCCATTTCTGAAAACTTTCGCCATTGCCAACTGAGGAAGTTCTTTACCGTCTCCAAAAATTCCGAATTTAGCTTTTCCTGTGAGAACTTCTCTCCTTCCGAGATAAGACATTTCACGGGAGATCCTTCCTAACTTATAGTCTTCAAGTATCTGATTTTTAAAATCTTGAAAGGATATCTGCTGTGTTTCAATATAGGTTGTTTGCATAGCTAAGTAAAAAAGTTTTTTATTCTTCAAGTATTTTGCTAATATACAATTTTTAAATTAATTTTAATTTTTAATAATCTTTATTAAAAATTTGATAATAAAAAAAATTGTGCTTTATTTTGATAAAAATTGTAAAAGATGGAAAAAAAGTCCCCTCATATCCTTAATGCCTCAAGCAATCTTTTAGGATTCTCGCTGATCATTATCACTTCACTAAAAATCACTAAAATCAGTCGCAATACATATTTAGACGAATTCGCCGGGCTTGCGTGCCTGCTTTTTGCATGCAGCTGTTTCTTTTCATTTCTGGCTATCAGAACAAGAGAAGAAAAGAAGGAAAGCCAGTTTGAGACTATTGCGGATTATTTATTTTTATTCGCTTTATTTTGTATAGTTCTAGCCGTTATTATTGTAACCATGAAAATACTTTAATTAATATTATTCTATTTATTGAATTAAAAACAGTTTAATATTACCAATTAATTAAGTAAACATTAAAATTAATAAATAAAAACCATCTAAACAAGCAAAATAACTCACATATGAATGAAATACTTGTTTTTTAGCTGTCATATTTGTAATTTCACTCCTATAAATTTCAAAAAAAACGAGATGAAAATTACATTATTAGTATTGGCAAATGCTTTGGCATTTCCTATGCTTACTTTTGCACAAGTAGGGATTAATACAAATAATCCACAGGCTGTTTTCCACGTTGATGCAGCAAAAGACAATCCAACAACGGGAAGTCCTTCTGTACTGCAGCAGGCTAATGATTTTGTTGTAACGGGAACAGGAAATACCGGTATTGGAACTACCGTACCTACAGACAAACTGGATGTTGGCTCGGGAAATGTCAGAATTCGAAATATTAATTCCAATATTGGAGTGGGAGGAAATGACAGAGTTGTAGTAGCCGATGCAAACGGAGTATTAAAGACCATCAATTTTACAGATTATTCATTATTTCATGCCCGTCTTACTGCCAGTCAAAGCCTTACAACCCTTTCTATTACTACGTTACTGTTTTCTACTCCGTTAGCAACTTCACCATTTTATTCTTATAATACAGGTACAGGAGTTTTAACGTTCAACCAGCCAGGCAATTATCTGATTACTCTGCAGGCCAGTTTCTCAAATGCGGCAGCCGGAACCCAGCTGCTTCTGGGAGTACGTCCTGTTCCTGATGCCAATTATCTGGGAAGGGGAAGCCATTATAACGCTACGGCAACCTCCGGAACCGTAGGAGAACTTATGAATTATACTACGATGCTTGTTATTCCTACTGCCGGTTATCAAATCCGTTTTACAGCTGCACCTAATCAAAACTGTACAGTTCTAGCAACGGAAACCGGAAGTACCGGAAGCGGGAACGTAACCAATGTAACGATTCAGAAAATTTAAAAGAAAAAATCGGAATGCTTACTGCATTCCGATTTTTTTATTATTTATTTTAACTTTTAAAATTTTCTTTCGATAACATAGCTCAGCATACTGTGTAAAGAGCTTCGTGCTTCAGAGTCTGGAAATTCATTAAGAATATCTTTAGCTTTTTGCTGAAATTCTTTCATAGTTTTTACTGCATATTCTAATCCTCCGGAACTTTTAACAAATTCTATAAGTTCTTTTACCCTTTTAGGATTATTATTATAGCGTTTTATGGTATTAAAGTAATACTTTTTATCCTTTTCGCTGGCTGTTTCCAAAGCATGAATCAAAGGAAGGGTCATTTTCTGCTCTTTAATATCAATTCCTACAGGCTTCCCAATTACATTAGAGCTTAAGAAGTCGAAAAGGTCATCTTTAATCTGAAAAGCCATCCCGGTATAAGTACCAAAATTCTGCATTTTTTTAGCAAGTATTTCGTCTGCATTATTGGAAAGAACTCCAATTTCACAGCAGGCAGCAATTAAGGTAGCTGTTTTCTGACGGATGATTTCATAATAGACATCTTCTGTAATATCCAGTTTTCTGGCTTTTTCAAGCTGAAGAAGCTCTCCTTCAGACATTTCGCGAATTGTTCTGGAAATGACACCCAATAAATCGTAATCTTTATGATCTGTAGATAATAATACTGATTTTGATAAAAGGTAATCCCCTACCAAAACAGCAATTTTATTCTTCCATAAAGCATTAATAGAAAAGAAATTACGGCGTTTGAAACTTTCATCCACCACATCATCATGGACTAAGGTAGCCGTGTGAATCAGTTCGATCATAGAGGCGCCACGATAGGTCTTTTCATTAACATTCCCCACCAGTTTGGCACAAAGAAATACAAACATAGGTCGCATCTGTTTCCCTTTGGTTGTAACAATAAAGCGGGTGACTTTGTCTAATAAGGGAACTTTACTCTGCATTGATTCATAAAACTTCTGTTCGAAAAGTTTCATTTCCTCATTGATCGGTTGCTTAATGTCTTCTACAATGTTTGCCACAATCTGCGAATGCTGGGTGAATAATTATTTATTCTCACAAAGATAATTTTTTTCGGTCAATTTTAAGAAAAATTAATCTTTGAGTTTTTCTTTAGGAATAAAATAAAATGTCTGCTTTGTTCTCACTACTGAATATTTAAATTTTTCACCGGAAATATAAATCCCGTTTTCATCCACTGCTATTCCTTCTATCTGACCAATGGCCGTAGAACTTCCAAGGTAATAATGCTTTGGCTTTTCTTTAAAAAAGACACCTGGCTCTGTTTCTGTAAAAACATCCAGAAAAACCTCTGTTTTCTTGGTATAACCAACTAAATAAAGTTTTTTATCAAAATAAGCAGCATCTGTTACCATGAAATTGGCTTTATAAGATTCTGCTTTCACAGCTCCTTGTTTTTCGTATACTTCAGGATCTATGGTATAATGTGTACTGGCCTTTGAAGCCCATTCTTTTGTAAAGAGGTGAATTTTTCCATGGGCATATACCATGGCTTCTGCATCAAAATTTGTATTATAGTAGCTCGATATATAATCGGTCTGCTCCGGATAGTGAAACAGAATTTCCTTTAATCTGCTGTTTTGCAGGCTGTCGTTCTGTACGGGCACTTTAAAAATCTTAAGATGCCTCCTGCTTCCGTCATTATTTCCAAAATCTCCTATATAAAAATGAGTACCATCATTGGTAAGAGCTTCCCAATCAGTATTTTTAGCATCAACTTTTAAAGTGTGTAAAATCTCTCCCGATGTTTTGCTGATCTCAAACAGCTCCGGAGCGTTATCACTATCGTTGAAAGTATATAATTTTCCGTTAAACATATTCAATCCGGAGGTTTCCTCAATTTTATGATCCAGATAGCTGACTCTGTATTTTTTTATTTTCAGAAAATCAGTCTGCTGTGAAAATGCGGACTGACCAAGGATAAGGCTAATAACCAGAAGGATTTTTTTCATTAGGCAAAAATAGAGCTTTAGGTTTAAATAAGGAGAAGACGAGATTCTTGGTGTGAGGTGTTAAAAATGTAGTTACTTTTTGATCATTAATTTTATTTTATGGAAAGAGCCACAAATTTGACGTGTGGTCATTCTCCTTCTCCAGAGGGTGGCAAATTGGAGATTTTACAAGGTAGTTTAAAAGGAAACGGGCCAAAAGCCCGCTCTCATGATAGATTTTTATTTAAAATTAACTTATAGGTTAAGCAATTTTCTGTTCTTCCTGATTTTGCGGCTGTTCTTTCTTTTTAGCCTGTCTTGCAAAATACTCTTTCTGATATTGTCTTACGGTCTTTCCCGTTCCGTCATGCCTCCATCCCGGAGAATTAAAAATATAATTGATTCTGTCTGTGAATTTTAATCCCGGTTGTTTAAGATCTTTCCAGATTTTTCGCCATTCATAAAAAAGAACGGTATCCGGTCTATTGTCCGGCATTTTGGGATAGATTCCGTATTTGATGGGAACATTAGGATCTTCTTTTTGAAAAGTACCGAACATTTTGTCCCAGATAATAAGACACATTCCCATGTTTTTGTCCAGATATTTAATATTGCAGGCATGGTGTACCCGGTGGTGAGAAGGTGTTACCAGAATATATTCCAGGATTCCCATAGTTTTCACGGTCTGTGTATGTACCCAGGTTCCATATACCTGTCCGATGGCATAAACCACCATGATATGCCAGGGATTAAAGCCCAAAAAGGCCAGAGGAGAAAAATATAAGTACCTGTAAAGCGGCTGCAAAACAGGGCTTCTGAATCCTGTTGTCAGGTTAAAATACTCTGAACTGTGGTGTGTAATATGAACAGCCCAGAATGCTCTGGAACGGTGATCTACATAATGCAGCACATAATAGGCAAAGTCTGTAATAATAAAACAGATCAGAAAATACCAGATGCTAAAATCCCATGAGAAAAGCCTGTGGTGGTAAAAGAAAAACATTACCCCCATTGCAAAAGCTTTCATAATAAGATCGAGACCGAAATTCATCAATGCCAGATAAACATTGGTAACGAGATCTTTCCCACTGTATAATTTAGCTTCAGAAACATGGCTGTAAATCATTTCGGCCAAAATAACTGTAGCGTGAAGTGGAATTGACCATGCATATACATTTTCTAACCCATCTTCATTCATAAAAAAGTCCATCATCACAAAATAATTTGTGCAAAGGTAGGGCTTTAAACAATGTAGTAAAGGGGGTTTTAACGTTTTTTAAGGAAATTTTAATCGGTCGCTTTATTGGCCAATTGTCCGCAGGCAGCATCAATATCACCACCACGGCTTCTTCTGACCATTACTGTAATTCCGGCATTTTCAAGCTGACGGATATAGTTTTCTTCCGCCTGTTTGTTGCACTGATCGTATTTTCCGTCTCCAATTGGGTTGTATTGTATAAGGTTTACTTTAGAAGGAACCTGTTTACAGTATTTGATTAAAGCTTTAATATCTTCATCCCCGTCATTGATTCCTTTCCAGACACAATATTCAAAAGTAATGACTGAGCCTGTTTTCTGGTACCAGTACTGCAGGGAGTCCATGATATCCGTTAACGGAAATTTATCTGAGAAAGGCATGATCTCATTACGCTTTGATTCGATGGCAGAGTGAAGAGACAGTGCCAGTTTCACACGCAGTTCATCGTCAGCAAGCATTTTGATCATTTTAGGAATTCCAGATGTAGATACAGTAATTCTTCTTGGAGACATTCCTAATCCTTCTGGCTGGGTGATCTTTCTGATGGCTTCCACTACATTTTTGTAGTTCATCATCGGCTCTCCCATTCCCATGAATACGATATTGGTAAGGGGTCTCTCAAAATACATTTTACTTTGGCTGTCAATCAGGGCCACCTGATCCACAATCTCTGCCACTTCAAGGTTTCTCATCCTTTTCAGTTTGGCTGTAGCACAGAATTCGCAGTTTAATGAGCAGCCTACCTGTGAAGAAACACAGGCTGTAGTTCTTGTTTCTGTTGGAATAAGAACAGATTCTACCAATAATCCGTCATGGAGTTTTACTCCGTTTTTGATTGTTCCGTCGGCACTCTTTTGAAGAAGATCTACGGACACGGGATTAATGGTATATTCTTCGGAAATTTTTTCACGAAGTGATTTCGAAAGATTCGTCATTTCATCAATCGAGTGGAGGTTTTTACTCCATAGCCAGTCATAGACCTGTTTCGCACGAAACGGTTTTTCTCCTAAAGATACAAAGTAGTCTTTAAGCTGGTCTAACGATAATATACGGATATCTTTCATTGTTGTAAAAAGTACAATGTAAAATGTACAAAGTAATAACGCTATGTATTGTATTAATTTTAAAAACTAAAAATACATTATACTTTGTACACTCTACATGTATACATAATTTATAGAATTAACATTGCATCACCGTAAGAATAGAATTTATACTTTTCTTTTACGGCTTCCTGATAAGCATGCATTACGAAATCTCTTCCCGCAAATGCAGCAATCATCATCAATAATGTTGATTTTGGTGTGTGGAAGTTGGTGATCATTGAATTAGCTACTCCAAAATCGTGAGGTGGATAAATGAATTTATTCGTCCATCCGTTGAAAGCAGAGATTTTTTTGTTTGAAGAAACAGAAGTTTCCAATGCTCTCATGGTAGTAGTTCCTACGGCACAAACTCTTCTGTGGGTTTCTACAGCTCTATTGATGATTTCAGCGTTTTTCTCATCAATGATGATTTCTTCAGATTCCATCTTGTGCTTGGAAAGATCTTCTACCTCAATCGGGTTGAATGTTCCTAATCCTACGTGAAGGGTAACTTCAGCAAAATCAATCCCTTTGATCTCCAATCTTTTCATTAGGTGTCTTGAGAAGTGAAGACCTGCCGTAGGGGCAGCTACTGCACCTTCTATTTTTGCATAGATCGTCTGATATCTCTCAGCATCTTCCGGCTCTACTGCTCTTTTGATATATTTTGGAAGCGGAGTTTCTCCTAATTCTTTTAGTTTTGTTCTGAATTCATCGTAAGAACCGTCGAATAAGAATCTTAAAGTTCTTCCTCTTGAAGTGGTATTGTCTATTACTTCAGCTACCAAAGATTCATCTTCAGTAAAGAATAATTTGTTACCAATTCTGATTTTTCTCGCTGGATCTACTAATACATCCCAAACACGAGTTTCTTTATCAAGCTCTCTTAAAAGGAAAACTTCAATTTTAGCTCCTGTTTTTTCTTTATTTCCATAAAGGCGTGCAGGGAAAACTTTGGTATTATTAAAAATAAATAAATCCTTCTCATCAAAATAATCCACAACGTCTTTAAATAATTTGTGCTCGATAGTTTCTGTTTTTCTATCAAGAACCATTAATCTAGCTTCGTCTCTGTGTTCTGATGGATGCTCTGCTAATAATTCCTCAGGAAGATCAAAATTAAAATCTGATGTTTTCATTTTAAATTACGGTTTAAAAATTATTGAAATTACAAGGTGTAATTTTCGGAGTGCAAATATACGACATTCAGCACCCCTTTGTCAAGTATTATTTACGATCAAATATAAAACCGTGATTATACGGGGATTTCAAAAGAAAAAAAAGATTTATTTTAGTTGCCAGTAAAAAATTACCGATGGAAACAGCAAGTAAAATTTATTTTCTTAACAGCCCATATCCTAACGGGCATCAAATTATCGCATTCAATTGGAGTGGCAGAATAGATGAAGATGAATCGGTATGGTTTGATTTTCATTTAAAAACAGAAAAGTATTATGCGGATGATCAAAATGAGGATATTGAAGAAGAAACCTCATCTAACTGGGGTTCCAAAATAGTGTGGGGTAATTACCATGCCTGTATTTTATCGTCAACCTACTGGGGCGATCAGGGCGGAATAAGAATAGACAAGCCAGGGGAAAAAGTGGATTTTGATTCTGTTATTAAGAGTGAACTGCACAGCAATGACCTGCCTTCTTACCGTGATTTTGAAGAAGAGGATCTTACCTTTAACATCTATTTACTGGGACATGACAGTTGTGCCGGCCACAAAATAAAATTTTCAAAAAATGATAATCACCGCTACACTATTGAATGAACCGGCAAAATAGCGCTGACATATTCTGGTGATGATGAATTTTCACATGATTTTAAAGCACATATTCGAGGTGCAGCATTTGACGGGTTTCATTATCCCAAAAACTGGTCTGTAGAAAAAGCTACAGAAGTATTCAAAACCAAACTTGCAGATTTCGAAAACTATGAGTTTGTGGATTTAAATCCTAAAAGCAATAAAAGAGAATGTAAGGTATGCAGAATCAACAAGTAATATAGAAAACAAATCAAAAAATTATAATTATGAGCAAATATTCAATAGAAGCCTTTATTAATGAAACAAAAGAAAATCCACAACAAAGAGACTATTTTGAGCTGGAAACCAAACACCTTTTAGAAATCAATCTTAATAATCAGGCTGTATGGACCAAAAGAGGAAGTATGGTAAGCTATGTAGGCAATATCAATTTCGAAAGACAGGGCATGCTGGCCGGAGGTATAGGTAATCTTTTAAAGAAAGCCATTAGTGGCGAAGGTGCCAGGCTGATGAAAGCTGAAGGAACAGGCAAGCTGTATGTAGCAGATTCGGGGAAGAAAGTCCGTATTCTGTATTTAAATAATGAAGCTGTATGTGTGAATGGCAATGATATTTTAGCGCATGAGCAAAGTGTAAAGAGCGATATAACCATGCTTAAAAGTGTAGCAGGGATGATGTCGGGAGGCCTTTTCCAAGCCAGACTTTCGGGAACAGGTCATATTGCTATCACTACGCATGGGGATCCTTTAACTCTATTGGTAACTCCTGACACTCCTGTTTTCACAGATCCTAATGCTACTGTGGCTTGGTCCGGAAACCTCAGCCCGGAACTGAAAACAAATGTTTCTTTTAAAAGTCTTATCGGAAGAGGAAGCGGCGAGGAATTTCAAATGAAGTTTTCAGGAAACGGATGGGTGCTGATCCAACCTTATGAAGAAGTGTATCTTACGGAAAAATAAAGCTCTTTAACCTTGGGCAATTTTTGTACTTTCGTACCAGTTAAACAAAAGCAGATGAATAACCTGATCAAGTTAGTTTTTGTACTGGTTATATTTCCTTCTACAATTATTGCCCAAGCATCAAAGGAAAATTACGCATACCATATCGACCTTCTTCATCTATCGAATGATGAAGTCAAAGTTTCTTTTACGCCACCCAAAAATAACCTTAAACAAGGGAAGTTTATTATTCCCAAACTGGTTCCCGGGTTTTATCAAGCCATGAATTTCGGTCAGTATGTTTCTAATCTTGTGGCTACTGATAAAAAAGGAAAAAAAATACCTGTCGAGCGTCTGGATCAAAACAGCTGGATGGTACATGACCTTAAGCATGTCAACAAAATATCATATCAGGTAGCCGATGGATGGGATTCTTTAGAAAAAGATACCCATGGAGCTAAATCTGCGGGCAGTACATTTAGTAAAGACAGTGTTTTTGTCATCAATTATAATTCTTTGGTGGGATATTTTGAGGAAATGAAAGATATTCCCTATCAAATTAATATTACAAAAAATAAAGATTTTTACGCCTCTTCTGCGCTGGATTACAAACAGAAAGATAAAAATACAGATATCGTATGGGCCAAAGATTACCGCCAGCTGGTGGACTCCCCTGTTTTATACTGTGTTCCTGATACCACCTGGCTGAAAATAGGGCATACTGAAGTTCTTGTTTCATTTTATAATAAGAAAGAAAGGCATTATTCAAAAAAAATAGCTCTTGAGATAGAGAACATTTTGAAAAACCAGCAAGCTTATCTGGGAGGATCATTACCAGTAAACAAATATGCCTTTTTGATTTACTATGAACCTTCAAATGAAAGCGGATTCATGGGAGATGGGCTGGAGCATTCTCAATCGACAGTCTGCCTGTACCGGTCTGGGAATATGAAGTTTCTTCCCAATGCTCTAAACAGGATCGCTTCTCATGAATTCTTTCATATTATTACTCCTCTCAACATTCATTCAGGAGAAATTCAGTATTATGATTTTCTACATCCTTCTCTATCCAAACATCTGTGGCTATATGAGGGAATGACGGAATATGCAACCATCCATATGCCTATAAAACAAAAAATGATTGGCCTGGAGGATTTTGAAAAAACCCTGGAAGAAAAGATAAAGGGTATGAAAGAGTTTGACAACAAGCTGTCTTTCACGGAGATCAGTAAGAATGCCATGGAAAGACAAGACCAGTATATGAATTTTTATCAAAAAGGACCATTACTGGGCATGTGTCTGGATATCAGATTACGGGAGCTTTCCGGAGGAAAAATGGGAACTCAGGATCTAATGTTACAGCTGATGAAAAAATACGGTGAAGGCAAATATTTTAATGATGATGACCTGTTTGATGAAATTACAAAAATGACTTTCCCGGAAATACATACATTTTTCAGGGATTTTATTGAAGGTACCCAACCCGTTCCTTTGAAAGAATATCTGGGAAAAGTTGGTTTTACATATGATGAAACTACCGGAAAAGTAAGTCTTTCCTCTAATCTCAATGCAAAACAGCTAGCGTTAAGAAAAGCATGGATAGATCAGTAAACATTCAATATAATAATATGGGTTATAATACGTAAATAATTGATTACTTTTAACGTAAGTAATTCAGTACTAAACTAAAAATATATTCCCCATGAAAAAAATACTGTCAGGAATGCTGATGATGATGATTCATCTGGCCTATCCTCAGATACAGAAAGTTGAGCAGGTCATTGACTCCTGCGTGCAGAAAGATAATTTCAATGGGAGTGTATTGGTTGCTAAAGGTGGCAGGATTGAATTACTTACCTACAAAGGTTTATCAGACAGACACTATAATATTCCTTTTTCAGATGAAACCAGGTTTCATATCTTCTCGCTGACCAAAACTTTTACGGCAGCATTAATCATGCAGCTTTATGAAAGAGGAAAAATAAATTTAGACGCTCCTATTTCCACCTATTATCCCGAATATAAAGGAGAAGCGGCCCAAAAAGCAACGATAAGAAATTTGTTGACTTACAGCAGTGGGAGAGAAAACAAAGACATCAGTTCGCCTGAACTTATTCATCAGGCTTATGATAATACGATATGGGATCTGGATGATTTCATCAGTACTTTTCTCTCTGAAAAGCTGATCGATAAACCGGGCACTAAATTCAGCTATAACAATGGGGATTTTATCCTCCTTGGAAAGATTATTGAAAAAATATACCACAAATCTTTTGAAGATGTTCTTAAAGAGCAGATATTAACTCCCCTGAAAATGCAGAATACAGGATTTCTTCATCACAATGATATTATCCGGAATATTGATGATGGTTATACGGCTGACGGTGAAAATGTATTTGCTCTTCATACACCCACCAACACCTATATTGACAATTTTTATTCTGCCGGAGCTATGTATTCTACTCCCAAAGATCTTCTACTCTTTGATCAGGCCTTATTCAACCATATCTTATTTAATAAAACAACCCTAAACACCATGCTTACTCCTGATAAAAAGCTTGAAGATACAGCACTTGGATTTTGGGTATATCCTAAAAAATTCGGTTCTGTACATACTCTTTTTGTAGAACGTCAGGGTGAAGGCTATGGGCATAGTGCCAACTGGGTACATCTAGCCGATAAAAATGATCTTACCTTAATTATTCTGTCCAATACAAAAGACATTAAGTATTTAAATAAAATGAGAGAAAGACTGATTACGGCTTATTTTGGACAGTAAGAGGCTAGATCTTAGATTTAGATGCCAGATACTAGATATCAGATGTGCACTCCATAAGCTATTTTATATTCTCCCACTCTAATACTCTAATACTCTAATACTCTAATACTCTAATACTCTAATACTCTAATACTCTCCCACTCTAGTACTCTCTTCGCGGCGATTTACAAAAGTTTTAATATATTTAGAAAAAAAATAGATGGACAATAGTACTTCCCGCAGGAACTTTCTAAAAACAGCAGCTTTGGCGAGCTTTGGAGCATTGGTGGTACCCAATTCTTTATTTGCCTATTCAAATGATTTTAAAACAGATAAGAAAGTGCGTGTCGGCTTTATCGGTGTTGGGCTTCGTGGGCAGGAGCATGTAAAATTACTGACAAAACGCAGTGATGTGGAAATTGTAGCATTTGCAGATCCTGATAAAAGAATGCTTTCCGCTTCCCAGAAAATATTAAAAGACAATAATAAATCTGCTGCTCAGGAGTTTTCAAACGGGGAATATGACTATAGAAATCTTTTAAAATTAAAAACAATAGACGCTGTTGTTATTGCCACTCCATGGGAATGGCATCTTACGCAGGGTGTGGAATCTATGCGCGCCAAAAAGATTGTGGGAATGGAGGTTTCCGGAGCTATTAAGCTTGAGGACTGCTGGGAATTCGTGAAAGTATATGAGGAAACGAAGGTTCCTATTTTCATGATGGAAAATGTATGCTACCGAAGAGATATCATGGCTATTCTGAATATGGTCCGTAAAGGAATGTTTGGAGAACTGGTTCATGGAAGAGGCGGCTACCAGCATGATCTGAGAGGTGTTCTTTTCAATGACGGGGTGAACCCATATAATTCCGGAGCTGAATTTGGTGATAAAGGTTTCAGTGAAGCAAAATGGAGAACTGAACATTATGTAAAACGTAATGGAGAACTGTATCCTACTCATGGATTAGGTCCGGTTGCCATGATGATGGATATCAACCGTGGAAACCGTTTAACAAGGCTTTCTTCATTCTCCTCAAAATCTGTAGGATTACACAAATATATCGTAGAACATGCTAAAGGTGGAGAAAATCATCCGAATGCCAAGGTAAAATTCAATCAGGGTGATATCGTCACTACCCAAATTGCCTGTGCGAATGGTGAAACAATACTGTTAACCCACGATACCAGCTTGCAGAGGCCTTACGACCTTGGATTCCGTGTACAGGGAACTGAAGGATTGTGGCAGGATTTCGGATGGGGAGATTTTAATCAGGGAAATATTTATTTTGAAAAAACAATGAACCACAGCCACCGTTGGGAAAATACGGAAAAATGGATGAAAGAATTTGATCATCCGATGTGGAAAAGGTTTGAAAATACAGCGGCAGGTGCAGGACATGGCGGAATGGATTTCTTTGTGATGAATACGTTTATTGAATGTATCAAACGGAATATAGAATTTCCAATGGACGTTTATGATCTTGCTTTATGGTACTCCATTACGCCGCTTAGTGAAGAGTCTATTGCCAAGGGCGGCCAGGTTGTTGAGATTCCTGATTTCACCAATGGTAAATGGAAGACCCGTAAACCTGTATTTGGAATGACCGATGAATTCTAAAAAATCATTACTTATATTGGCCGGCGGATTAGGCAGCCGTTATAAAGGTCTCAAGCAAGTGGATGGAATACTCGATAACGACTCTCCGATTTTGGAGTATTCTATCTATGATGCTCTTGAGGCTGACTTCCGTAAAATAGTGATTATCGTTAACAGATTAGTTCCCAAAAGTTATATTGACCGGCTTAATGCTCTATCCCAAGCAAAAGGGTTTGAGCTGCATTGGGTATATCAGGAAATGGATCGTATTCCTGTTCCTGATTTTGATTACTCAGAACGGCAGAAGCCCTGGGGAACCGCTCATGCTGTTCTTTGCGCAAAAGATGTGATACATGAACCTTTTGTAATGATCAATGCAGATGATTTTTACGGAAAAGAAGCTTATCATCTGGCAGCTGACGAAATTGAACTTCATCATATTTCAGCAATACAGCTGGCTATGGCAGCTTATCCGGTAAGTACTACATTAAGCGGTAACGGAACTGTTGCCAGGGGAATCTGTACTTTAGATTCGGACAGTTTCCTTGTCAAGGTAGAAGAACAGACATCTATTCAAAAGGTGAATGATTCAATTATTTATACAGAAAATGGGCAGTCTATAGAAATAGCTCCTGATACCTTAGTATCCATGAACTTTTTCATTTTCCATCCCGGTATTTTTGGTACCCTGGAAACCTATTTTTATGATTTTATAAAATCAGACCCGATGCCTGATCAGGAATTTTATATTCCTTTCGCCATACAGAGAATGATGGATGAAAAAAAGGTAAAAGTAAAAGTGAAAATCTCACCTTCCCAATGGATGGGAGTAACATACGCAGACGACAAAAAGAGCATTAAAGATTTTCTGACCTCAGAAATTCAAAAAAACAGATACCCGGAAGATTTATGGAACTAAACAGCATTGTAAATCAGTTTATTGGCACCAATAATTATAACATTTCCCCTATTACGGATGGACTGATCAATACGACCTACCTTTTAGAAGATAAAGATCAACAGAAAAAGTTTATCCTGCAAAAAATTAATCGTACCGTTTTCAAACAGCCGGAGATTATCATCAATAACCATATTGTTGTCAATCAACGTTTAGAAAATGGAAATTATCCTCTGCAGCTTATAAAGCCCATTCCATCTTTAACGGGAAGTTTTATCGTCTATGATGAAAATATGGATTCATGGAGGTTATCCAGTTTTATAGAAAATGCAAAAACCCTTTTTAAAATTCATGATCAAGCCTCTGCTTATGAATCTGCAAAAGCAATAGGATGTTTTCTTAATGCCATTAATACAGGAGATATTCCGGATATCCAGTCCCCAATTCCTGATTTCATCAATTTTGAAAAAAGAATTTCAGATTACAGGGATTCATTACATGCTGCCGATGTAGCCCTTATAGAAAACGCTTCTACTGAGATTGAAGAAATTAACGATTTGCTGTTCTTACCTCGGCACTGGATTGAAATGGAAAGAAATAATGATCTCCCCCGCCGAATCATACATGGAGATCCTAATGTCAGAAATATTCTTTTTAATACCGATTTCAGTCCTTTAGCGGTTATTGATCTGGATACCATTATGATTTCTACCTTATTGTATGATTTCGGAGATATCGCAAGGTCTTACACCAATACAACCAATGAAGATGACGGAAGTGCTATAAAAAACTTCAGTCCATCCATATACAGGGCTGTAAAAGATGGATTTCTGCTTCATTTAAAAGAAAAGCTGGTATTCAAAGAACTTGAGCATCTTGATTATGCAGCGCAGGTAGTAATCTATATTCAGGCAGTTCGTTTTCTGACAGATTATCTGAATGGAAGCACATATTATTCGATACAGTATCCTGAGCATAATCTCAACAGAACACGCAATCAGCTGAAACTGTTAAAAGGATTAAGGAAATACTTGAAAGCTGATTAATTTCCCGCCTAACAGATTGATCAGATTGTTGATATAGTAAGACTGATGCTTTCTCCATTCCTAACACATATACAGTAGAAAATCAGATACTTTCATCGAAATTTTGATTAAATCAGATCTTCGGTTTGTAGTGAAAAATCGATTTACGCCATTAACCACCCCGTCAAAAATTCTTCGAATTTTCGCCACCCCTCCAGAGGAGAGGAATATTTAGTCTTCAATTGGTATATTTGAGCATCTGATTTCAAATTCCCATGAAGTTAAAAGATAATGATTGGAATTTCCATTTACCATGTTATTCCGCAGGAATCTAACTGTATATATAAGAAAATCATAGATTTTTAAAAAACTTAAATGAACTTTTCAGCAGTTTGATATTAACTAAAAAAAATCTAAAGTGTCTAAAATATTTTGTGGCTTTTGTGGTTTATCTTTTCTCACAGATTGAGCAGCTCAGGCAGATTCTTACTACGTTTAGATTCCTGTGGAATGACAAAGTGTGTGCATAGACTGTGTTTAGTATTTGTCATTCCGCAGGAATCTTAATGCTGACTGTTATCCTTACGATTCAATTTTAGGTATTGAATCATCAATCCAGAAATTCCAGGATCTTCTTCCACTCTTCATATTTCTTTTCAAAGGAAACGGTATGAAGCGGACTTGTAGAAGGTAATAAAAAGACTGGAAGTCTATAGTTTTTTCCTAGAAGTTTCTGTAGGTTTTTATAAGACTTTCCTCCGTTGCAGAAAACAGCTCTGATGTTAGGGTGTTCTTCCAACAGCTCAGCAATTTGATTGGCCTCTTCATTTTTAATCTCAGAATCCAGGCTTCCTTTTCTTTCACAGGAATCAATAACATCCCAGAGGGCAATATGGTATTTCTTTAAAATATTGATTCTTTCCGTATAATCTTCTGTAAATTCTTCATTCAGCAATTCAAAAATAATCTTCCAGAATTTGTTTTGTGGATGAGCGTAGTATTGCTGCTTTTCCAGTGATTTCACTCCCGGAATAGAACCTAAAATTAAAATTTCAGACTGTGTATCGATAAGTGGTAAAAATGAAGAAATACGGTTTTGCATGCTCAAATATATAAATTTTGTCTAAAGCCATTAGAACTTTTTGACCATAAAAAAACGGGCCAAAGCCTAGTGATGGTCGGAAGAAAAACTTTCGATTTTCATTTATTGATTTATCGATTAATTAAGTTCTATCTTTGGTTGATAGAATCATTAATATGTCCATTTTCAACGAAC